>SFHG01000004.1 GCA_004555765.1 Bacteroidales bacterium
CAACAAAGAATCCATCTTCGTCGTCAAGCGGGTCTCTTCCGAATTTTCCGGCTGGGATCATTACTACGGTATCGGCGGTATGTACGCCAACATCGGAGGTATGGGCTGGGGCGAGATATACGCTTCGGCAAAATACCTTGCTCTTTTGGACGAAACGGGACGAAACGATTGGGTCAACGGCAAGATTGTGGACGCCCGAGCGGCTTTTATCGCCCCTCAGTATGAACGCATCTCCGAGGATAAAAAAGTCTTCCGTGCGATTGTCGACAATATAGACGATAAAGGAGTACAAACGGGCTACAACTACGTTCAGCTCGGGTTCGTGAAAGGCAGCACTGCCCGGGTAACCGAAACCGTTGAGAAGAAAGGGGAAAAACGGGAATACACGTACGACCTCATCCCTGTGGATCCGGCACAAGGCATCTATAAGTTCACCTACCACGACGGCAAAGTTTACCAAGGCGTGATAGATTATTACATCACGCTCAACAGGGCTTATCCGATGTTTTACATTACCAAATGTTCTCGCGAAGGCGAAGAGTCCCATCTGCACTCTCCCGTCATCACCAGACTCGGGGAATTGTACCTCAACATTGCTGAGGCAGAAGCCAAACTTGGAAATTATGACAAAGCAAAGATGGCTCTAAACACCATCCGTGAACGCTCACTACCCGGGAAAGGCTATGACAGCCTGACGAAAGAAAATGCCGAAGAGCGCATCGACAAAGAGCGCCAGCTCGAGCTTGCTTATCAGGCCGAAAGAAGCTTCGACATTTTCAGGAACGGCGGTACGCTCACGAGGCATTACCCAGGCCCACACAATGCGATGGAGGACATCTCTGCGACAGATTACAGGGTAATTTTCTTCATTCCTCAGGATGCCATCAATGCCTACGGTTCAAGCGGAAGCATCCTAACCCAGAATCCCCTATCCAACTGAATCATAAGATTCAAAGAGGAATAAACTTTTGCACGGCACCCCGAGGCATCAAGGCGGATGGGGTGCCGTGCAAAAGTCTCATTCCATAAGACAGTGCCGAAAGTCCGAACTGCGAACTACTACCAAGCGCTGAGGGCGCCTCCTGCACAAAGGGCACAAAAGACAGGAAGGCGAGACTAACTGCCGACTGCCAACTTATTCAACTTTCTGCACAGGAGGTGCCCTGTGCCTCCTTCTGCTACGCCCTCAACTGCGAACTATCAACTGCTGACTGCCGACTGATTTTGGTACGTACCCCGGAGATCTTGAGATACGGGCCAAAAAAGAAACGAGACCCGTACCGAGAAGATTTCTTTGGTACGGGTCTCGTGAAAACAGGAACCGGAAGGGCTGAATCCGATTAATTGGTCTTGAACTTATACCCCTCTATCTTGGAGAGGTCTTCGTTGGCCTTAACGATCTTTTTCGCCAGACCGTGCTTATAGTCTGCAAAGCGCCCCGCCAACTTATCGTCGGAGAGGGAGAGGATCTGGACGGCAAGCAAGGCCGCATTTTGGGCGGCATTGATGCCCACAGTCGCCACTGGGATGCCCGGAGGCATCTGGACGATGGCAAGGAGCGCGTCCATACCCTCAAGTGAGGACTTAATCGGGACACCGATCACGGGAAGGGTCGTCATCGAAGCGATTACCCCACAGAGGTGTGCTGCCATACCGGCCGCAGCGATGATGACTTTGATGCCCCGCTCTTTTGCCCCTTTCGCAAAATCCTCGACTTCGACCGGGGTTCGGTGGGCAGAGAGGGCAAGCACCTCGAAAGGCACTTCGAGTTCATCCAGGCTTTTGAGCGCCTTTTCCATCACAGGCAAGTCGCTCGTACTCCCCATAATGACAGAAACAATTGGTTTGAGGTCCATAATCAGATCTGTCTTGTCGGGATGAATCAAAGAAGTGCTTCGTAGTCGGCAGCGGAGAGGAGTCCGGAAGCTTCATCAGCGTCTGCAAGAGTCGCCTTGATGATCCAGCCTTTACCGTAGGGGTCTTGGTTCACGAGTTCGGGGGCGTCTTCGAGCTCGGAGTTGAATTGGATGTCTTCGAGCGCCACGGGTGTCAGAAGGTCGGAGACGGTCTTCACGGCCTCGATGGAGCCGAAAGCCTCGCCTGCTTCTACGCTTTCGCCCTCAGTGGGGATGTCGACGAATACGATGTCGCCGAGTTCGCTCTGTGCATAGTCAGTGATACCGATGGTCACTTCACTGCCGCTGATGAGGAGCCACTCGTGGTCTTTGGTGTACTTTAAGTTTGCGGGATAGTTCATACGCTTGCGTTTGCTTTTTTAATAAAGATGATGAGTATAATGGGTTTTATATAACAGTTTCTGATCGGATTGCCAAGACGATTGGGACTCTCGGTTCCATCTCCTCTGCAAATTTAGACTTCTTTTCGCATTCTTGCAACCGGTATCCCGAGTTGATCCCGATATTTGGCGATGGTTCGGCGCGCCACGTCAAAGCCCCGCCGCTTAAGCTCGGACTTGATGGTTTCGTCGCTAAGCGGTTTCTGCTTATCCTCGCCGTCCACGATCTCCGTGATGAGCTCGCGGACGTGGTGCGTAGAGACCTCTTCGCCATCCCGTGTGAGGGTACCGTCTGTAAAAAAGTGCTTGAGGGGGAAAGTGCCGAAATCGGTAGCCACATACTTTGAAGAGGTCACGCGGGAGATGGTACTGATGTCAAAGCCGGTGCGATCGGCAATGTCTTTAAGGATCATCGGCTTAAGATTCTGGAGCTCGCCCGTGAGGAAGTACTCGCGTTGCAGGTCCACTATGGTCATCATCGTGGACATAAGGGCATTTTCCCTCAACTTGAGCATCTGGACAAAATTTTTGGCCTGATAAATCTTGCTTTTCACGAAGCGACCGGTCTCCTTCTGCTCCGGCGTGCGTTTTTTCCCTGCCTCAAGGTACTCGCTCATGTTGTCCCGAAAGTCGCGGTTGAGCCGGACTTCGGGAATATCTCCCCTGTAGAGAGTGACTTGGAGCTCGCCATCTACTTCGTGCACCTCGAAATCCGGAATCACGACTTGGAGCGTCTCCACGAGTTTATTGCCGTAGTCCCGTCCCGGAGAGGGATTGAGACCCGTGACGACGGAGACGGCAGCCCTCAGTTCTTCGTCCGAGACCTTAAGCGACTGAGCAAGCTTGGCGTAATGTCGCATCGTAAACGCCTCAAAGTAACGATCCGAGAGCAACCGTTTGGCCAGGAAGGTTGTCTCCGTCCCGGGTCTGCGGTCGAGCTGTAAGAGAAGGCACTCGCGGAGACCCCGGGCAAAAACGCCGGGCGGATCAAGCGTTTTGAGGACCCCGAGTATCTTCGACAACTCTTCTTCGGTCAGATAAACCCCGCGGTATATAGCCAAATCATCCAGCAGCCCCGTAAGCGGGCGGCGCAGATACCCGTCATCGTCAAGGCTGCCGATGAGGAACTTAGCCGTCTCCTGCTCCCCTTCGTCCAGTGTCGTCAGACCGAGCTGAGAGAGCAGATAGTCCTGTAAGGAAGGTTCCTCGGAGAAGGGTATATCGCCGGGGTTGATGCGTCCCCGGCCGTATTGTTTGAGGGTCGTGTCGGGAATTTCGTCGGGATCGGAGTAGGCTCCGAGTACCATATCTTTTTCCGAAAGGTCCCCGGCTCCGTCATCGCCGGAAGCCCCATAGAGCTCTTCCGCCCCATCCTCTTCGCCGTAGTCTTTGCCCTCCTCGAGCGCCGGATTTTCCTCTATCTCTCGCTTTATCCTCTGCGAGAGATCCGTGACGGGCATCATCACCATATTCATCAGCTGAACCTGGTGTGCCGTGAGCTTCTGAGTCTGTTTGAGTTTCTGACGTCCTCCGGTGTCTTTTTCGGGAGCCATACGGGTTAGTTTTGGGGCGAGAGCTCAAGGATTTCGAGCCCTCGGTTGAAGGTTTTCATTGCTCCGGTCTCAGGGTCGGCGTAGATGAAAAGGACCTTGAGCTGCGGCTCTCCTTGGAGGATCTCCTCGGCGCGTTCAAGGCCGAGAGACATAAAGGCCGTAGCCCAGGCATCCGCCTCCATACAGGTCGGAGCGACGACGGTGACGCCCAAAATGTCCTGATGAGCCGGTCTGCCGGTGAGTACGTCTATGGTGTGGGCGAGTTTTTTACCCTCTATGACCTTGTAATTTCGGTAGTCTCCGCTCGATGCCACACCGCACTTCTCCTTCAGTTCTATGGCATACATCAGATCGGCGTCGTATGCTTCGCCTTTGGGGCGTTCTACGGGCTTGGAGATGCCGATCCTCCAGGGTTTCCCCTCCGGATTGACCCCGTTTGCGACTATCTCTCCGCCTATCTCGACCATATAGTTGGTCACTCCGTTCTCTTCGAGCGTACGGGCCACAAGGTCGGTGACATACCCTTTGGAGAGGGAGCTGGGATTGAGATTCATCCGCGGATCGGCCTTAATGAGCTTATGCCCCACGGTGTCTATCGTGAGCTTCTTGTATCCGACGAAAGAGAGTACGCTGTCCACCTCCTCATCCGTAGCGAGTGATCTGACGCCTTTCTTCGTTCCAAAGCCCCACAGGTCGAAGAGCGGGGATCCGGTCACGTCATAGACCCCGCCCGTTTTCCCGCTTACTTCGACTGCCTTCAGGATCACGTCCTCAAGCATTTGGGGGAGCGAGTCCGTCTCGGAGCGGTTCCAGGCAGAGATGAAAGAGGAGGGCTTGAAGTTATTAAGTTCGTCATCGAATGCCTGCATCGTGCTGTCCACAGCCGAGGTCAGCAGGCTGTCGGCTTCGTAGGTCAAGTGGTACTCGGTATAAAACCTTTCGCCTGCCTCCTTGAAGTATTTTTTCTCCTTTTGGGCAGAGCTGCAACCGGTCACCGTAAGCAGCAGAAGCGGGAAAAGAAGCGTCATCGTCCGTCTCATAGTTCGTCTCTCACGAGGTAATTATTGCGGTTGGGGGACTGCCTGGAGAGGAGCTCTCCGAGGAAGCCGGTCAAGAAAAGCTGGGTCCCGAGGATCACTCCGAGGATACTCAGGTAAAAGTACGGCAGATCGGTGATCAGCCGTGCGGGGGTACCGGATTGCAGGCAGACAAATTTGTAAATGATAATGCCCAAAAGGGCAAGGAACCCGATTAGGAACATCACGCTGCCGAGGAAGCCGAAAATATGCATCGGCTTTCGCCCGTACTTGGACATAAACCAAAGCACAAGGAGGTCAAGGTAGCCGTTGACAAACCGGCTAAGTCCGAACTTGCTGTGTCCATAAGGTCTGGCGCGGTGCTGCACCACTTTCTCCCCAATTTTCGTAAAGCCCGCGAGCTTAGCCATATAGGGGAGGAAACGGTGCATATCGTTATACACCTCTATGGACTTAACCACGCGGTAATTGTAGCTCTTGATGCCGCTATTGAAGTCGTGTAGCTCAAGTCCGGAAAACTTCCGTACCGTGGCATTAAAGAGTTTGGTGGGCAAAGTCTTGGAGAGCGGGTCATACCGTTTCTTTTTCCACCCGCTCACGACGTCGTAGCCCTCTTCGGCTACCAGACGGTAAAGCTCCGGCACCTCGTCGGGGGAGTCCTGCAGGTCGGCATCCATCGTGATAACGACTCTGCCACGAGCCTTTTGGAATCCCACTTGCAGCCCCGGACTTTTGCCATAATTTCGCGAAAAGCGCACCGCCCTCACGTGAGGATCCCTTGAAGCCAAATCTTCGAGAACCGCCCATGACCGGTCGGTACTGCCATCATCTATCCAAAGCAACTCGTAGCTGACCCCCATCCCGGCAATCACGCGGGTGAGCCAAGCGTGAAGCTCCGTAAGCGACTCCTCCTCGTTATAGAGCGGGACAAGTATCGTAAGGTCAAGCTCGGGCGTGTACACGTTCTCTCTCATGACCGGCGCAGGAATAGGGCAATAATATAGACATAAACCGTGCCGAAAAAGAAGAACGTGCTGCACGTGCTCAGCGTCATACTCTTAGGCGTCATTGTGCTGTACGCTTCGGTCATCCGGTCCAACATCGCTTTATCGGTCACGAAGCTCTTCATTGCCTCCATACTCTGAGCCAAGGCGTCCATCACGGCTGGGTTACGGAACATTATGTAAAAAGCCATATAGTAGACCAAAGCCGCTATGATGAGAGAGAGAAGGAATGTCCAGAAGAGATACGCGGCTGCAGAGAGATAAGGAACGGGACCTGTCACTTGCGTCCCGAAAAACTTCTTTGCCGTAGTGTAGAGCAGCACCGGTACCGCCACCAATCCCAAGAAGTACAGGAAAGTCGAGATAAGCCCCCATTGAAAAAGTGTTATGGCCAAAGCCTGGAGAACAAAGCCTATGCCGACGACAAGGGCACTTCTCATCGCGGAGTTAAAGTAGTCGCCAAAAGCGAACCTACCACCCTCATCGGAAGGAGAAGGCGGAAGATCCGGGCCTCTATTCGGATCGAAATTATTATCCATATAATCGTGCAATCGGTAATTCTTACGTCCAAAGATACCGCTTTTTTAGTTAGGAGTTGGCAGAGTGGCGAGACACGTACCGGGGCGATCGCGAGACACAGACCGAGACAAAGAAAAGGTACAGGCCTCGAATAAATCAAGACCCGTACCAAGAAATACCCGGAGCTTGTGTCCGGTCGTCATCCAAACCCTATATTCGGGGAAATGGCCTGTAAAGTTCACCATCCCCCGTCTGTGCATAAACCACCATCAACTGAAACGCATCCATTTGATCAATTCCTTGAAGGACGGCTTTTTGCCATACATCAAGAGACCGACACGGAAGACCTTGGCAGCCATCCAGACGAAGAGAACCATAAAGGCGACATTAATCGCATAAGAGAGGAGTATCTGCCAGTAAGGGGGATCAAACGGGATCCGTATGAGCATAAACATCGGGCCGAAGAGTGGCACGAAAGAGCCCCAGAAAGCAAGCGGACCATTGGGGTTTTGGAACGAATAAATTGCTCCGTAGAAAGCAAACAGTTCGATCATCGAGAAGGGAAGCGTAATCTGGTTGGCATCCTCGGGATTCTCAAAAGCAGATCCCACCGCCGCATATATTGCCGCGAAAGAGACGTAACAACAGATAAAATAAAAAACGAACGAAAAGATTATGGTCCCAAAGTCAAAATCCGCAAGCGGTGCCAAAAAGCTCATCGCATTCTCCGGTGACATCGCGCCCGCAGCGGATATGTTTCTCTGGAGCTCTGCCACGTCAAAAGTGACCGTACTGAGATACACGCTCTGAACGATGACAAAACCAAGAACCACGACAGCAGCCCATATAAAGAGCTGGGTGATGCCGAGCAGACCTATGGCCAAGATTTTGGCGCTCATAAGGGTCGTCGGACGCACGGAGGAGGCGATAATCTCAACGATACGGCTCTTCTTTTCTTCTACAACCGAGTTCATAACCATAGCTCCGTAGATGGTGACGAAAAGCATCAGGAGAACGTTGAAGATCTGTCCCACAATCATCCCGAAATAACCGGAGACGTTTTTCTCGCCACCGTCCTTCGACCACTGTACGGAAGATATATCAAGAGTGACTTTGGAGTCGTCAAGGATTTGGCGAAGGTTGGGCAAATCGTATTTCGCCAGACGCTCGTCCCTGATCTCGTCTTTGAGAACCGAGGAAATATGCTCCTCAAGCGCAGGAGGCAAAGAGGCGTGGGAAAAAATGGTGATTGCCTTGGGATTTTCGGACAAGTCGTCCGTAATCGTCACAAATGCATAGTACGGACTTTCGGCATCCGAGCGGTAAGCGGAGAGATCCTCATTGCCGGGGACAAACTTGAAGTTTTCCTTGGAGGACGAGGCAGTCAGAAAAGGCAGATACTTGCCCGTAGAGTCGAGGACGACGACGGTCTTATCCGAAGTGTCTGCCATAGTGGAGCCCATAATCATCGGCACGAGTATCACGGCGAGGAAAATGAGGGGCGTAAGGATGGTCAGTATGATGAACGAGGGCTTCTTTACCCTTTGGAGGTATTCTTTGAGGAAAACGATCCAAAACTTTTCCATAATTAATTTCTGTCTCTGAGCTAAAGTAATCAGTAAAGGTCGGACATTCGGGCGGACATTGGCTCCGAGCCATCGCCAAGGACACCTTGCAACTCCTCTGGCACGCCGCTCTTCTTGACGACATCGATGAAGATCTCGTTCATACTCGGGATGGTCTCCTCGAAGAGTACGATATTGCCGTACCCCATCCATTCGGAGAGGATTTCGTTTGGGGCGAGGTTAAGGTCGTTTTCTATGAGGAAAGAAGTGTAGCCGAGCATCGGGTCTTCGTCGCGGCTTTTGAGCGTATACCGCTCTCTTTTCTCCTCAGGGAAAGGGATGTCGCTGTCGAAAGTGATTTTGTAGAGATTGCCCTTATAGCCTTGACGAATGAGCTTGACAGAGCCGCCGAGGACAACCTTACCGCGGTTAATGAGCGTGAGGTTATCGCAGAGATCCTCCACACTCTGCATCGAGTGGGTGGAGAAGATCAGCGTGGCACCCTCGTCCTTCATCCGGAGGATTTCCCGCTTGATGATCTCCACATTCAGAGGATCGAAGCCGCTAAAAGGCTCGTCAAATATCAGAAGATCCGGCTTGTGGATGACAGTGCAGATGAACTGTACCTTCTGCGCCATCCCCTTAGACAGCTCGCGCACCTCTTTATTCCACCACGGGAGGATGTCCATACGCTCGAACCACTCCTCGAGACGCTTCTTGGCTTCTGCACTCGAGAGCCCTTTCAGACGAGAGAGATACATCGCCTGATCTCCGACTTTCATCTTGGGATAGAGTCCGCGCTCCTCGGGCAGGTAACCGATTCTGTCAAGGTCTTTGCGCGTAAAAGTACGGTCAAGGAAAGTAATCTCGCCCTCATCGGGAGCCGTGATGCGGTTGAGGATGCGGATAAGTGTCGTCTTGCCCGCGCCATTAGGCCCGAGCAGTCCGTGGATCTTGCCACGCTCGACCTCCATGGATACGTGATCCAAAGCCCGCTTGGCGGCGTAGTCCTTCACCACTTCTTTTACCTTTATGACGGTTTCATTCATAAGATAGGGTAATTGGGGGTTTATTAGTTGTCAGTTAGTTTGTCTCTTGGGTTTATGACGCGCTCGCCGAGACGCTCGGCGAGGAAGTTTTTCTGCACTGAGAGTTCTTGAAAGCGCTCCAAGAGTCTTTTGGTCTCTTTGCCCGGAGTTTCGACCTCATCCGGATTGAGCGCGTAAAGTTTGCGGAGTACATCGCGGATTTCTCCGAGTACAAAGGCATATTTGTAGCTCATTATGTCCCGCATAAGCATCTGGGTAAGCACTTCTCCGGTTTCCTGCTCATCGGAAAACGATTTGTGGAGGGGACTGAGCGAAAAATCTCTCTGGATGACACGCTCAGAAGAGAGGCGTATGGAGGAAGTCTCGTTCCAAGTGAGAAAATTGAGGAGATTAGTCTTCGGATTCCGCCCAAGTTCGTCCCGGATCTCGTCCAATATGGTCACAAAAGCCGGCGAGAGTACGCCTGCTTCCCTCAAGTCTTGGGTCTCCGCGGAAATAATGTCTATGGCCGAAAGCTCCGCCATATCCTCACCCCGCCCCGGCACACGGGCTATGATGCGTGTGCCCTGCTTTAGGATATGGGAGAGGAGGAGCTCCTCATACTCGTTAATCTCCGACTGGGGTGCAGGCTCTTTTTTGTCCGGGAGAAGCGGCTCTTCTGTCTCCAAAGGAGGAGTACTCGGCAGCTTGAACCCGGAAGTGCCGCTTTGGCGCTCTTCCCGCTCTTTCGCTCTGCTTTGTTCCTGGAGCAGTTGCCGTCTCAGCGCCTCGACTTGACCTGCAAAAGCCTCGATGGAGATCCCCATCTTGGAGGCCACGTCGGTGATGTAAAGCTCCCTCGTGACCCTGTTTTTGTGGTGACTGAGTGACTCGGCAAGCCGCTCTGCGATCTCCGCTCTTGCCCGGACGCTGTCTCCAAGTTCTTTTCGCAAAACCTCCGCTTTGAACCACAATCCGTCCACCGCATGGGCATCGATGTAGGCCTCCACCTCCTCAAGCGTGTGGCTTTGGGCATAGGAGTCCGGGTCTTCGCCCTCGGGCAAAAGCACGGCACTGACGCTCATATCTTTCTCGAACCCTACGTCAAGACCTCGGAGGGCGGCCTTCACGCCGGCAGCGTCCGCGTCGAAGATGAGGACGAGGTTCGAAGTATAGCGCTTAATGATCTGAACCTGCTGGGAGGTGAGTGCCGTACCGGAGGAGGCGACGACGTTCTCCACGCCCACTTGGTGCATGGAGAGCACGTCCATATAGCCTTCCACGACGAGACATCGATCCTTTTTGGAAAGGGCTTTTTTGGCGAAGTAGAGTCCGTAGAGCTCCCTACTCTTGTCGTAAATGACGGAGGCAGGGGAATTGATGTACTTCCCCGTATTCTCTTTTTTGACGAGGATACGACCTCCGAAACCCACGACATTCCCGCTGATCGAGTGAATGGGGTAGATAACCCGGTCGCGATAACGGTCGATATAGGAGCCGTTGTCTCTCTTGATGAGGAGACCCGTCTTCTCAAACACCTCCGGATCTTCTCCCTCGGCCTTTACTTTCTCGTAAAGGGCAGTGTAGGAAGCGGGGGAGTAGCCGAGCTCAAACTTTTTGATCGTCGCGTCCGAGAGCCCGCGCTCTCTGAAATACGACAGCCCAACGCGTCTTCCTTCGGCATCATTATGGAGCGTGGAGACGAAGTGATCCCGGGCGAAAGAATTGGCTCTAAGGAGTAATTCCCGCTCCGAGGCCTCTTTCTTTTCCTCCTCGCTCATCTGTGTCTCTTCCACCTCTATTCCGTACTTCCGACCCAAGTACTTCACAGCCTCGGGGAAAGAAAGGTGTTCGTGCTTCATCACGAAGGAAAGCGGATTGCCGCCCTCCCCACAAGCAAAACACTTGCAGACGTTCTTCTGGGGAGAGACGTGGAATGAAGGACGTGTATCGTCGTGAAACGGACAAAGACCGATCCAGTCATTGCCGTGCTTCCGGAGCGACACAAAGTCTCCCACCACGTCGAGTATCTCGGCGCGGTCGATGATGCGGTTTATCGTATTGCGATCAATCATCCGTGAGCCTCTTTTCGTAAAAAGCCTTGGCTTGCTCGAGGTCTTTCGGGGTATCTATTCCGATTGTTTTTTCTTCCGAGACTACTGCTTGGATGCGGTAGCCGGCTTCGAGCCAACGGAGCTGCTCCAGTTTCTCGATCTTCTCAAGCGGGCTCTCGGGCAGACGTGTAATCTTCTCGAGAACCGTAGTGCGGTAGGCATACATCCCGAGATGCTTGAAATAGCGTCCAGAGGCAAGCAGTTCGTTCTCTTGGAGATCTCTCGAGAAGGGTACCACGCTGCGACTGAAGTAGATCACTCTGCCGTCCGAGGCTTTCACAGCTTTCACGTTATTGGGGTTCCGAAGCTCGTCCGGAGAGGAGTTGGTCTCCGACAGCGGTATGACCGTCGTGGCTATATCCACGCCCTCGTCTTCGAATGCGGCCATTATTCCGGTGATTTGGGTTACGGAGACAAAAGGTTCGTCGCCTTGGATATTGATGACCACATCCGCCTTGATGCCACTTTTTGCATAAGCCTCGCGTACTCTGTCCGTGCCGCTCGGATGGTCGGGCGAAGTCATCACCGCTTTGCCTCCAAAAGCCTCCACGGCACGCAAGATTCGCTCATCGTCCGTGGCGACAACCACTCTTCCGGGCAGCACCTTTGATGCGCTCTCATACACGTGCTGTATGACAGGTCGCCCACCTATCTCCAGCAACGGTTTGCCCGGCAATCGGCTCGAAGCATACCGGGCGGGTATGATGCCCACAAATTTTTCTCTCTCCATTATTCTGCTTTTCTTTTACGTTCAAAGTTACTACATTTCGGACACAAAATCAGAGAATCCCGATCATCGAAAAGTACAACGAACAAGATACAGACCAAGAGGGAAAGAATACACAGACCGAAATTTGTATGGCATACAGACCGAGGGCAAAACTTCGGTACGTGTCCCTGGAAAAGGGCGGGTTACTTACGGACCTTGTGGGGCATCTCAAACGGGATGACCATAGAGAGCTCCATGAAACCCGCATACGCACCGTCTCTATACCACGGGATCTGATAGATGAGCTTCTTTTTGCCCTTCTTCTCTATCGTATAGACGTGCTTCGTCTCGTGCGCCATCATCTCCTTGAGGAGCGAAAGAGCCGACTCGGGGTGGCAGGGAAGTATGTTTTGCCCCACAAGCGTCTCGACCCCCTCGGGACAATTGACCTGCCGGGACTGGCGGTTCATCTCTATAATTTTTCCCTCTTTGTCGCAGATCGTGACAGCAATATCGGCTTCTTCAAAATAGTCGAGCATAACGGGTTCTCGTTTCCGGTTCGGTTATCATCAAAGGTTCATTTTCGAGAGGAGTGCAAAGTCGGCGAGGGTCAACGCAACCACCGCGTCACAAACGGGGAGGACTCTCGGGAAGACACTTGCGTCGTGCCGGCCGGGGATAAGGAGTTCACGCGGATTGCCTTCCCTGTCGACAGTCTGCTGCACCTGATGAATGGAGCTTATCGGCTTAAACGACGTGCGCATCCGAAGCACTTCTCCGTTGGAAATCCCTCCCTGCACGCCTCCGCTGTGGTTCGACGCAGTCCTGATTGTTCCCCCTATGGTGACAAAAGGGTCGTTTGCTTCCGATCCCCGACACCCGGCGATGTCCCTGCCGTCTCCGATTTCGAAAGCACGCGCTGCGTTGACGCTCATCAGGGCAAAAGCGAGACGGGCGTGCAGTTTGTCGTAAAGCGGTTCGCCCCACCCCGCGGGCACGCCCCTCACTATCGTCGTCACCGTACCTCCAAGGGTATCCCCGTCCGCACGCGCTTGGAGCAACAGGTCGTAATACGCGACATCGAGCGCCCTGTCCGGACACCCCGTCTTCGAGACCTCTACTTCCTCAATCGTCACATCATCCCGGTAGCCGAGACTTGGTGCAGAACCGACGGAAGAAGTATAGGAGCGTACCTCGACACCTAAGCCACGGAGCAATTGTGCGGCGACAGCTCCTGCGACGACACGTGCTGCCGTCTCTCTGGCGCTGCTCCTGCCACCGCCCTCCACAGAACGGATCCCGTACTTCATTTGGTACGTGTAATCGGCGTGCGAGGGTCGGTACAGATCCTTCATTTCGGCATAGTCTTTCCCGCGGACATTCTCATTCGGAACCACGAAAGCAATCGGGGCTCCGGTGGTAAAACTCTCGGACGTGAGTCCGGAGAGGAACTCGGGCAAATCCTTTTCCCGCCTCGGTGTGGAGACGACGTCTCGCGAAGACCGTCTCAAGAGCTGCCTCCGGATCTCTTCCCGATCCAAAAAGAGACCTGCGGGACAGCCGTCTATGACCCCGCCTGTCACGGGACCGTGGGACTCGCCGAAAGAAGTGAAGCGAAAGAGCCGACCGAGGGTATTCATACGCGGTGCGTAGGGGGCTTCGTGATGTCTTCGAGGGTAAGCCGTCGTACCGGCCTTGCGAGGTACTCCTCCGTGAGGATGTCGACGTTGCCGAAAAGCGTATGCACCATAGGCGCAGACTTGATGACCCTTTCGTGAAAATCCGTGAGCCTACCGAGAAGCCTCCCGGGATCTTCTTCCGTCAGCGCAATCTTCTCCCGTATCGGATCCTCATCATACCCGGATCGTCTGAGCAATGCGGCACGACGGGTATTCATCCGCACGGAGTCCGGGAAACCGGTCAGCGCCTCTCCGCGGTAACTCTTTTGTGCATCTACGAGACGCTCCACACTCCATAAAGGACTCTTGACGAAATGTTCCAAAGTCTCCAGAGCCTCACGGGTCTTGTCGGTGCGGGAAAAGACTTGATGACAAAGGGCGCAGTAGGCCGTCTCAGAGGGGCGGTAGGCCGGATGCGGCAAGACGGCGTAAGACTGTACGGCATAAGCCAGAGAGCGGTACTCGCGCACTTCTTGAAAGAGCACGGAGCCCATATACCCTCCAAGGTAATAGGCATAGAAATCAAGGAGACGCCTGTCCTCCCGGCTGAGCGTCCCAAGACCCTGGTACGAACCGATCAGAGACTGGGAGCCACCGTGAGGATCCGGATAGGCATACAGGGCGTCCTCTCCCGTCACAAGCGGGACGAAGTATCCGTACCCGTCACTCTCTTTTTGTACACTCGAGAGATTCCAAGCCTTAGAGAGGGTCTCCTTTACCTCCTCTATGGTCAAACCTCCCGAATAGTGCACATCTGTCTCATAACCCAGAGTCTCTTCCAGCTCCCGAACCATATCGTCCGGAGTAAGGGCGAGAATCTCATCGGGAGAAAAAATCTGAGTGCGTCGTGCCTCTTTTCCTCTCAGTACTGTGGAAAAAGCCCAACTGAAGAGGCTCATCTCCGTCTGAAGCTGGGTCTCGAAATTGAGCCTGTAATTGGCCTGTTCCTGTCTGAGGGCATCGGAGTTGGCGTCAGGGGCTCTGAGGAATGCGACCATCAGACGTACAGCCTCCGCAAACCGGCTATCGTAGCCGTTAAGCGAGATGAGAAACGAATCCTCACGGTAGGTAAATCCAAGGGTAGCGCCCAAGTCCTGAAGTTTCTCGAAGAGGACTTTGGAAGTCATTCCACCTCCGCCTACCATATCCAGATAAGCGGGGAGAAGCTCGGCTGCGGGATGACCTTTCTTCTGTCTGAAATGGAGGATATCGAGCGTGAAAATACCGCTCTGTCCGAAAGGAGTGTGGTAGAGCGATACTTTTCCGCCCGGGTAGACAAAGTCGGGGCGACCGTCACGGGGAAAATTTTCGGTCCGTATCTCGCACTTTTTTGGTACAAGCCCGGAGAGAAATTTTGCATAGACCGAGACGGCATCGTCGGTACGTCCGGGAATGGGATCATAGCCGGGCTTCGCTATCCGCTCCACGGGATATGTCCCTTTCCGCTCTCGGACATCGAGGTAATTTTCCCCCAAGTAAGTCCCGATTACACGGACGACTTCGGAGTAATCCATAGTCCGGAGCCTTTTGATTTCACGGTCGAGGTCATCGAGGTTAGAGCCCTCTTTCTCAAGGTTGACCAGTGCGGAGTGACGCGACTTCATACCCTCAAGGTTAAAGTACTGCGTCTTGATGAGCGAGAGGACGACGCGCCTGAAGAGGCTCCGATTTTCAGCCGTATCTCTCGAGAGGTCACGGAGTGCGTCCAGAGCCAACCGCTCCGCCGCCGAGTAGCTCTGCCGCCCGGGATGCGGCATCACGTAGATCGAAAAAGAGCCCATCTCGCGCATCGAGCTGTTGAACGCCGCCACATTGGGGAGACGACCGGAGAGGACGAGTTCGTCCAGTCTGCCGGTCTTGCTGTCATTATTGAGCATCTCCTGCAGCACCTGTATCGGCAATAGGTCCGGGTGACCGAGGGGTACCGTGTGCCAGAGAAGGAGAGCCGTCTTGGCGTGCATCGTGGACGAGCGGACGTACATCCTTTCGCGAAGACCGAAAGGCTTCGGAGCGGGATTGGAGGGGTGTTTTACGCCCCCGGGCGACTGTCTCAGCCTGCCGAAGGTCTCCTCAAGCAACGCCTTTACGCCCTCCCGGGGAAGGTCACCCGTAAGGATGATCGCCATATTGTCTGCGACATAATACCTGTCGTAGAAAGCCTTCATCTCCTTCAGATTGGGATTGAGAAGCGCTTCCGTGCTGCCGATGATGGGGAAAGCGTACGGGTGCGGATAGGCTCTGCGGTAGTTGATTTTTTCTTGTTCCGTATTGCCGAGACGGTTGGCATACATATTTTTCTCCTCGTATACCGTCTCCAGTTCGCTCTGAAAGAGACGAAAAACGGGTCTGAGGAGCCGCTCGGAATTCAGCCGGCACCAATGCTCGAAGTACTCGGGGCTGAAGTTATGGTCATACCGCGTATAGTCGTAGCTCGTGGCCGCGTTCAGACCGGAGCCACCGTACTTGCCGGCGAGATTGGCGTAATCGTTGGGGACGGCATACTTCGAGGCCTTGACCGATTCGGCGTTAATCTTCCCTTGGATTTCCTTTCTCCGGCTCGGAGATTTTGTCTTCGAGAGTCGATCATAAAGCTCCTCTATGGCGTCCAAGTGTACTTTCTCACTTCGGTAGTCGGTGGTACCGATGGTGTCCGTACCTTTGAACATAATATGCTCAAAATAGTGCGCTATCCCCGTGTCCGGAGAGTCGATGGCTCCCGCATGGACGACGATGGTACCTCGGACGATAGGAGACGCTTCGTCACGGACGAGTATCACCCTCATCCCGTTGGAGAGCCTAAACGCGACGTATTCGCCGTGTCCGAGCGCCTTTAGGAGTTCATTCATTCGCGGTACCGCTATGAGGCAAAGCCTTGGCAAGGACATCCGCGTTGCCGGACGCTTTCTGGAAAATACTGATGTCGAAGTAAGGCACGATTGCGATCAGGTGGTCGAAGATCTCGCTGGCGACAGACTCGAAAGTAAGCCAATCGGTTGCTTTTGAGAAGAAATAGAGTTGGAGGGGGATACCATGTTCCGTAGGTGCTTTTGTGAGCACGAGACAAGAATACTTGGGATGCACCACGTCGAGGTGTTTGAGGTAGACTTCCACGTACTTGCGGAGCAGTCCGAGGTTCGTCATCCTTTCGGAGACACGGGGATTGAAATTGTCGAGAACCTCATCGATGTACTTATCGATGACGGGCGCTTTTTTGAGCTCGGTCACGAAAGCATCGTCCACAAACCTGACGCTCTTCATATCTATGTAGAGCGACCGTTGCAGTCTGCGACCTCCGGACTCTTCCATAAAGCGCCAGTTTTGGAACGTCTCCGTAATCAAGGAATAAGGCGGAATGGTGGAGACGGTATTGTCGAAGTTTCGGATTTTCACGGTCGTCAAAGAGACATCTTCGACCGTACCATCCACGCCATACTTCGGAACCGTAATCCAGTCTCCCACACGCAGCATATCGTTGCCGGAGAGTTGAATGCTCGCCACCACGCCCATAATGGTGTCTTTGAAAACCAACATCAGCACCGCAGAGAGAGCGGCGAGGCTTCCGAAGACTTTATTCATATCCACATTAAAGAGGAGGGAAACGACATAGAGACCGGCGATGAAGAAGATCACGATGCGGATCACCTCCAGGAGGTTGACCATCGGATTATTGCGGTACCGGCTCGATGTGAGCATCCACGTCCGTGACGAGGAAATCAAACGGCTGAATATCTGCACCACGAGGAGAACCGTGTAAATCGCGATCACCACCGTAAACAGGGTACGCCAAACACTGTCCTGCTCGGGGAATGAGACCGGCAGAAGTCCCTTAAAGAGCTGTACCGAAAAAATACGGATGAGATTGGAAATGACTTTTTGGAGCGTATGGTTGTCCGCAAAGCCGAACCCCTTAATCCTCGAAATCAGTTTTGGGAGAGTTTTGAGAAAGAGGAGACGCAAAAGGAGTTCGACTGCAGCCACTGCCACGAGGACCACAACCAACACCAAAAAGGTTTTCAACGCCGTTCCCTCTGCCAATTCAAGCGGCAGGAGGTGAAGCAGGTCGAGTATCAGGGTTCTAATTTGATCCATATAGATGGATTGATAAAAGGTTCATAGAAAAATCACCGGATCCCACGGAGAGGGAAAATCCGGGTACAGACCGAGAGGATCACTTTGGTCTGTACAAGAGAAGTAAAAGGTACAGACCGGGACAAGAACGAGACACAGACCAAAAATCAGGACACACACCCGGTCAGAGAATACCCGACTTCAGAGAAGCCGGGCATCTTCCAAGTCATCTCAGAAGATACTTGAGATCATACTCCGCCCGCGATTGGATGCCGGTCTTGTCCTCCCCGCGTGTATCCAATACCACCAGCTCCTGGTGTATCTGCAGCGGACGGTCTTCGGCATCGAAAAGGTAGGAGAACGAGTAGTGAAAGATCTCGTCCCCTTTGACCACCTCAAGGGTGGACACGAAGTTTCGCGTCCTCAACCCGAGGAGATGGGCGAGGAGCATATCCGAAGAAAGACCGAGAGCGAGGAAATTAAGGTCGGGGAAAAGATGGTTCTCTATGCTCTTGTAGTAGGTCATCCTCTGACACACCACGCCATCGAAAGAAATCGTCTTGATATTTCCGTCCTCCCACTCCACAATGCCCGTGGTGTCATTGCTCGAGAGCTCTTGCAGCTCGGCGCCCTGTATCTTTTCGTCCCAGCGTGTCTCTCTGCCACTGCGACTTCTGCGGGTGATGGCTTTGGCCATTCCGTATTCATCGAGGAGGACGGACGAAAAGACCGGAGCGGTGTCGTCTTCTCCGTTCCTCTCGGAAATGAGGATACGATCCGGGGCGTACTCTATCTCGATCAATTTTTCGTCGGAGACCCGGCCGCCTTCGTCCAAAGTGACGTTCCGCGCCCAAGAGCACATCTCGTCGTCGTCCCATCCGAAAGTCATAATTTGGGAGACTTTACCGTTTTCCGTCATTTTGATCGTGTCCACAAGAGGGGTGCGCGTGGACTCGTTAGCGCTGCTTTTCTTCCTCAGAAGCTCGTAAATCAAGATCCCGATACCCGCGCCTGCAAGCAAGGAAAGCCCGGTGTTGAGTCTCATTCTGAGTTTGTCGTCACTACGACGGGGTAGATCCATATTTTGCTCTTTCATAAGCTTTTTATTCATCGAAGCGGGAAGGAAACGTCCTCCCCTATTCCACAAATATACCGATTTTTAGAATTTCTTCTTAGGAGTCGTAGCCTGAAATTCTTTTAGATAAAAGGGCGTCCAATAGCCTACGTCCGCACGCTCTCCCCTTTGCATCTTCTCCAAGCCCCTGGTGAGCATCGAGGAGGCATCCGCCATAATGCCCGGGCAAAACGTCGCTTTTGCTCCCAGAAGCTCTGCCATCTCGGGTACGGCTTTTTCCGCTCCTGGACCGAAGAAGAAGACCGCCCTGTCAGTGGCTATTTCCCTGAGGTACGCCCGATCTTCGTCGTCCGTGAGTACCAAGGCACGTATCTCTGCCCCTTCGGCAAGGAACCCGTCCGAAGTGTAGGCTGCGGTGTACACTTCCATACGCCGGGCGTCAATCATCGGAAGGAGCAGCGGATCACTGAGACCGGAGAGAAGCTTTCGACCCTCTTCTGTCTGCAAAAAACCGAGTGCCAAGGCTTCCGTGGTCGGCACCACGACAAGCGGGATGTCGAGCGTCCAACACAGACCTTTCGCAAAAGAGGCACCTATGCGGAGACCGGTATAGCTCCCGGGACCTTCGCTGATGATGACGCCCGAGAGTCCGGCACGTGCCCCGCCGGGTATTTCTCTCAGAAGCTCATCCGCGAAGAGGGCGAGCAGCTCGGAGTGTTTATTCGGAGTATGCTCCTCTCTTCGGTCTATGACTGTGCCATCCGTCTTTCCGAGTGCGACCGAGCAAACCTCCGTAGCGCTGTCAATGAGGAGGAGGTACCCTTTTCCGTTTTCCATATAAGATCCTTTCTTATTTCTTTGTCGTTTTACCGACCGTCTTCTTTCTGCTTCCGGCAGTTGTCTTTTTGGGTGTCTTTTTGTCGGTTCGGTCTGTCGCTTTTTTCCGACCGCGTCCGGTCGGCTCGCTATTCGCGATCAAGGCGCGCACCTCGTCCTCACCCATCTTTTCGGCATCGGTGCCCTTTGGTATTTTGTAATTTCCGCCGTCGTATTTGATGTAGGGACCGAATCTCCCGTTGAGGACTTCGACCATCTCCGCTCCCTCGCCGAAGGTCTTAATCACCTTTTTGGCCTCAGCCTCTTCCTTCGCTTTAGCCAGAGCCACGGCTTCTTCGAGGGTGATGGTAAAAGGAGAGGTATCCTTGGGAATGCTGACGAATTTGTTCAATCCGTAGCGCACGTATGGACCGAAGCGTCCGTTATTCGCCTGATAGGTCACGCCGTCTTTCTCGCCCAAGTCTCGGGGCAGGATAAAGAGCTTCAAGGCCTCTTCGAGAGTGATGGTCTCGAGGCTCATTTCCTTTGGGATGGAGCTGAAGCGGGGCTTGGGACCGTCGTCCGTGACCTCCCCTATCTGGATCATCGGTCCGAAGCGTCCGATCTTGGCGAAGACGGGCTCTCCGCTCTTCGGGTCTTTGCCCAACTTCCTTTCGCCGATCTTGCGCGTCGTCTTCGTGGCATTGACCTCCTCGACATGCTCGTGGAATAGGGCATAGAATGCGCCTATCATCTCGCGCCACTCCGTATGCCCTTCCGCGATGTCGTCGAACTTCTTCTCCACTTCTGCCGTGAAGTTATAGTCAAGCACTTTCGGAAAGGCTTCCGTCAGGAACTGCGTCACGATGATGCCGGTGTCCGTGGGTACAAGCTTGCCGGAATCTTTGCCGACAAAAGTACTCTTCCGGGTCTCTTTGATCCTATTGTTTTTGTCGAGTGTGAGTACCACGTAGGGGGTCTCTTTTCCTTCGCTCGACCGCTTCTCCACGTATTCGCGTCTCTGGATGGTCTGGATGGTAGGTGCGTAGGTAGAGGGTCTGCCGATACCGAGCTCCTCCATTTTCTTGACGAGAGAAGCCTCGGTGTATCGTGCCGGCAGCTGAGAGAAGCGCTCCGTGGCCGTAGCGCCGAGAAGAGCCGGGGTGTCGCCCTTCTGCATCTTGGGCAAAAGGTTAGACTCGGGTGCGGTCTCTGCTTCGCGCTCCGTATCCTCCTCGTCCTCGTCGGAGACGGTATTTTTCTTTTTGTCCGCACTGTATGCTTTAAGGAAACCGTCGAAGAGCAAGACTTCGCCTTTTGCGGAAAAAGGCACTCCGTTCTTTTCGCCCTCGAGTGAGACAAGCGTCCTTTCCACTTCCGCCTCGGCCATCTGCGACGCCATGGCACGGGTTCGGATGAGCCGGTAGAGGTTCTTCTCTTTTGCCGAAGTTCCCGCCGCCAATACTTCGAAGTGCGTCGGTCTGATCGCCTCGTGTGCCTCTTGCGCACCTTTGGAAGTGGTGTGATAGTTCCTCAGCGAGAGATAATTCTTACCGAAATCTTTCGTCACGACGGCTTCGATGTCCTCCTTTGCCTCATCGGAGAGGTTGACGGAGTCGGTACGCATATATGTGATGTGCCCCTCTTCGTAGAGTTTCTGAGCCAAGCGCATTGTTTCGGAGACGCTGTACCCGAGCTTGCGCGAGGCTTCCTGCTGTAGCGTGGAGGTGGTAAAGGGGGGTGCGGGGCGCAGTGCTCCGGGCTTGACGGTTACGGAGACGACGCGAAGGGTGTCGCCTTTGAGTCTCTCGAGGAGTGCTCTGGCGGCTTCGGCATCTTTCGGGCGGGCGCTCTCCGGCACTTCTGCCACAAACTCCGCATCCCCTGCCTTCAGCTTGGCCGTCACCCTGAAGTCGCTCTTCACTTCAAAGTCCTGCCTTTCGCGCTCCCGCTCCACCACGAGGCGGACGGCCACGCTCTGCACGCGCCCTGCGGAGAGATTGGGACGGATCTTTTTCCAAAGGATAGGCGAGAGCTCGAAGCCCACGATGCGGTCGAGGACACGTCTGGCCTGCTGGGCATCCACGAGGTTGAGATCGATGGCTCTCGGGGATTTGAGTGCGTTTTTGATGGCACGCTCCGTGATTTCGTGGAAAACGATGCGGTTTTTCTCTTTTTCGTCCAGTCCGAGTGTCTCGGCCAGATGCCATGCGATGGCCTCTCCCTCGCGGTCCTCATCGCTTGCAAGCCACACTTTGGAAGCTCCTTTGGCGGCCTTTTGGAGGTCCGAGACCAGTTTCTCTTTGTCCTCCGTGACTTCGTACTGCGGGACGAAACCGCCCTCTATGTCTATTCCCATCCCGGAAGTCTTGAGATCCCGGATGTGTCCGTAACTGGATTTGACCACATAATCGGATCCTAAAAATTTACCGATGGTCTTGGATTTGGCGGGCGATTCTACTATAAGGAGTTGTTTGGGCATCGTTCTATGTCTGTTGTGAGGCTGAGCCTGTCTTTATTCGCAAAAGCAATGGGAAATGTTTTCCGTCCATTCGTCGTGCAAAGTTACAATATTCTATTTATAAACGTCTTGAATGATCTCTTATTCATCAAAAAGAAGAGGTACAGACCAAGAATGGGAAAAGGTACAGACCGGGAATCAAGCAAGACCCGTACCGGGGATGGCGGCTCGGTACGTACCAAAATCTACGACAGCACAGACGGGGAGTAACACTCGAACTATAAAAAGCGTTATATTTGCACTCGCAACCGGATCAAGGGAATTTGGTACCGTGCGCTGCCCCGAAGGAGCATCCGCACAACGGATAAAAGCCAAAGCTGTACCCGCAGCCGTATGTCTCACAACCCAAGTGGTGCTTAAGGGACGGAGTCACTGCCTCGTCAAGAGAGAGGCGGGAAGGCTTCTTCCACTATGAGGTCTCCTTAGTGAAGATCTCGGCACAGAGACGAGCCGGAAGACCTGATGCGAGTTGCAAGGCGAACATCCGTCATCATACGCTTTCGGGATCAAAAGCTAAAAGGTTTATTTCCGGTCAAATACCCTGCCAAGAGTCCTTACGAGGCTCTGCTCCTGAAAGTTTATGGTTTTGGTTATCCATCACTGTAAATTTTTATGTCTAAAAAACTTCTCCTCACCCTCCTCTCCTTCTCCGGTATTCTCGGATTCTCAACCGCCTCGGCACAATACAGCGGCAAAGAATACGATCTCGACGAAATCGTCGTCACTGCGACGAAAATGAATCTCCCGCTCAAAGAGGTTCCTCAGAAGGTGGAAATCATCGACCGCAAGAAGATCGAAAGCATCCCCGCAGAGACTCTCGCCGAACTGCTTAAGAAAGTCTCCCCCCTTGACATCATCCAGTATCCCGGATCTTCCTCTGCCATCGGCATCCGTGGCTTCGCCCCCTCTGCCCATAACCGCAATTACTCCGTCGTACTCATCGACGGCAAGCCGGCCGGCTCCACAAACCTAAGCGCGATGCCCGTGGACTTCGTGGAGCGGGTAGAGATCGTCAAAGGTCCCTACTCCGTTCTCTACGGGTCTGATGCAATGGGCGGGGTCATCAACATCATCACCCGCCGTCCGAGCGAAGAAAGGAGCGGAGCCGTCACACTCGGAGCGGGCAGCTTTGGCACAACACATCTCGCCGCCTATGGCACGGGCGGACTCGGACGGCACACCCGCCTCTCCCTCGGCTTCTCAAGAAACGCCGAGAGCAAAGACTACAAAATCGGCAGCAACCACCTCCTCGGTATGACAGACACGGAGATGAACATCCTCGACCGTAAGTCCTTCGGCGACGTAATGGACCACACCAAGCACTCCGTGAACCAATTCACGGGGATGCTCGACTTCGACCTCTCCCGTCTCTGGACTGCAAACGTGACCGCATCCTATGTACTCTCCGAAGGCATCGAGATGCCGGGCAATTACTGGCACTCCTACGGTATGAGCACGATGGACTTCAACCGTCTGAACGTCGGCTTTGACCTCAAGCGCACCACCCGCCGGAACGTCCTCACCTTCTCGCCCTACTTCACCGACTACCTCGAGAATAACTACCCGAAGTCCTCAAGCGCCACGGACAATTTCATCAGCGACAAGAATCGTAGCCGTCAGTATGGCTTCAAGCTCTACGATACGCAGAGATGGGGCGACTTCACACTCCTCGCGGGCGTAGACCTCGACGGCTCCCGTGTCTCTTCGGAGCGTTTCTCGGCTCTTGCCACCCCGGACAATCCGTTCAGACCGGACTACAACGCGCTCTCCGCTGCCGCTTACCTCCAAGGTGCGTACATGCTGAATAACCTCAGTGTCAACGCCGGGGTACGATACACCTTCTCGCACTTGGTCATAGAGGCGGACAAAAGGCTCTCCAGCGAAGCCAAGAGCGAAAATTACTCCAACGTCTCCCCCTCCATCGGTATCAAGTACTTCATTCTTCCCTCTCTCAACGTCCACGGCAGCTTCGGCACGGCTTTTTATCTGCCCGATGCCTACCAGACGGCGGGACAATTCACCGCGGGCGGAAAGAACTACAAAGGCAACCCCGACCTCAAGGCAGAGACCTCACTCTCCTACGACCTCGGCATTAACTTCAACCAAGGTCGCCTTCTCAATGTGGACCTCACCTACTTCCAAACCTTCTACAGGAATAAGATCGTCACCGATTATTCCAACAAAGACTTCAGAACCTTTATGAACGCCAACAACGGTCGTATCAACGGGCTGGAAGTGATGTTCTCCACCGACCTTGCGGCACTCTTTGCCCCGCGCCACACTCTGGAGCTTTACGCCTCCTACACCCACCTCTTCACGGACGAATTCGACACCGGCACGGGTGAAAACGTCGTCACTAAGAGTCTCGTCGGCGTAAGAAAAGACACCGGCAGCTTCGGCATCAATTACGAAGACGGCCGTAACTTCTCCGCCCGCCTTAATGCACGTCTCATCGGGCACCATCTCGAAAACGACTGGTACGCCTGGACGCCCGAGCTTCGCCCCGGTATCGGAGAAAAAGACTATTACACCGAGGGTGGCTACACGGCGAAAGACAAAATCCTCCGCCACCCGCTCCACCTTGTCTTCGACTACTCTGCTCAGTACCGTGTCACGCGGAGCTTCAAAGTCGGAATCACCGTCTCCAACCTCTTAGACGAAAATTACGCCGAGAAAGACGGCTACAATATGCCCGGACGTACCGTGATGGGGGAAGTAACGTACAGCTTCTAATCTCATACAGGCCGAAAACTTCTCGCCGGCCGTACCGGCGTGATCGCGTAGGTACGGCCGGCGAACTTTTTTCATACAGACCAAAATTTCAGGCTCACAGATGCACCGCATCACATTCATCACAGGGGGCGCCCGATCCGGCAAGAGCACTTTCGCCGAAAAGCTCGCTTTGGAGCGGTCGAGTAGTCCGCTCTACATCGCCACGGCCCGCAGATGGGACGCAGACTTCGAGAAGCGTATCGCCCGTCACCAAGCCATCCGTGCCGGCAAAGGCTGGACGACCGTAGAGGAGGAGAAAAATCTCTCCGGTCTCGACCTTGACGGGCATACGGCACTCATCGACTGCGTCACCCTGTGGCTCACCAACATCTTCACGGACAACAGCTTCGACCTCGACCGTTCGCTCAAAGAGGCCACGGACGAGTGGGACCGGCTCATCCGTAAAGACTGCGACCTCATCGTCGTCAGCAACGAGATAGGCATGGGGGTACACGCCGTAGATGAAGCCACACGGCACTTCACCGACCTTCAGGGCTTCGTCAACCAGCACATCGCACGCACCGCAGACGAAGTCTTCCTGTGCGTCAGCGGCATCCCCGTCCCAATCAAAACCCAAGACCACACTTGAGCCATAAGCGGGAACCCGACCGGCGACCGCCGGAATGAGACAGTTGCCGGCAACCCTCCAAACCATACTCATAAGAAATCTTTACTCTACCTCCTTTATGATTACGAAAGAACAACTTCAGCACAAGATCGACACCCGCACAAAAATTGTCGGGTCTCTGGGTAAGCTCGAAGACTTGGCACTCCAAATAGGAATGATCCAACAGACCCTCACGCCCGAGTTACGCAACCCCGCCATCCTCGTCTTTGCGTCCGACCACGGCATTGCAGACGAGGGGGTAAGCGTTTGCCCCAAGGAGATCACTTGGCAGATGGCTATGAACTTCGTCCGTGGCGGTGCCGGCATCAGCGTCTTCTCCAAGCAGCACGATATCCGGCTCCGAGTCATCGACGTGGGCGTGGACTACGATTTCCCGAAGGGCATCGCCGTCGAGAACCGCAAAATCGCCTACGGGTCCAAGAATATGCTCCGAGAGCCTGCAATGACCATAGAGGAGTGCAAGAAAGCAATGGCCATAGGTGCCGAGTGCGTCCGTGAGGAATTTGGCCGCGGGTGCAACGTGATAGGCTTCGGAGAGATGGGCATCGCCAATACTTCCCCATCCACCCTTTTGCTGCACCACTTCGCCGGTACCCCGCTTGAGGTCTGTACGGGACGCGGTGCAGGGCTCGACAAAAAAGGGGTGAACCACAAACTCGACATCCTCACCCAAGTCTACGCCAAATACGACCCCAAGACCCCACTTGAAGCACTTGCCACACTCGGTGGATTCGAGATCGCGGCGATTTGTGGCGGCGTCCTTGAGGCCAAGAAGCTCGGTATGCTCATCATCGCCGACGGCTTCATCACCTCTGCGGGGTTCCTTGTGGCTTACGAGATGGACAGGAGTATCATCAGTAACGTCGTCTTCTCCCACGCTTCCGAAGAACCGGGACACAAGGCGATGGTAGAGTATATGCACGGCGACCCGATTCTCCACTTGGGGCTCCGCCTCGGCGAAGGCACCGGCTGCGCCATCGTCTATCCGATACTTCAGTCTGCCCTCGTCTTCCTTAATAATATGGCCTCATTTGAAGAAGCCGGCGTGTACGAAGTAGGATCCATTTGAGATACGGATCGAAAAGATTTCCTCGCACGTACCGAGGCTGCAACGAGACCCGTACCGGAAAGAGTGCGAGATACGGGCCAAGATTTTACCGCATCACGCTCACGGACTCCGCGAACCATAAAGAAGTCGTATGATCAAAAGAGAACTCAATCTCCTATTTCTTACATTTCAGTACTACAGCCGCATACCTACTCCGCGCACGGAATATAGCGAGAAAGCCCTCAGCGAGGCTTTCCGCTACTTTCCGCTTGTGGGGGCATTCGTCGGCGGGCTCGGTGCCGTGACCTGCCTCGCCACGGGCTATTTCCTCCCGTGGGAGGTGAGCGTCCTCCTCGCGATGATTGTTATGACGCTCGCGACGGGCGCCATCCATGAGGACGGTTTCGCCGACACCTTCGACGGTTTCGGCGGGGGGTATGACAGGGAGCGGATACTCGCTATTATGCGCGACTCTTCGAGTGGCGTCTTCGGCGTCGTGGCGCTCATCCTCCTCTTCGGGCTGCGCTTCTTTCTCCTCAAGAACCTTCCCCGGGAGACGATGATGCTCGCCCTCGTCGCCGCCGAGACCTCGGCAAGGGTGATGCCCCTCTTCTTCATTGAGAGCTCCGACTACGCCCGTAAGGATGCCAGCAAAGGGATGCACACACGCAATAAGCTCTCTCCGTTCACCTTCGGACTCGCCATCCTCTGGGGTCTCCTCTCCCTTCTCCTTCTGCCTTGGCAAGTCGCCCTCGGCGCCGCCGGTGCCTACGCACTCATCTTCCTCTCCATTAAAAGTTACGCCGAGAAGAAAGTCGGCGGTTACACCGGCGACATCCTCGGCTTCCTCATCGTTACCTGCCACACTGCCCTTCTCCTCATTCTCTCCTTCTACACCACCAACTTCTGACTGCCTAACCCTGTCCGCTAAGATGTCCCTCACCCTCGTCCGCCATACCTCCGTAGGCCTCCCCTCGGGAATCTGCTACGGTCAAACTGATGCCCCACTCGCCGAAACCTATCCCGAAGAATGGGCGGAAGCCGTTCGGAGACTGGGCGACCTCGGTCGCTTCACCAAGGTGTATTCCAGTCCGCTCACGAGGTGCCTTTCTTTCGCCCGCAAGTATTTCGGGGCGGTGGAGACGGACGCGCGCCTGATGGAGCTTGACTTCGGAGCGTTCGAGGGACTATCTTGGCAGGAAATTTTCGAGAGGGCAGACGGCAAAAGGTGGTTCGATAATTACCTCGACTGCCCTACCCCCGGCGGAGAGTCCTATGCCCAAATGACAGCCCGCGTGCGGTCGTTTTACGAAGACAAGATAGCCGGCAAAGAAGGCGACATCCTCTTAGTCACCCACTCGGGCGTACTCCGCGCTTTCCTCATTATCCTCCAAGGCTACACCCCCGGAGAGGCTATGGACGCGGAGATAGGCTATGGCGAAGTCCTTACTTTCGACCTCTAAAAGCTCCGTTTCCACGAGACACGTACCAAGCAGACTTCGAGACACGTACCGGGCTTAGAAAGAGACCCGTACCGGGGAAAAAGCGAGACACGGACCAAAATTTTCAGAAGACACCGAATGAAAGAAACCCTCAGACCTCTAATGTTCGTCGGCACCGGATCGGATGTCGGCAAGTCGGTAGTCGCTGCCGGCTTTTGCCGCCTCCTCAAAGAGGACGGCTTCCGACCCGCACCGTTTAAGGCGCAGAATATGTCCCTCAATAGTTTCGCCACCCCCGACGGCTTCGAGATCGGACGGGCGCAGGCAGTGCAGGCGGAGGCGTGCGGGATAGCGCCGAGGACGGAGATGAACCCCATCCTCCTCAAACCCACAAGCCATACGGTCTCCCAAGTGGTGCTCAACGGCAAGCCCTACGGCAATATGAGCGCAAGGGCGTACTTTGACGGCGCGGACAAGGAGGTCCTTTTTGCCGAAGCCATACAGGCCTTCGACCGCCTCCAGACCGAGTACAGCCCCATCGTCATTGAGGGAGCGGGCAGCATATCGGAGCTTAACCTCAAGGAGAAGGACATCACGAATATGCGCGTCGCACGCCGAACCGGAGCCGCCACGATACTGGTGGCAGACATCGACAGAGGGGGACTTTTCGGCAGCGTCTACGGCACCCTTGCGCTTTTGTCCGCGGAAGAGCGTGCTTGCATCGTGGGGGTCTTGGTAAATAAATTCAGAGGGGATATTTCGCTCTTCAATGAGGGGAAAAAGATTTTGGAAGAGATCACGGGCAAGCCCGTGGTGGGCATCCTTCCCTATATGGACGACCTCTTCATAGAGGAGGAGGACAGTGTCGAGCTGGACGCGAAAGAGGCCAAGGCAAAGCCCGGAAAGGTGAACGTCTGTGTCGTCCATACGGGGCATCTGTCCAACTTCACCGACTTCCGCCTCCTTGAGTCTTTGGAAGCAGTCAACCTCTACTACTCGGATGAGCCCTCAGCCATCTCGGAGGCCGACATCCTCATTTTACCCGGATCCAAAAACACGATCTCCGACCTCATTGAGCTGCGTCATAAGGGGATCGAAGACGTCGTCCTATCGCACCACGCCAAAGGCAAACCCCTCGTCGGCATCTGTGGCGGGTACCAGATGCTGGGGCAGGAGATACTGGATCCCGAAGGCATAGAGGGCGAAGCGGTTTCGGCAAAAGGGCTGGGGATCTTCCCCACCACGACTACGCTTCGGAGCGGCAAGAGGACAAGGCAGTCGTCATTTTTTTTCACGGACGGCACGGCAAAAGGAGACGGGTACGAGATCCACTCGGGAGTGACCCCCACGGACACCCCGCTCTGCACCTTGGACACGGGCGAAACGGACGGATACCGCCTCTCCTCATTCACCTGGGGGACTTATCTGCACGGCATCCTCGACAACGCCTCTGTGGTCGAGAAGCTCCTCTCGCCCTATCTGCCGGGCTTCCGGGTACCTTTCGATTTCAAAGTGAAAAAGGAAGAAGGCTTCGACCGCCTTGCGGAGGTGATCCGGCGGGAGGTCGACATAGATTACATTTACAGCTGTCTCAGGAAATAAATGCTCACAGGTCACGGCAACGACCGGTACGACTACAAAGGGAAAGTCCGGTACGACTTCTCTTCCAACATCCCTTGGGAAAATAAATCCGGGGAGGTGCTCTCTTTTTTGCAAACGCGCTTAGGCGCGGTGCAGAATTATCCCGATCCCCTCGCTTCTGAGCTTACGGGCAAAATTGCCGCCCTGCACGGTGTCCCCAAGTCGCGCGTGCTCGTCACGGCAGGCAGCGCGGAGGCTTTTTACCTTCTTGCCCACCTGTACGAAGGAAAGACTTCGACCGTCCCCGTCCCCTCTTTCGCCGAGTACGAGGATGCCGCCCGTGCCCACCGCCACAAACTTCTGTATGGGGCATACACGTCGCTCCGCATCGGAAAGCACACGGATCTTCTATGGTTCGCTTATCCCAATAATCCCGATGGGTTTCTCCTGCCCATACCCGTCATCGAGGAAATCTGTGCCGGAGACCGGACCCGAATCGTCATCATAGACAACGCCTATGGGGATCTGTGCACGTCTGCCGGCTCCCTCATACCGTTGCACGACAAATACCCGAACCTCGTCACCGTCCACTCCCTCACCAAGACGTTTGCCATTCCCGGACTCAGGCTCGGTTACCTTATTGCTTCGGAGGACATCGTAGATGGGCTTCAAAGAATCCGAATCCCGTGGTCCGTCAATGCCCTTGCCCAGGAAGCGGGCAGCTTCATCCTCGACCACTACGAAGCCCTTAAGCCTGATGCCGAGAAGCTGGACACGGAGTCTGTGAGGCTCCAAAGTGAGCTCAAAAAGATCCCGGAGCTTGTCCCCGAGCCCTCTCCGGCCAACTTCTTTCTCGTCCGGATGTTGAAAGGCTCCTCTCCTGACCTTAAGGCGTTTCTCGTCGAGAAACACGGCATTCTTATCCGCGACGCCTCCAACTTCCGCGAGCTCTCCGACCGCCATTTCCGCCTCTCCGTCCAAAGTCCGGAAGCGTGTGCAGCCCTCATCTCGGGGCTCGAAGACTACTTTTCGCAAATATGACCGACTTCAGTCTCTACACTTTCTTTGTCCCTATGCTCGGGGGTCTGCTCCTTGACGTCATCCTCGGAGATCCCCAAGGGTGGCCTCATCCGGTGCGCCTCTTCGGCAAGGTGATCGCTTGGTGCGACAAGGCGTTTAATCGGGGCGTGCACCGGAGGAGCAAAGGCACCCTTGTCGCTGTCTCTCTCGTACTCCTGACGTTTGGCGCACTCAGCCTCGTCCAAGTGCTTTACTTAGTCTCCCCCGTCCTCCTCACCCTCGTCAATACCCTTCTCTTTTACTTCGCCATCGCACACAGAAGCCTCATCAAAGAGACCTCCTACGTGGAAGAAGCCGTGGAAAAAGGCGACCTTCCGGAGGCTCGAAGACGGCTCGGCTTCATAGTGGGACGCGACACCGGTGCGCTCGACTTCCACAAGATCCGCACCGCCACGCTCGAGACACTGGCAGAGAACCTCTCGGACGGTGTCATCGCGCCACTCTTCTTTTACGCCCTCGGCGGCATACCTCTGATGTACGCCTATAAGATGATCAACACCATGGACTCTATGATCGGCTACAAAAGCGAGAAGTACAAAGACTTCGGGCGCTTTGCGGCCGTGTACTTGGACGACGTGGCAAACTGGCTGCCCTCCCGGCTCACAGGTTGGCTGATGGTGCTTTTGCCCCCAAACAAGAGGGCGATCCGTATCCTCAAACGCGACCACTCCAAGCACGCTTCGCCAAACTCCGGCTACCCCGAAGCGGCGCTTGCGGGGCTCCTCGACTGCCGGTTTGGGGGACCGAATTACTACGGCGGCAGACTTGTGGACAAACCCTACATCGGCACAAACGACCGTCCCCTCTCGCACGAAGACTTCCGCACAGCCGTCCGCACCAATCACCGCGTCCTCATTCTCACCGTCGGCTTGGTTTCTGTCCTTTACTTCAGCATAGCGTAACCCGCCCCGATGCGGTACAGGCCGGGAGGAAAAGATTGACCCGTACCTCATCATAAAGAGATACGGGTCAAAAGTTTCGTCTCGGTACGTGCAAAAAAATCCGTCCGAAGGGGAGCCCTAAAACCAAGGTTCCGCGTCCTCGTCCTCCGGAAGATGCACGATACAGGTCGTCGCGCCAAAGAGCAGGACATCGCCTGGATTGAGGCGCATCCAGTCTCCTTTTTTGAGACGGATGCCGTTCACGAAAGTACCCGACCGGCTGGCGTTATCCTGCACGAGGAGCGTGCCGTCTTTCTTGAGCCAAAGGATGGCGTGGTTACGCGCCAAGTCCAAGTCCCCGGTCAGGATCTGCAGGTCGGTATCGGAGTCTGCGTTATGCTGACCGATCATTGATTTGCCTTCCGGTAGCTGTATCTCCTGATGACGGGTAAGCGGACTCTCCATCACTTCCAGACAGACCCCTTCCACGTACTTCTTCACTTCCACTGCCACAGCCTTGATGGAGCGGTCTTCGTGCAGCTGCATAAAGGTAAAACCGGGGTAGACGGCTATCGGTCTGTGGCACTTCTCGCAAACCGCCATCAATCCCCTTTCCTGCGAGGCAAGAGGTGTGGGTACGGTTATTTCGGATCCGCAATAGGGACAAATAATGGTACTGGGCATAGGTATAGGGTTTTAGCTGTTGAGGACTGCGTGAAGCACCCCTGCATAAAGACCTGCCGTCTCGGTACGGAGCCGCTCCTCGCCAAGGGTGACGGGTACGGCACCGAAGCTTACGGCGGTGCGCACCTCTTCGGGGGTGAAGTCGCCTTCTGGCCCGATGAGGAAAAGTGATGGAGTCCCTTTTTGGAACGCACTCGTGATGGGGGTCTTCGGAAATTCGTCGCTACAGTAGCCGATGTAGGCACCCCGGACGACTGTCCGGTCTATTTCGGAAAAGAGCGCCTCCACACTCCGGCATTCGTTGATCTCGGTCACAAACCTTTTGCGCGACTGCTTGAGGGCGGAGATCATCACTTTCTTGAGGCGATCGAGGTTGACGTGTCTGCGAACCGTCCTTTCGGTAGAGAGAAGCGTAAACTTGCTCAACCCCACTTCCACCATTTTTTCCAACAGCCACTCGATGCGATCCATATTCTTCGTGGGAGCCACGGCCAAGTGCAGGTGAGGTGTCGTGCGGGGAGAAGACAGAATCTCTTCACCGAGGGCAAAGACGGCAGCTTTCGGAGAGACTTCCGTCAGCTCGGCGCGGTAGAGTGCACCGGCACCGTCCGTGACGAGGATGCTCTCGCCCTCCGTGAGCCGAAGGACGCGGGAGGCGTGCCGGCTCTCTTCCTCCGGCAGGGTAAGAGTTTCGAGGAAACCGGGCGCAAAAAAGAGTGGCAAATCGCCCCCTTCACTCGCCCTTTCCGGACTCTTTTTCTTCATTGTCTTGGTTGTCCGAAGGGTGGTATTTCTCAAGGAAATCGGTTATCATCCGGGCCCACTCGAAAGACTCGAGCGAGACGGCGAGCTCGCGAAGCTCCTCCAGACGCTTGACCCCCATGAGCATAAAGGTCTCCTCAAGCTCGCCATCACGGTAGAGCTGGGTGCCGAGATGCTGCCGGATGTGGCGCTCCACGACGTGACCGCTATAGTCGACGTAGCGGTCGAGGAAACTCATATCGTTATTTTCGTTGGGATTACGGCGGATGACGGGCTGCTCCTCTATGAGCTTGCGTTCGATTTGTATCGGGCGCTCTTTGAGGAGGGCAAAAAGTACGGCGCTGAGTGGATTGGAGATGGGGAAAGTCCCCTCCTCGCCCTCGATGGAAAGCGTGTAGGCATCCGTCATCAGTTCGTCATCAATCATCGAGCGCCACAGAATCACCCCGCGAAACATCACGCCCGAAACCGGCAAAAGATCATCAATGAGATTGCCGGCTTTAATCCGTTGGTTGATGAAGCGCTTGACGGCCAGATTGACCTCACGCTCCATGGCTGGCGGGACACTAAGGACGAATTCGCGCTGCTCTTTGACCGCAATGACGGTACGAAGTACGAGCTTCAAGCCCCCCTTTTCTCCAGAATCGGGGTTCTCTTTTACCCTCACGAGGCGGTGGAACGTCATTTGAACCGTCTCCCGCATCGGAGGTATCATACGAAACGTGGAGTTATCCCTCGCGCTCATGCTTCACTTCCTCCTTTCTTTAACGACAGGATCAGCTTAAGGAAGTCTGTCCAGTCGTAAGCCCCCTTCTCCAGAGACAGATCCAAGAGACGCATTAGGAGGTCTTCTTCGAAGTCGAGAAGCCGGTTGCGGACTTCGGGTGATTCAATGAGTGGATCCGTCCCGGCCTCTATCTGACGGGCGACATAGTCCTCCACGGACTCTGCCTCCTCCGGTTGCTCCTCTTCGGGTTGCTCCCGGTCTTCTTCGCCGGGAAAACGTGCGTCGACCTTAATTTGACTCAAGATATAATCGAAAAGCGACTGTTCCATAAAGATCGGGATGCCGGCCAAAACGGCTTCGACGATCGTGTACTCGAAGTTAATCGGCACCTCCGCCTCCTCATCTTCACTCGTAACGACAGTCATACGTCCGTAGATACCCTGAGGTGCCGACCTTAGGGTAATGCGCTTGATGCGAACCCCTGCGACACGGGTGTATCCCTCGAAGATATCTCCATCCGGATCATCGCCTCCCGCCACCGCCACGAGCCGGCGCGTGTACAGACCGTCGCTGAACGGAGGGACAGGCACCGGTAAGAGCGGGACGCGCGAATGCTCCCTATCCTCCATAAAAGTCTCGTACAGGTCGGCAGGACAGAATAGCATCAGAGTGCCCCTCTTTGCCTTTTCGAGACCGCCGAGACCGATGTACTTTATCTCGATGAGACGTTCTTCGGTGTCTTTGAACCCTTTCGTGTCGTTCTCCATTCTTTTCCGCCCTTAACCCTCAGCGCAACATTGCAAGGACTTTATCCAAAATTTCGACCATGGCATACACTTCTTCCACGGTGTTGTAAACCGCGAAGCTGGCACGGGCCGTGCCGGTGATGCCGTACCTGTCCATAAGAGGCTGAGCACAGTGGTGACCGGTACGGAGCGCTACGCCCATCTGATCCATCAGAGTCCCAAGGTCGTAAGGATGTATGCCGTCCACAAGAAAAGAGATGACCGCTTCTTTGTGGGGCGCCGTGCCGTAGATCCGGAGTCCCGGCACACGGGTCATCAACTCCGTGGCCGTCTCAAGGAGCTCTTTTTCGTGGCTCATAATGAAATCGAAACCGATTCCACGGACAAACTTCAGTGCCTCCATAAGCCCCACGCTTCCGATAAAGTCCGGGGTACCCGCCTCAAACTTGTAGGGAATCTCTCCATAGGTCGTACGGTCGAAAGAGACGCGCTCTATCATCTCTCCGCCGCCTTGATAGGGCGGAATCTTCTCGAGCCACTCGCGCTTTCCGTAAAGGACACCGATACCGGTAGGCCCGTATACCTTGTGTCCCGAGAAAGCAAGGAAGTCACAGCCGATATCTTGCACGTCCACAGGACGGTGTGCCACGGCCTGTGCGGCATCTACAAGCACCGGGATACCGAGCGCGTGTGCATAAGCCGTTATCTCCTTGACGGGGTTCACGGTCCCGAGGACGTTGGAGGCGTAGCAAATGGAGACGAGCTTGGTACGTTCGCCCATCATTCGCTTCATCTCTTCGACATCGAGCACACCTTCCTCCGAGATAGGTGCGTGCCGTACCGTGACGCCCTGCAACTGCCAGGGGACGATATTCGAGTGGTGTTCCATATCGGTAACGAGCACCTCATCGTCTTTCTTCATAAACGCGGGGCAAAAAGAAGATGCCACGAGGTTTATGCTCTCCGTCGTACCTCTCGTGAAAAGCACCTCTGCCGGTTCGCGGGCATTTATGAAGTCCGCGACATACGCGCGCGCCTCTTCGTGAGCCTCCGTGGCTTTTCTGCTGAGGTAATGGACACCTCGGTGGATATTGGCGTTATCAAGCGCCAAGCTCTCCGAGAGCCGGTCGATGACCGACTGAGGTTTCTGGGTCGTGGCGGCGTTGTCGAAATAGACGAGCGGACGATCTTTATAAATCTTCTGGCTCAGTGCGGGGAACATCCCCCTTATATCGTTTACGTTCATCGTTTCTGAAAGTCTTCTTTCCTGCAGGGCGTCGGTCTTGCCTGAACTCCCTCTTGCTGTCCTCAAAGCGTGCCCTCTCGGTACGGGTTCTGATTCGATCCTCTTTTCGAGCTCTGAGCTCGCCTTTGTCGGCGAGGTCGCGAACGAATTCGTCCCGCTTACCGGCAAATAGCTCATACCCTCTCAGCTCGACTTCGATGGTGCCATTGAAGAGCTTTTCCCTGTGGAAATGCTTGAGCCCGATGGCACCGAAACCTTCTTCCAAAAGGCTCGTCACCACCCAGGCTTTCCAGCCGGAGAAAGCATGCTTTAGGGTAGAACCTATTTTACCGTATAATAGTTCGGCATCCTCGAGCTTCAACCGCTCTCCATAGGGCGGATTGGTCACCAGGAGGCCGGTGTCGGAGGGACGGTTGTCCGCAGTGTACTCGTCCACAGACTTGACGGAAAGCTCGACGTACTTTTCCACCCCGGCTTTCCGGACATTTGCGCGTGCGAGAGCGATAGCTTTGGGCGCGATGTCGGAGCCGTATATTTTGTGGTCGAAAGGTTTCTCTTCCCATTCGTCGAGCAAGTCGGAGAGGAGGTCGGGATCAAAATCCGGCCACCGCTCGAAGGCAAAGCTCTTCTTGAAGATGCCCGGAGGAATGCCCCCTGCTATGAGTGCGGCCTCGGTCAGGAAGGTCCCCGAGCCGCACATCGGATCAAGGAAATCGGTCTCACCCTTCCAGCCTGCACGCATCAGGATGCCGGCAGCAAGGACTTCGTTGATGGGTGCATCGTTTTGCCCCACTCGGTAGCCCCTTTTGTGGAGACTTTCGCCCGAAGAGTCGAGCGCCAGAGTGACCGTACGATCCGAGATATGGATGTGAAAAAGGAGATCCGGTTCGCTCACCGAGACATTGGGACGGCGACCGCCTTTGTCCGCAAAGTAATCGGCGATAGCGTCCTTAACCCGATAAGCCACGAACTTGCTGTGGGTAAAAGTATCCGAATAGACGACCGTTTCCACGGCAAACGTATTCTTTGGGGTCAGGTAAAGCGACCAATCGACGTGGTCGTAGAGGTACTGGTAAATCTCATCGGGCGTATCGGCCTCGAACTGTTCGATGGGCACCAAGATGCGAAGTGCGGTCCTGAGGTGAATATTGGCCTTGTAAAGCACTGTCCGGTCGCCTTTGAAAGCAACCATACGCCGTCCCGGGACGATGTCCTCTGCTCCGATCGCCTTGAGTTCTTCGGTCAAGAGATCTTCCAATCCGTACATCGTTTTGGCCAGCATCTGCCGACTTTCGCTCCTTTTGTCTGTCATGAGTAACTATTAAATTGATTTTGTCTGGTGTTCTGTATTTCGCCACTATTTTTGGCCTGTATCTCGTTTTCCTCTCATACCGTGTCTCGTCATCTTCCCGGTCTGTACCACAAACCGATTCCGGTACGGATCTCTTTTTCCCGGCACAGAATATTAGGCATAGACTTGCGGCTCCATCTGTTTCATTCGGATGTCTCTGCCCCATCTCCATCCGGAGTCTGCTCCGAGGGGTCCACGGGATCCGCTTGAATGGGAGGAGGAGGCATCCTCTTCGAGAGTGTGACGCTGTCGAAAGTGATAAAAGAGGATGCAGCCGTCCCGCTCCAGGTACCGGAAGGGCGCAAGCGGTACTTGAAGTAAAACTCGGGGACGGGATCCGCTACGCCGCCCGTCTGCCCTAATGGCAGGACAAAAGAAGCCTTAATCTTCATCCCGGGGAGGAAAAGCACACTGAGTCTGTCGCGCACGACATCTGCCGTATCTTTGACCAAGAGCAGCACTTCGAGCTCCTGCCCTTTGCGCAGAGGGGGCTGTATGTTGGCCGAGAAATCGACCGTGTCACCCGGCAATACGTCGGACACAGACTGGCTGAGGTAATAGACAGAACGCCCGGAGGGAATCACGAAGCGGGAGGGACCATTCCACAACGAGAGCGAGGGGACATAATGAATCCGATACAACTCGGTCGAATCCACGATGGCGCTGTCCAAAAGGACGCCCTGCTCCGCAAACTCCGCGGCGAGCTCCTCGTATATCGTCGAGAGCAATTGCGCATTTCGGGCATACCAAATCATCGACGAGTCGTACTCGGCACCCGTCAGTCCGTATTTGTCCAAAAGCGCCTCTTTCTGCAAGAGGAAAAGCGAATCGGAGGGAGACACGGAGCCACCGTAAGAAGCCTCCAAAAGAAGCATCTCCCGCACCACGTCCTTCATCTCGTCCGTGTCGGGGACACCGCGCGGCTGGGGTCTGCACTGCGTCAGAAAAAAAGCCGGCAAAAGGAGGCAGAGAAAAGCAATCTGCCGGAAGACTTTACGACTCTTTCGTGTCATCGTCTGATCCGACGGGATCCGTCTTCGACTGTTCATCTTTGCTGAGCAGGATGCTGAAAGACCGACTGTAAAAAAGAATCAGACAGATCACGCCCACCGATATGCAGGCATCGGCAAAGTTGAAAATAGGCTGAAAGAAAATAAGCTCCCGTCCACCCACAAGCGGCATCCAGTCCGGCCAGACGGTATTGATGATGGGGAAGTAAAACATATCCACCACCTTGCCGTGCAGCCAATCGGCATATCCGTCCCCCACGGGTACAAAGGTCGCCACCTGACCATAACTGTGGTCGAAGAGGACACCATAGAAGACGGAGTCGATGATGTTGCCGAGTGCGCCTGCCAAAATGGCAGCCAGACACAAAAGGAAACCGGTCGAGAACTTTTTCTTCGCCGCCTTCCACAGAAGCCAAGCCAAGAGCCCACTTGCGACAAGTCGGAAAATCGTGAGCACGCTCTTGCTCACCACCTCCCAGCCGAAAGCCATACCGGGGTTCTCGGTAAAATAGATGAAGAACCAGTCCGTCACCCGGATGCTCTCACCGAGCATCATGGAAGTCTTGACGGAGATCTTGATCCATTGGTCGACGACAAGCAGTAAAATCACAGAACCCACGGCCAAGAGCATCCTTCGGATACTCCCGGAGCGGACTTCTGTTTGGGAAGAGAGCCGATCTGAATGCACGGGGAAATCGAGAGTCTGTATTTATTTGAAACCCGCCTTTTTCGCCTCTATGGAGAGGGTGGCGTGAGGGACGGCACAGAGCCGCTCTTTCGGGATCAACTTACCGGTGGCACGGCAGATACCGTAGGTCTTGTTTTCTATACGGGCAAGAGCCGCTTCGAGATTCTGGATGAATTTTTTCTGCCGTGCTGCACTCGCTGCCGTCTCCTGCTTGGCAAGCAGGGTGGCGGACTCTGTGAGGTTCTTGTACGTCGGCATCGTATCCGTGATGTCGTTGCCGTCTATGCCGTCCATACTCGAGAGTAGGATCTCGTAGTTTTTACGGGCTTTGTCGAGCTTTTTATTGATGATCTCGCGGAATTCCTCGAGCTCTTCGTCACTGTATCTGTTCTTTTCCATATCAAAATCCCTTTCTCGGTTCTTTCTATCAAGGATTAAAGTTTGGATATTGCGGCCTCCACAGTGAAGCCGTCTTCTATCTCGAAAGTCTCCGGGCAGTCGTTTTCGCCCCATCTCTCGACGAGATTTGCCTCCAAAGCCTGCACCTGTTCCATCAGGTAGTCGCGATGGGCATCAAACGTCTTCTGCAAAAGGTCGGAGCCGCGCAAAAATTTGATGGCGATCTTGTCCGAGACATCAAACCCGGAAGACTTGCGGAAGTTTTGGATCTTATTGACAAGTTCGCGTGCATAGCCCTCGAGCTTGAGCTCGGGCGTAATCGTCTCGTCGAGGGCTACGGTGATGTTGCCTTCGTTGAGTACGAGCCAGCCGGGAACGTCTTCGCTGATAATTTCGACTTGGTCTAAGGTGATTTCTTTCCCGTCGTAAGAGAGCGACCCTTTTTTCTCTAAGTCCGCAATCGCCTCCTGATCCAGTCCGGTGAGGTAAGCGGCAACCTCTTTCATCTGTTTGCCGAATACGGGACCGAGGGCTTTGAAATTGGGCTTCAGACGCTTCACGACCACGCCGGAAGCGGATCCGGTGACGAACTCGAGCTCTTTGACGTTCACTTCGGCGAGAATAAGCTGACGGACGTGTTCGATGGCGTCGATCGCGCTCTCGTCGTTCGTGAGGATGAGGATTTTTTGGAGCGGCTGACGTACCTTGGTGTCCATCTTCCGTCTCAGAGCAAGCACCATGGACGAGACACTTTGGGCGTAGTCCATCGCAGTCTCAAGGTTTTTATTCACGACAGAGAGGTCGGCTTTGGGGAAGGACGCGAGGTGGACGCTCTTTGTGTCGTCTCTGTGAAGCGCACGATAGAGGGAGTCGGCGTAAAACGGGGCGATCGGAGCAATGAGCCTCGAGACAGTCTCCAGGCACGTATAGAGCGTCCCATACGCCGCCATCTTATCCTCGGTGAGACCGTTGCCCCAGAAACGCTTCCGCCCGAGTCGTACATACCAGTTCGACAGACGAGCCTCCACAAAATCGGAGATCGCCCTACCCGCTTTCGTCGGCTCGAACTCCTCAAGGTCGCGCGTCACTTCTTCGACAAGGGAATTGAGAACCGAGAGAATCCAGCGGTCAAGCTCCGGACGCTTCGCAAACGGTACCTCTTTCATCTCCGGGTCGAAGCCGTCGATATTGGCGTACAGGGAGAAGAAAGAATAGGTATTGAAGAGCGTGCCGAAAAACTTTCGGGCCACTTCGTCCACGCCGGCGGGGTCAAAACGGAGGTTGTCCCAAGGCGAAGCGTTCGTGATCATATACCACCGAAGCGGATCCGACCCCTTGGTGCGAATCGTCTCGAACGGGTCTACGCTGTTGCCGAGACGTTTGCTCATCTTATTTCCGTTCTTATCGAGGACGAGGCCATTGGAGACCACGTTCTTGAACGCCACAGAGTCAAAGAGCATCGTCCCTAAGGCATGGAGCGTGAAAAACCACCCACGCGTCTGATCCACTCCTTCGGCGATAAAATCGGCCGGATAATAACCCCGCTCATCGATGAGTTCCCTATTCTCAAAAGGATAATGGAGTTGGGCATAAGGCATCGCGCCCGAGTCGAACCACACGTCCACGAGGTCTGTCTCACGATACATGGGCTGACCGCTGTCGGAAGTAAGGACGATGTCGTCCACGTAAGGTCTATGGAGATCGATCTTGTCGTAGTTCTCTTTCGTGTAGACCCCGGGCTCGAAATCTTTCCAGAAGTTTTCCTTCATATACCCTGCCTTGACGGACTTCTCGATTTCATCCATCAGCTCGGCCACGGAACCGATGCACTTCTCTTCCTTGCCGTCTTCGGTCACCCAGATGGGCAACGGCGTCCCCCAGTACCTGGAGCGTGAGAGATTCCAGTCTTGGAGATTTTCGAGCCACTTCCCGAAGCGTCCCGATCCCGTACTCTCGGGCTTCCAATTGATGGTTTTATTGAGCGCAATCATCTCGTCCTGCTTGGCAGTTGAGCGGATGAACCAGCTATCGAGCGGATAATAGAGGATCGGCTTGTCGGTACGCCAGCAGTGGGGATAGCTGTGGGTCTCTTTTTCGATGCGGAAGGCAAGGCCACGCTCTTTGAGCTCCATACAGATGGAGACATCAAGCGACTCTGCGTCCGAAGGGATACGCTCATCGTAAACGTTCTTGACGAAGCGGCCTTCGTATCTCTTGTAGGCTTCGACATCGACGCGGTTCTTTACGAAATCCGGATCGAGTTCGTCCAAGAGGTAATACTTACCCGTAAAGTCGACCATCGGACGCTCTTTGCCGTCCTTGGTGAGGAGGAGCAGCCCGGGGACTCCGGTCTGAGCTGCGACCTTATTGTCGTCCGCACCGAATGTCGGCGCGATGTGGACGATGCCGGTACCGTCTTCCGTGGTGACAAAGTCCCCCGTGATGACGCGGAAAGCGCCCTCGCCGGGGTTAACCCACGGAAACATCTGCTCATAAGCCATCCCTTCAAGCTCTGTCCCTTTCCATTTTCTATCCAATATACGGTAAGGCAGCACCTTGGAGCCTTTCTCCGGTGCTTCCATAGGCAGCTCCTGACCTTCGCTCTTGAAGTAATGCGGGATCAAAGGCTCGCCCACCACGACGGTGATCGGCTCATGCGAGTAGGGGTTAAAGGTTTGAACCGCGACGTAGTCCACTCTTGGATTGACGGCAAGGGCGGTATTGGAAGGCAATGTCCACGGGGTGGTGGTCCAGGCCATAAAGTATACTCTCCCGTGTCCCGTCATCTCACCAAGAGGCGACTTCACAGGGAAAAGTACCGTCGCCATGGTGTCTTTGACGTCGCGGTAAGTACCCGGCTGATTGAGCTCGTGGGAGCTGAGACCCGTACCGGCTGCGGGCGAATACGGCTGGATGGTGTAGCCTTTATAGAGGAGACCTTTCTTGTAAAGCTCCTTGAGCAAATACCACAGTGTCTCTATATAGCGGTTATCGTAAGTGATGTACGGATGCTCCATATCCACCCAGTACCCCATTTGGTCGGTAAGTGACTCCCACTCGGCGGTGTATTTCATCACCTCTTTGCGGCAAGCGTCGTTGTACTCTTCGACCGAAATTTTGGTACCGATGTCGGCTTTGGTGATGCCGAGCTTCTTTTCCACACCGAGTTCGACGGGGAGTCCGTGGGTGTCCCACCCTGCCTTACGATCCACAAGGTAGCCCTGCATCGTTTTGTATCGGCAGAAGATATCTTTTATCGTCCTTGCGATGACGTGGTGAATGCCGGGCAGACCGTTTGCGGAGGGCGGTCCCTCATAAAAGACGAAGCGTGGCGCTCCCTCGCGAAGCTGCAAGGACTTTTCAAAAAGATGTTCTTTCTTCCACTTCTCAAGCATCTCCCGATTGATTTCGGGAAGGTTGAGTGTGGAGGCGGTGGTGAATTTCTTATCCGACATACGTATTCATCTTGGTTCCTCGTGTAGCCCGCCATTACTTCAGGCCGTCAGGAAATTGGGACTTCTAAAATATAATCACGCAAAAATACCAAAAAGGACCGAAAGCCGGGAGATGTGCGCCGCGCGGGGCGTCGTCTCAGCTTTCGGTCTCTCGTCAAGTGTGGGTCTGTATGGCGTCTCTATCCCTTCTTTTTCGGAAACGACTTATCCGAGATAGCTTCTAAGCTGAGTTTTGTCTCCCGTCTTGCGAAGCTGCCTGATGGCCTTTTCCCTAATCTGTCTGACGCGTTCGCGACTCAGTCCCACTTCCGCGCCAATCTCGTCAAGGCTCATCTCCGGAGCCCCGCCCAGTCCGTAGGTGTGGATGAGCACAAACCTTTCGCGCTCATTGAGACACTGCATCGCCACTTGAATCTCACGGGCAAGAGACTCGCCGATGAGACCGGAGTCCACAGTGGGTGCGCTCTCGTCGGTCATAATGTCGAGGAGGGTGTTGCTCTCCCCATCCTCAAACGTCTTGTCCACGGACACTTCGCCCTTGTCTATCTGGATAATGTCGATTACTTTGTCGACATCCATACCCATTTCGTCGGCGAGTTCTTCGGGAGAAGGCTGACGCTGGTTGAGCTGCTCAAACCGCTCCCTCACGCTCTTGAGGCGGGTTACGTTGCCGACCTGGTTCTGCGGCAGACGGACGATACGACCTTGGTCGCCGAGTGCTTTGAGGATGCTCTGGCGGATCCACCACACCGCGTAGGTGATGAACTTAAATCCGCGGGAGCCGTCAAAGCCCTGCGCGGCGCGTATCATACCGAGGTTCCCCTCGTTGATAAGGTCGATGAGCGGCAGCCCGAGATCCTGGTACTGCTTGGCCACAGAAATCACAAAACGGAGGTTGGCGCGCACGAGCTTGTCCACAGCAGCCTGTGACTCTTCGTCGTGGCGCTGTATCTTCATGGCGAGTTCGGCCTCCTCGTCCGCGGTGATCATTTCCTCCTTGGCCACTTCCTTCATAAAGCGGTTAAGGACGGCATCGTCGCGACTCGTTATGGATTTCTCGATTTTTAGTTGTCTCATCTTCGCTCTTTCCTTTCTCTTATTAAAAAAGCAACTTGCCTTGCCTATCTTCAAAATAGGGTGCAAATTTACTCTGTTTCTTCCTATTATGCAAACGCCATCCACCCGGGCATACCTCCCGCGTAATCCGAAAAACACCCGGGGTACGTGCAAAAAATCTCTCCCGGTCTGTGCAAAATCTTTTCCCGGGTCCGAGCAAAAAAATAATTTCGGTCTGTGTCTTCTTTTCCGGTCGGCCGGAGTCGGCGTCCTAAAATCCTTTCACCGCTTTAGAAACAACCGGAGAGAGCAAAAAGTTCAGTCGATGACGACCACAAGCGTCTCCTCGGTGGGAAAGTTATCATAGATGAACTTGGCGTGACTCGAAGCGTTGCGTACACACATGTGAGACCGGGGCGTGGTACCGAGACTGGCGCTGTACTCGATGATTTTGCCATTCGGGTTATTGACCGGCACACCGTGGAGATACCCGCCATTGGTAAAGCGGGACGCGTACGGGGCATAGCCGGCGATACGGGAGGATCCGTCGTGCGTGTAAAACATCTTCGCTTTCTTCTGTTGGACAAGGAAAGTGCCAAGAGGCGTCTCCATCTGAAACGGGGGGTTGTGCTTGCCTGTCGTGCAGGGATTAGTGCTTCTCACAAGCCACCGACCTTTTTCCGCCCGCTCCATAGTCACGATATTCTGGTCGCTGCGGTCTACGAAAACGATGTGTCCGAAGGTTACCGAATCAGAGATGAAGTGTACGTACTTTTTCGGCACCGCCCACTCTTCGTCACCATCATAGAGACTGAGGGTGTAGTATCCCCCGACGCTGTCCCGAAAGACGACCGGCGTACCGTCCCTGCCGTAACGCCTCGGGGTGACGCTGTCGGGTAGACGGTAGAGTGGCACCGACTGGTAACGGGCGATATTCAGGGAGTCGCTGACGAGCTTATAGGCGTTGCGGTGCCAAGTGTGGACGAGAGGAGCCTCGCCATTGAGGTTCTTGTAGTTTTGGATCACGCCCCATTTGTGCTTCACTTTTTGGACGTTCTCGATGGTGGCAAGGTTTTCTTTGATCTTATCCCACTTGATGACCCGTATCGTGTCCCCGTAGGGATACGAGTCTTCCAGCAGATAATCCTCGAAGAGGAACTCTTTTTCGACCGTGATGTCGGCAGCCGTAAGCGGACGCGTCCGCTCGGCTTCCACAGAGTCTCTCACGAATTGTTCGCGGGCAGCCAGAGAGTCGGCTTCGGCTCTCTCCTCGGCATCCTCCTCCGCCTGCCGGGTTCCTCCCGTGCAGGAAGGAAAGGAAGCGGAGAGGACGAGGGCAAAGAGTAAGCCGAGAGAGGTTTTTCGGTTCGTCACAAGCAGTTTTCTTTTATTCGGCATGAGCCAAACCCCTGAGGCTCGTGGAGCGGAAATGGGCTTCGGCATAAGGAAGGTCGATGTGCAGTGTATCCATATCGCCGGACGGCGCCTCGAACATCGCATCCGTCATGATACTCTCGAAGATGCTCCTCAGACCACGTGCGCCGACTTTGAACTCTATGGCTTTCCTCACAATGAAGTCGTACACTTCTTCGTCAATTATAAGCTCCACGCCGTCCATCTCAAGGAGCTTCTTGTACTGCTTGCTTATGGCGTTTTGCGGCTCTGTGAGGATACGGCGGAGAGCCGGGGCATCAAGCGTATTGAGGTACGTGATCACGGGGAGACGCCCGATGAGCTCGGGGATAAGACCGTAGTTCCTCAGGTCTGCCGGCGTGACGTACTTCAGGAGGGCATCGCCTTCTTCGTTCGCCTGCCCTCTCGTCACGCTATTGTAGCCGACGACACGGGTATTGAGACGCTTGGCGATCTTTCGCTCTATGCCGTCGAAAGCGCCGCCACAGATAAAGAGGATGTTCTCGGTATTGACGAGAATCATTTTCTGCTCGGGATGTTTCCGGCCACCTTCCGGCGGGACATTGACGTCCGCACCCTCCAGGAGTTTGAGGAGACTCTGTTGGACCCCTTCTCCGCCCACGTCTCTCGTGATGCTGGGATTGTCTACGGCGCGGGCGAGCTTGTCCACTTCGTCGATGAAGACGATCCCTCTCTCCGCTGCCGTTACGTCGTAGTCTGCGACCTGCAGAAGGCGACTGAGGATGCTCTCCACGTCCTCTCCCACATAGCCGGCCTGCGTAAAGACGGTAGCGTCCACTATCGTGAAAGGCACTTTGAGGAGGCGAGCCACGGTCTTGGCAAGAAGCGTCTTCCCGGTTCCTGTGGGTCCCACCATAATCATATTGCTCTTGTCGAGCTCGACGTCGTCGGTGTCCCACGCAGCGCGGGTATTCGCCCGACGCTTGCCGGACTGCTTATTGAGACCTTTGCTGTAGAGTCGCTTGTAATGGTTGTAGACGGCCACTGCCATACTGCGCTTGGCGTCATGCTGACCGATGACGAAGCGATCCATATACTCCACGATCTCTTTTGGCTTGGGCAAGTCATCGAAGGAGGGCAGAGCAAACTGTTCCTTTTTCGATGTCTGTGCCTCGGCCTCCTTTACGGCATAGTGCACTGTGTCGGCGCATTCGTTGCAGAGGTACCCCACGGGCCCCTCCACAAGGTAATCCACCATCATCTCCGGCCGTCCGCACACGCTGCAGGAGTGCTGAGGCTTATTGGTCTTGGTTGTTTTGGCCATTACTTATTGTCCTTGGTGAGCACTTTGTCGATGAGGCCGTATTCGAGCGCTTCCTTTGCGGTGAGCCAATAGTCACGATCGCTGTCGCGGGAGATCTCTTCAAACGTCCGCCCACTGTGGTCGGCGAGGGTCTGGAAGAGTTCCTTTTTGAGCTTCAGAATCTCCTTGACCGTGATCTCCATATCGCTCGCCTGTCCCTGAGCACCGCCGAGAGGCTGGTGGAGCATCACGCGGGCGTGGGGGAGTGCAAACCGCTTACCCTTGGCACCGGCCACGAGGAGGATGGAAGCCATTGAGGCCGCAATACCGGTGTCTATCGTCGAGATGTCGCAGTCGATGTACTGCATCGTGTCATAGATGCCGTACCCGGCATACACGCTACCACCCGGGGAATTGATGTAGAGTGAAATGTCTTTGCCGGGGTCGCTCGTCTCGAGGAAAAGGAGCTGTGCCTGGATGACGTTGGCCACGTAGTCGTTAATCTCGGTGCCGAGGAAGATGATACGATCCATCATCAGACGGCTGAAAACGTCCATCTGGGCGACGTTGAGCTGACGCTCTTCGATGATGGAGGGAGAGATATAACCCCCTTGTGCCAGGATCCGGCTGTTGAACTTGGTATAATCGTCCAATGCCAAGGAATTCATTCCGAGGTGCTTGGTGGCGTAGTTCTTGAACTCGTTCTTCATTTTTCTTGCCTTTCGTGTTGGGGTAAATGGAGGACGCATCCTGCGCCTTCCGTTCTGCAAATATAAAAAGGAATCGGCACTAAAAGTTCACCCGACCGACTCCCTTATTCTATTCTGCAAAACCCTTGCCATTTCGCCCTCCGGGAGATACAGACCAAAAAAGTCGCGTGGTACGTACCGAGGAAATCGAAAGGTACAGACCGGGAAAAACGCGAGACACGTACCTCGGGGAAAAATGGTATCTTTGTTTGTTACGAGAAAGGGAGGGAGGAAAGAATATTTGTGAGTAAACAAGGAATACGCATGAGCGACGAAAAAGAGACAAAAGAAACGATAATCCCAAATAACGGAGAGAGCTACGGAGCCTCCAACATCCAAGTCCTCGAAGGACTTGAGGCGGTGCGCAAGCGCCCTGCCATGTACATCGGGGACATCAGCTTCAAAGGTCTGCACCACTTGGTTTACGAAGTGGTGGACAACTCCATTGACGAGGCCATGGCGGGCTACGCGACGCACATCGAGGTGGAAATCAACGAGGATAACTCCATCGCCGTACACGACAACGGCCGGGGTATTCCCGTGGATATGCACGAAAAGATGCACAAAAGCGCACTCGAAGTCGTCATGACGGTACTCCACGCGGGGGGTAAGTTCGACAAAGGCTCTTACAAGGTCTCGGGCGGTCTTCACGGCGTAGGCGTGTCTTGCGTAAATGCGCTCTCCTCCACCCTTCGGGCAGAAGTCTACCGGGACGAGAATATTTACCAGCAGGTCTACCACAGAGGACACCCTGAGGCTCCGGTAGCTGTCATCGGCACGACGGATCGCACCGGTACCTCCGTCTATTTCAAGCCGGACGACACCATATTCACCGTCCTCGAGTACGACTACAACACCTTGGCAGAGCGGCTCAGAGAGCTTGCATTCCTCAATAAAGGCATCCACCTCACACTGACGGACTACCGCCAAAGAGACGAAGACGGCACGCCGAAAAGGGAGGTTTTTCACTCCGAAAACGGGCTCAAAGACTTCGTCGCGTACCTTGACGCGACGAAGGAGACCCTCATCGACGACGTCATCCAGTTCTCCAACGACAAAGGCGAAGCACCCGTGGAAGTCGCCATGACGTACAATACGACCTACAACGAAAGCGTCCTCTCCTACGTCAATAACATCCACACCATAGAGGGCGGTACGCACCTCACGGGGTTCCGCCGCGCCCTCACCCGCACACTCAAGAAGTACGCCGACGACTCCGGCATCTTGGAGAAAGAAAAAGTGGAAGTCACGGGGGACGACTTCCGCGAAGGGCTTACCGCGGTCATCTCCGTGAAGGTGCAGGAGCCGCAGTTTGAAGGACAGACGAAAACGAAGCTCGGGAACTCCGAGATAGTGGCAGTCGTAGACTCGGCCGTCTCCGAAGCACTCTCCGTCTACCTCGAGGAACACCCCAAAGAGGCACGTATGATCGTGGACAAAGTGGTCATTGCAGCCAAGGCGCGTGTAGCCGCAAAGCGTGCGCGAGAGATGGTGCAACGCAAAGGCCCGATGTTCTCCGGAGGGTTGCCGGGCAAGCTCTCGGACTGCCGCAGCCGCGACCCCGAGATCTGCGAGATCTTCCTCGTCGAAGGGGACTCCGCAGGCGGCACCGCCAAGCAGGGACGCGACTCCATGTTCCAGGCAATCCTACCCCTCCGCGGTAAGATCCTCAACGTCGAAAAAGCCATGCCGCACCGCGTCTTTGAGAATAAAGAAATCCAATCGATGTACACCGCCCTCGGCGTAAGCATCGGCACGGAGGAAGACCCCAAGGAGCTCAATATGACCAAGCTGCGTTACCACAAAGTCATCATTATGACCGATGCCGATGTGGACGGTGCCCATATCGCCACTCTGCTCCTCACTTTCTTCTTCCGCCACATGCGTCCGCTCATCGAGAACGGCTACGTCTACCTCGCCACTCCCCCGCTCTACCAGTGTAAGAAGGGCGACGTGCAGGAGTACTGCTACACGGACAAGGACCGGATGGACTTCATCCAAAAGTACGCCGACGGCGACGAGACCCAGATCATCACCCAGCGCTACAAAGGTCTTGGTGAAATGGACCACGATCAGCTCTGGGAGACCACTATGGATCCCGAACAGAGGTACCTCAAGCAGGTGCAGCTCGACAACGCCGTCGAAGCCGACCGCGTCTTCTCGATGCTGATGGGCGAAGACGTGGAACCGAGACGGGAGTTCATCGAAGAAAACGCCACTTATGCGACAGTAGATGCCTGACTTTTTTGGAAAGATAAGGAAGTAATTTTCGGTCAGACCGGGGAAATCTCTTCGGTCTGTCCGAAAGTTTTTCCCCGGTCTGTACGGGAAAGAAATTTCGGTCTATGCAAGATTTTCTCTTGGCTCTCGTCATTGCCAACCATCTACACGAAGGCACACTATGAAGCCGGTCTCCTATAACCTCAAAAGTCTCTTCGGGCGGGTTCGCTCCGGGATGAAGTATGCGGAGGAGTGCCCTCCCGTCATCGGCATCACGGCAAATCACGATCACGCAGACGAAAACCGTCTCACCGACACCTATGCCGTCAGCGTCCGAAAGGCGGGCGGCACACCGCTTATTATCCCCAAAATCACGGACGAAGAGACGGTGATAAGCGCTGTGAGCAAATGCGACGGCATCATACTCACCGGTGGCGGCGACCTGCATCCGCTCTGGACGGAGTCCGAATCGATGGGCAAGCTGGGGCGGATCGACTCCGAAAAAGATCTCTTCGACTTCACGGTCATCTACGCGGCGCTAAGGCTCTCCATCCCCATCCTCGGTATCTGTCGGGGCTTCCAGATGCTCAACGTCGCTCTCGGAGGGACGCTCTACGAAGACATTCCCTCTCAAGTCCTTGGCGCCATAGGACACGACCAGCCTACGTCCCGCTACGAGACATGGCACCGCGTGAAGATCGAAAAAGAGGGAAGGCTGAAGGATATATTTGGCGGAACCAAATCGGTAGAGACAAACTCCTTTCACCATCAAGCCGTGCGACTCCTGCCCGACTTCGCAAAAGTATGCGCCACGGCTTCGGACGGTGTGATAGAGGCTGCCGACTACTACCCCGAGTACAACGCCCTCGGCGTACAGTGGCACCCGGAGGCTTTGGCGTACAACGACCTCGATCCGCACACGAAGCTCTTCGACTTCTTAGTCCGTGAAGCCGAACTCTACCAAAGGGCACGCTATGTCTTCGAGAGTACGGTTGTCTGCGACTCGCACGCCGATACACCGACCGCGTTTTTGAAAGCAGACGGGGCAGTCGATTTCCTCAAACCCTCCGATGACTTTCTCATCGATTACCCCCGGATGGTCGATGGCGGCGTACACGTCGCCACGATGGTCGCGTGGATTCCGCAGGCGGAAGAACTGACGGACAAGACACGGGCAGATGCCGCAGACTTGGCAGAAAAAGAGCTGGAAATGACCCGCAGGATCATGGCGGAGACACAGGGCAAAGTCGTCCTCTATGTCGACCCCGACGACGCGTGGGACACCTCCATAACCGGCACGAAGGGCATCCTCCTCGGGATCGAAAACGGCTTCGCCATCGGCAGAGACCTCTCCAAACTCCGTAAGTTTCAGGAGCTCGGCGTGCAGTACGTGACGCTCTGCCACAACGGGGACAACGACATCTGCGACTCCGCCTCTAAGACAAAGCACACGCACGGAGGCCTCTCCGCCTTCGGACGAGAAGTGATTCGGGAGATGAACCGCCTCGGCATAACGATAGACATCGCCCACGCCGGCGACCGGACCATAGAAGACATCCTCGAGATCTCCTCCCAGCCCATCATCAGCTCGCACTCGTCCTGCAGGGCTCTCTTCGACCACCCGCGAAACTTGCCCGACCTCTTGATGAAAGCGATCGCGGACAAAGGCGGCGTGATCCAGATGTGTATGTACGGCGGTTTTCTGAGAGAGAAAGCAAGCGAAGCGACGATAGGGGACTTTTGCGACCACGTGATGCACGCAGTCGAGATTGCGGGCTATGACCACGTGGGCATCGGCACCGACTTCGACGGGGACGGAGAAGTAAGCGGATGCCGGCATATAGGCGAGTTCAAACGCATCGCGATGGAGCTACTCCGAAGAGGCATCTCGGAGCCCAACCTGCACTTGATGATGGGACTGAACTACCTCAACGCCCTAAATGCAAACTACCACCATTGGGAAGAGCTTTACGAAGAAACCCGGTAAGTCCGGAAAATTTGGCACAGACGACAACAAACACCAAAATAAATACCTCATGGAGTACAATTTTCAAGAGATAGAGAAGAAATGGCAAAGGATCTGGGAAGAGGAAGGTACGTACAAAGTCACGGAAGACCCTTCTAAGCCCAAATACTACGTCTTGGATATGTTCCCCTACCCCTCCGGCGCAGGGCTCCACGTCGGTCACCCCCTCGGCTACATCGCGTCCGACATCATCAGCCGGTATATGAGGCACAAGGGGTATAACGTACTCCACCCCATGGGCTACGACGCCTACGGCCTGCCCGCCGAACAGTACGCCATCCAGACCGGTCAGCACCCGGAGATAACCACGGAGCAAAATACTGCCCGCTACACTTCTCAGCTCAAGAATATCGGGTTCTCATACGATTGGAGCCGCACGCTCAAGACCAGCGACCCCGAGTATTTCAAGTGGACACAGTGGGCTTTTATCCAAATGTTCGAGCATTACTACGACACGGAGCTCGACAAGGCAATGCCCATAGCCGGTCTCGTCGCACACTTCAAGCAGCACGGCACGGAGGGTATACACGCCTCGGAGACAGAGTCGCTTTCGTTTACTGCGGACGACTGGAACTCGTGGGGAGAGAGACGGCAGCAGGAGACACTTATGAACTACCGAATCGCTTATCTCGGAGAAACCATGGTCAACTGGTGCCCCGATCTCGGCACCGTCCTGGCCAATGACGAAGTGAGCGAAGGTCTGAGTGTCAGAGGCGGCTACCCCGTCATCCAGAAGATGATGAGACAGTGGTGCCTCCGCGTCTCGGCCTATGCTGAGCGACTGATTGAAGGGCTCAAGAACCTGAATTGGACCAATGCCCTAAAGGAAACTCAACGCAACTGGATCGGACGTTCGTCCGGGGCAGAAGTCGACTTCAGGCTCAAAGGCACGGACGAAATCATCACAGTATTCACGACCCGCGCCGATACGCTTTTCGGGGTGACTTTTATGGTACTCGCGCCGGAAAGCGACTTGGTCTCCCGTCTCACCACGGACGAGCAAAAAGCAGAAGTAGACGCCTACCTCGATCGCACCCGCCACCGTACCGAACGCGAGCGTATGATCGACCGCAGCGTCACGGGCGTCTTCACCGGCGCTTATGCCATTCACCCTATCACGGGAAAAGAAGTGCCCATCTGGATCAGCGACTACGTCCTCAGCGGCTATGGCACGGGTGCGGTCATGGCCGTACCCGCACATGACTCCCGAGACTTTGCCTTTGCGAAACATTTCGGTCTCCCGATCGTACAGGTCGTCAAGCCCCTCTCGGGAGAAACCAAGGATCCGTCCGTGTGGGAGGAATCCGTCGACTCCCATGAGGGGACGATGATTCACTCCGACTTCCTCGACGGTCTCTCTGTGGACGAGGCAATCGAAAGGATGAGGGATTTTCTCAAAGAGAACGGGCTCGGGACAAAGAAGACGAACTACCGGCTCCGCGATGCCATATTCAGCCGCCAAAGATACTGGGGCGAACCTTTCCCCATTTACTATAAGGACGACATTCCCTACCCGCTCGGTGAGGAAGATCTTCCGCTCTGCCTCCCGCAGGTCGATGCCTACCTGCCCACAGAGTCGGGAGAACCGCCTCTCGGCAGGGCGAAGGGCTGGGTCACGAAGGAAGGATACCCCCTCGAATTGAATACGATGCCCGGGTTTGCAGGCAGCTCCGCCTACTACCTCCGCTATATGGATCCACATAACGACAAGGCGCTCGTGAGTCGTGAAGCGAATGCGTATTGGCAAAACGTAGATGTCTACATCGGTGGCACCGAGCATGCCACGGGACACCTGATCTACAGCCGTTTTTGGAATAAGTTTCTCTACGACCTCGGCTTGGTGGTAAAGGACGAACCTTTCGACCGCCTCATCAACCAAGGTATGATTCAAGGGCGGAGCAGCTTCGTCTACCGCATCAAGGGTACCGATACGTACGTCTCATCGGGTCGCAAGTCCGAGTTTGATGTCCAGCCCATACACGTGGACATCCATCTCGTAAAGAACGACCGTCTCGACTTGGACGCATTCAAGGCCTCGCAGCCTGACCGGGCAAACGCCTCCTTTGAGCTCGAAGCCGATGGCAGCTACATCACCGGCACCGCCGTGGAGAAGATGAGCAAATCCTACCTCAATGTCGTCAACCCCGACGACATCATAGAGGAGTACGGTGCCGACACGTTGCGGCTCTACGAGATGTTCCTCGGTCCCTTGGAGCAGTCCAAACCTTGGGACACAAACGGGATAGACGGGGTGTTCCGATTCCTTCGCAAGCTCTTCTCCCTCTTCTACGACGCCGACGACAACCTCGCCCTCACAGACGGGAAACCGACACCCGAAGCGCTCAAGAGTCTGCACGGCATGCTCAAAAAAGTCACCAAGAGTATCGAAACCTACTCCTTCAATACCTGTGTCAGTGCTTATATGATTTGTGCCAATGAGCTGCAAGCACAGGGGTGCACGAATCGCACCATCCTTGAGACGTTCCTCGTCTCACTCTCTCCTTTTGCGCCGCACCTCTCCGAAGAGCTTTGGCACCGCATCGGGCATACCGGCACCATCACCACGGAGCCTTTCCCCGAGTACAATGAGGCGTACCTCAAAGAGAGTGTCATCAATTATCCCGTCTCCGTAGACGGCAAAGTCCGCGCCCAGCTCCGCTTGGATGCCTCACTCTCCAAGGAAGAGATCGAAAAGGCGGTTCTTGATGCGCCCGACGTCCGGAAGTTTATCGACGGCAAGGAGGTGAAAAAAGTGATCGTGGTTCCCGGTCGGATCGTCAACCTTGTCACTGGCAAATAAAGCCTTTCACTACAGTGAAAAATCCAATCTAACCCTATACCTTATATCCTTACCCATTATTGTATGGCCACACCATTCAAACTGACGTGGGACTCGAAGAGGGTCCTTCAGGAGGTAAAAGACTACGCACAGATCACCGTTGCGATCTGGCTGTATGGTTTTTTCTTCTTCGGTTTCATCTTTTCTCATGAGATCACGAGCGGAGGGCTCGCAGGTCTGGCATCCGTAATCACCTGGGCCACAAACATCCCTTACTGGATCCCCTATAATGCCATCAACGTCTCACTGATGATCGTGGCTATAATCATACTGGGGGTCAAGTTCACCATCCGGACCATTTACGGAGTGGCGATGATGTTTGCCTCCATCAGTGTCAACGGGAAATTCACCCCCGCATTCCTGCCCGGCGACACAGCTCTCGCCGTGGTGGTCGGCTCCATCGGCATCGGTGTCTGCTTAGGTCTCGTCTACACGGCCAATGGCTCCACCGGGGGAACCGATATCGTCGCCATGATCATCAATAAGTACCGCTCTATCACCATCGGCAGGGCGCTTATGATGCTGGACGCTATGATTATCGGCTCATCCTACTTCATTTTCCGAGACACGGACAAGCTGCTCTACTCCATCGTGATGGCCATCATCTGCAACATCACCGTGGACTTTTATCTCAACGGCTACCGCCAGTCGGTGCAGTTCTTCATCATCAGCAGCAAATTTGACGAGATCTCGCAACACGTCCTCAAAGAAGTGAACCGTGGCTGTACGCTGCTGAATGGAGAAGGTGCGTACTCGCACGGTGAGGTGAAAGTGATTATGATCATCGCCAAAAAGACCGAGTCCACGATGATTTTCCGCATCGTCAAGGACATTGACCCCAAAGCCTTCATCACCCAGTCACTGGTACGGGGCGTGTACGGCAACGGCTTCGACGTCATCAAAGTCAATAACAAGCCCAAACTCAAAATAAAATCCCCCGACGGAGTACCTCCCCGGAAAAACGCACCTATCGTAGAGATTCCGAAGGGAACGGATGCCGTACCTCCGGTTCCCAGCTCTATGAAGTAAAGGATTTCGGGAGGTACGGGCATAGAAATTCTTCCCGGTCTGTACGACACTCCGGCGTCGTACGGAGCGAAAATTTCTTCCCGGTACGTACAAAAAAGCGGCTTATTTTATACCCACAAACATATGTCTCTTCCAACTGCCCTTCTTCTGGCCTCACACAATCCGCACAAAGCTCGCGAAATCGAAGAAATCTTCCATTCCGAGGGATTGATTCTCCCCGTCTCCTCACTTCTCGACCTCGGAGACAGGGAGGAAATCGTCGAAGACGGGGATACCCTCAAGGCCAACGCCCTCATCAAGGCAGCAGAGGGTTTCCGCCGGCACGGTGTTCCCTCCTTCGCCGATGACACGGGCTTGGAGGTGGAGGCACTCGGGGGGGCTCCGGGGGTCTACACCGCCCGGTACGCGGGACCGCAGTGTTCGCCCGAAGACAACATCGCCAAACTCCTTAGAGAGATGGACGGTATCCCCGAGGCAAAAAGGCAAGCGACCTTCAAGACGGTTATTGCCCTTGTGTTGAACAAAGAGGAGGTCTATTTCTTTGAGGGGAAAGTAGAGGGCTCCATTGCATCCTGCAAGCGTGGCACAGAGGGATTCGGGTACGACCCCGTCTTCATTTCCCGGGAAACCGGTCTGACCTTTGCCGAGATGGGCGAAGAGACGAAAAACAAGGTCAGCCACAGGGCGCGCGCCACTCAGAAGCTCATCGAATTTCTGAAAGGATATTGAGACTCCGGATATGATCGGACAAGGGTTTGCTTTCGCCGGTGAGGAAAGAGCCACAGATGCACTTCGGCTCCGGGACTTGCTCGGGGACGTCAAGGCGGTCTTGAACGGGGCTTTCCGCCAATTTTATTGGATCGTGGCGGAAGTCTCGGAGGTCTCGAGGTCAAACGCGGGACACTACTACTTCGACCTCATCGACCCCGAACCGGACGGCCGTACCGCAGCCTCCGTGCGCGCCAACCTCTGGGCAAGAAATGCAGCCCGCATCGTTCCTGCTTTTAGGGAAGTTACCCGCCAGGACTTTCAGAAAGGGATGGAACTGATGATGCAGGTCAAAGTGGAAATGAGCCTGCAGTACGGATTCAGCCTCACCATCACCGACATCAACCCCGAGTACACCTTGGGCAACATCGAGCGGAGACGCGAAGCGACCATCAAGAGGCTGCAGAGCGACGGGGTCATGGATCTCAATAAGCAATACCCGCTGCCCTCCTTGCTCCTGCGCGTGGCAGTCATCTCAAGCGAGACGGCTGCCGGGTACGGCGACTTTATGACCACGATAAGGCAGAGCGGTCTGGGAGACTTCTTTTCCATCAAACTCTTCCAAGCCGCCATGCAGGGGAGTAATACCACGCTCACGGTGAACTCGGCTTTCGCAAAAATCTTCTACTACCGGAAGGACTTCGACGCAGTGTTCATTATGCGTGGCGGGGGCAGCAAACAGGATCTCGCAGCCTTCGACGATTACGATCTCTGCTCCACCATTGCGAACTTTCCCCTGCCCGTCCTTACCGCCATCGGACACGAGCAGGACACCTCCATCGCCGATATGGTGGCGCACACGAGACTCAAGACCCCGACCGCACTCGGTGAGTTTCTCGTCGGGAGACTGACGGATCAATTGCTCCGCGTGCACACGGTTAGAGAAAAGCTTCCGAAGACACTCGGCGAAAAACTGCAGTCGATGTCACTAAGGAGTTCGCGTCTCATCACGCGTACCCAGGGGCTCCTGTCTACTTTCGAGAAAGAAAACGGCACGAAGCTTCACCACCTCAGACAGAGGACACAGCTCGCACTCTCGGGCGCTTATGGCAAAGCCGTCTCAAAGGTCTCCGAGACACGGCTCGGACTTTTGTCTTCACTTGCCCACGGAATGGACAGAGACCGCTCACGGCTCGTCCATCTTCGGGATCGGGTTCCCTCCGCAGTCCGCAAATCCTACTTCGAGACACGCGACCGCGGCGCGAGACTGACCACGAGGCTCCAACGCTCATTAGGCGAGGCCGAGCGGCTGGTAAACCGGATGACGGCAGGACTCTCCGCCCGGCTCTCGGGCAAAATCTCGGTCGTCATATCGACCGAAGTCGCACGCCTCCCGGTGCTTTCACATCGTCTCTCCGGAGCCGTCTCGGTCTCAAGAGAACGCACCCTCCTCCACCTCTCCGAGCTCAGCCATAGGGCTGAACTCTTGGATCCATCCCGCATTATGGCACGGGGCTTCGTCGTGGCAGTAAACGAAAAAGGAGAGCCTGTCACCCGCATCTCCGGGCTCAGGAAAGGCGGGCAACTCACGCTCTCACTTTTGGACGGGAAAGCGATAGCAGAAACAAAAAAAATCATCCCCAACACCTAATTTTTTCACCCCAGTATGACAGTCGAACTCGGTACCGAAAATATATCTGCCCTTTCTTACGACCAAGCCATCACAGAAGCCGAAGAAATTTTGAACCGGCTCGAAAACGAAAAGCTCCCGATCGATCAAGTCCTCGAGATGAGCAAAAGGGCGGCCGGTCTCATCAAACACTGCCAGGGCAAAATCCAAGAGATTGGCGGCGAAGTCGACAAGATCCTCGCCTCGCTCCGCGCGGACACGACATCCGGTCAATCCCCGGATCTCCCTTTCTGAAAAGTAAGGGCTGTACACCGGAGCTAACGAGATACAGACCGAGGAAACTTTTTCGGTCTGTGTCCCGCTTCCCCGAGACACGTACCGGGCGCATCTCTTGGGTACGTGCAAAAATAACTTAGGTTCTGTGTCGCTCGTTTGAGCCGGCACAGAACCTAAATTTTGGCAGCCTCAAAAGGAGGTCTCACCCAAAGTGGTTATTTCCGACGAATCAAAAACTCGGCAATCTGGATGGCGTTAAGCGCTGCGCCCTTGCGGATTTGGTCGGAGACGCACCAGAAGGAGAGACCGTTGGGGTCGGAGAGGTCTTTGCGGATCCGCCCCACATACACAGGGTCACAGCCCGAGAGATCGAGCGGCATAGGGTATTCGTTGGCTTCGGGGTTATCCATCAGCACGACACCGTCGGCTTTAGAAAAAGCCTCGCGGGCTTCATCGACTGTAAGAGGACGCTCCGTCTCTACCCATACGGCCTCGGAGTGAGCCCGAAGCGTAGGCACACGGACACAGGTCGCAGAGACAAGAATGTCCTGCTCCATAATTTTCCGTGTCTCGTTGTACATCTTCATCTCCTCTTTGGTATAGCCGTTATCGGTAAAGACATCGATGTGAGGGATGACGTTGTAGAGGATCTGGTGCGCAAATTTCTTCACTTCCACAGGTTCGCCGTTTGCTTCTGCCTTCACTTGGGATTGCAGCTCTGCCATTCCCGATGCACCCGCTCCGGACGTACTCTGGTACGTAGCGACGTGTACCCGCCTGATGGGCGTGACGTCGTTGATGGCCTTCAATGCCACGACCATCTGGATGGTGGTGCAGTTGGGGTTGGCGATGATGCCTGCGGGATGCTCGAGCGCACGCTCCGCGTTTACTTCGGGCACGACCAGAGGCACGTCTTCACGCATACGGAAGGCACTCGAGTTATCGATCATCACGGCTCCGTACTTGGTGATGGTTCCCGCAAACTTTTCGGAAGTGCTGCCTCCCGCGCTCACGAAAGCGATATCCACGTCCTTAAAGGCATCACCCTCTTCGAGCAATTCCACGGTGACGGATTTGCCGCCCACCGTGTAGGAAGAGCCCGCACTTCGGGAGCTTCCGAAGAGGCGGAGGGAGTCGTAAGGAAACTTACGCTCCTCCACCAGCTTAATGAGCTCTTGACCGACGGCACCACTGGCACCAACGATAGCGATATTCATAGTCTCCGGAGGAAAACTTACTTCTTTTTACCTTGGTTGGCTACGGCCTCCATCAGTTTCTTGATCTCTTCGGGATCGCCGATGAAGTAGTCCTTGACGAGCTCGTAATTGTTATTCTCATCGAACTCGAAGACGTAGGGGATTCCTGTCGGGAGATTGAGACCGACGATATCCTCGTCCGAAATGTTTTTGAGCACCTTCACGATACCGCGGAGGCTGTTGCCATGGGCGGCAACGATGACGTCATCGTGTTCTTTGAGGGAGGGGAATATAGTCTTTTCCCAGTAAGGTATGATGCGCGCCACCGTTTCCTTCAGGCTCTCGGTGAGCGGGAGATCCTTATGGTCGACACCGGCATAACGGGGGTCAAGGTAAGGGCTGCGCTCGTCATCGGCTTCGAGGGGCATAGGGGGTACATCGTAGCTGCGGCGCCATACGAGGACTTGTTCCTCACCGTACTTCTGGGCGGTTTCGGCTTTATTGAGGCCTTGGAGAGAGCCGTAGTGTTTTTCGTTCAGACGCCAGGTCTTTTCGACGGGAATCCAGTCAAGGTTCATCTCGTCGAGGATTATATTCAGGGTCTTTACCGCACGCTTCAAGTAACTTGTGTAGGCTTGGGTGAAGTGGAATCCGTTTTCCTTCAGAGCCTTGCCGGCTTTACGGGCTTCTTCTTTGCCTTGGTCTGTGAGGTCTACGTCCGTCCATCCTGTGAATCGGTTTTCGAGGTTCCAAACGCTCTGACCGTGACGGGTAAGTACTAATCTTTTCATATCTTTCGTTTTTCGTGTAAATATAATGTTGTCAAAAAGTAATCTTCACTCTTACCGGGGCGCTCATTTCTCCCTCATCACGATGTAGTCCGTGACGGAGACCAAAGCGTCGAGGTATTCGCCCGGCGGCAATGCCGCCCTAAGCAGCGCCTTCGCCTCTTCCGTAAAGCGTGCCATCCGTCCCTGTGCGTATTCGATGCCGCCACTCTTGCGCGCGAGAGCGAGGAGGAACCGGATCTCCTCATGGTTCAAGTCCTTTTTCTTGAGCAGCTTGGCTCCCTTTCGGGCTTCTGCGGTGTCGGTGGAGAGGGCAAAGATGAGGGGCAGGGTCACCTTGTGCTCTTTGAGGTCGTTACCTGCGGGCTTTCCAAGGTCTGAAGTGGGCATGTAGTCGAAAATGTCGTCCTTGATCTGAAAGGCAAGACCGATTTTCTCGGCTGCTTGATCCAGCGTTTCGAGCGTACTGCAGTCCGTCACTTCTGCCGCCTCGGCACCTACTCTGAAAGCAGTACGGATGAGGGAGGCGGTCTTTCGTCTGATGACCTCGAAATACTGCTCCTCCGTCGTGAGGGACAGCTCCGAAAAATCCTCTTGGAGCAGCTCACCCTCCGAGAGCTGCCGACCCAGGTCGGCGAGTGTTATCGGAAGAGCTTTCGACCCGATAAGGAGAGCCCGCATAAAAGCGTGAGAGAGGATATAGTCCCCCATAAGGACTGCCTTATGAGGACCCAGCAGCGAGTAGAAGGACGACTGTCCCCTCCGCATCGGGCTCTCGTCTATCACATCGTCGTGAATCAAGGAGGCGAGGTGCAGGAGTTCGATGGAGATCGCGCCATTCATTGCGTTTTCCCTCTTGCCTTCGTCCGTGTCTGCTCCGAGTGCATAAGCTACGAGAAAGATGATCAGCGGGCGGATCTGCTTGCCCTTGGCTTTCTGTAGATGCTCAAGAGCGCGCGCGATCGTCGGCGCTCCGCTCTCAAGGGCACTCAGGTAGGTCTCGTCGAACGTTTCTAATGAAGAAGAAACGGCAAGGGGGAGGTTGGGAAATGAAGTCGTGATGGGGACGCTGTGCATAAATTTGCTTCTATCGGGAGATCCTAACAAAGATACCCATTTTGGCTTGGAGTGGACGCATCAAGGGAGAGGACACAAAATTTCGATCCGTGCCGGAAGTGGGCGTAGGTCTGTACCAAAAATTTCTCCCGTACGGACATAGACGATTTCCCCGGTCTGTACCAAAAATCTCTCTCACTCGATTACGGAGAGAAGTGTCGGGAAGAAAGTCACCATCTCGGGGTAGACGGACATAATTTTGAGTACATCAGGGTCCGTTGCCGGCTCAAACTCCGTCAGACGGGTGTCATCCTCATCAGAGATCTGCACGGCAAACCCCTGCATCTCCGGCAACGCCAGAAGGTGCACCTCCGAAAACCGGCTCCGCCATCCGGGCAGGAGGCGGTGCTTGAGGAAATACGCGACATCCCGAAGCGCCGAGCGCTCGCAGTGAAAGGTTACATTCAGTATGTGTCTGTCCGGTGTCATGATTGTGTGCTTTGTTCTTTATTTTTCCGCCACAGTTTCGGGGGTGCCATTTTCCCCTCAAAAGGCTCATCAAGGGGTTTGTCCCCGATCACGTAGTCGACGTAGAGGTCATTGAGAATCATCGTGAGGGGAAGTGCGAAAATCAACCCCCAGAAGCCCCAGATAAAGCCCCATACAGAGAGGGCAAGCAGGATTGCGGCAGGGTGCATTCCCATCTCGCGTCCCATAATCGTCGGAGTGAGGTAAAAGTCTTGGAGCGCCTGGCACGCGCCCATGATTGCAAAAGCGATAATGAGTAGTACCCACACACTTTGCCCGGTATCTGCCGACTGGAGCATACACAGGAGGATGATTGGCGGCACGCCCAAAATCTGCATATAGGGAATCAAATTCAGCAACCCCATCACAAGTCCCATCGTGATACCGAGCGGCATGCCCATCAACCAAAAACCGAGAGCAAGGATGGCTCCGCAGATAAGCGCGATAAGTCCTTGACCTCTGAAGTAACTATTGACGTAGACGTTGATGTCGTGTCCCACTCTCCCGACAAAAGGTTTCAGGCTGTGTGGCACCAGAGCCATCACACCCCGATTGAGCTTTTCGTACCCGATCATAATGAAGACGAGGTAAAGGACGAAAAGACCGAAGACCGTGGCATTGGAGAGCATAGAGAGTGTCCCCGTGAAGATGCTCCACCCCTGCTCGAGCGCAGACCGGATATACCCCATCAGCTCCTCAAACTTCACTTTGGACATCAGCGAGTCGAGATTGAGCGTCTCTTCGACCGAGGCACGGTACGGGTCGGGGACGAGGCTCAGGAGCAAATCCGGGGAGAGGTAAAAAGAGATGAGTTCCCATGCTTTTTTGCTCTCTTTCACAACGGATGGGATCAAAAGCGCCACGACACCCGTGATCACACCTACAATAAGGACAAGTAAGACAGAGACGGAGAGACCTCGGTTACGGAGCCTGAGCTTGTCCTGAAAGAAGACCACTGCGGGCTCCAGAAGCGAGGCCGTAATCCATGCGATGATAAACGGGACAAGAATCGCCCAGATGTACTTCACCCCCCACAAAAAAACCAGAAGGATAAGGATGGCGAAGACGATACGGGCAATCCGGTCGGTATCGAACTCCTGTTTGAAGAATTTCGGCATAAGAAGTTATTTTCTCTTTGTATCTTTGATAGACGCATTCCAAAGATACCAAATAATGAAATCCTATACCTCCCTTTTAGTCCTTATGGGGCTGCTTGCGCTTGTCTCCCCGCTTGAGACAAGCGCTCAATCCGTCAAAAACCCCTCCGAGCCCGAAGCCTTTCGCGAGGTATTCTGGGGGCTAAGCATCCGCGATGCCGAGACCGGAGAGGAGCTTGCGGGTCATAACGCCCACACGCTTATGACACCCGCCAGTACGATGAAACTCGTCTCCACCGGCACCGCGCTGTCGTCTCTCGGTGCCGCACACCGCATCAAGACACAAATTTTTGCTTCCGGCGAAATAAAGGGGGGAACCCTCTTCGGCAACCTCTACATTCTTGGCGACGGGGATTTCTCCATCGGATCCCGCTACTTTTGGGACCAAGACCCGGAGCGTTTCTTCAACCGCGTGCGTTCCGACCTCAAGAATGCCGGCATCACACGCATACAGGGCGACATCCTCTCAGTCTCCGGAGCCGGGGACTTCCAGGCGGTCAGCCCGCGGTGGACGGCGTATGACATCAGCAATCACTACGCGGCAGGGTGCTTTTCCCTCAATCTCTTTGACAACGCCTACACCGTCACCCTCTCCAGACACGGCAAGAGCCTCAGCGTAAAGCCAGAAATAAACGGGCTCAAGCTCAAAGCCGCCTACGGGTTTTCGGACAGCCGCTCCTCCGACTCGCTCTACATTTCGCCCTTTCCCGACGCGGACGGCGCGTACCTCATTACGGGCGTTTACCCCACGAAGGCCGCCACCCGTACAGTGAGGGGCGCGATACCCGACCCGCCCGCCTATTTTGCTCAGCACCTCCTGGAGTGTCTCACGAGCGGGGGCATCGAGGTGACCGGCTCCTCCGGTAAAGCGACCGGTCTGCCGGAGGGGATCCCGATGGCACTCGTGACGTACGAGAGTCCTACCCTCTTCGACCTCGCCAAAATCACCAACACCTACTCCCACAACCTCTTCGCCGAAGGCTTCCTCAAGCTCCTCGGCAGAGGAAGGATGTCCCTGCCGGGGCATAATCTCACGCAGACCTCCCTCATGGCGCTCTACGACTTTTGGACACAGAGGGGGTTGGACACCAGAGAGCTTGAGATGCTCGACGGCAGCGGTCTCTCTCCAGAGAACCGTGTCACGCCCGCCTTTCTCACCGCCATGCTCGGCAAAATCTACCGTGAGGATCCGTCTCACACGTTTATGCAGGTGCTGCCCAGAGCCGGCAAAGACGGCACGCTCACCATCTTTCTCAAAAACACGCCTCTCGAAGGGAAAGCACGACTCAAGAGCGGCACCATCCGCAACGTCGTCACCTACGCCGGCTACGTCACGCTCGGTGGCAAGACCTACACCGTGGCACTCTTCGTCAATAACTACTACGGTACCGCTTCTTCCATAAGGAAGGGCATGGAGCGCATCCTGCTGGAAGCCTTTTCTCTCTAATGCAATGGGCAAAGCAGTGCAAGGGGTACGATGTCGTCTCATCCCGAGGTACGGGCACAGGCGTTATTCCCGGTCTGTACCTTTTCCCTCTTTTGATCCGTCCGGAAAAATAGTTTCGGTACGTACCAAATCCGGAGCCCTCTATAAGCACTTCGCCACCCTCCCGTCGTGATCCCGAAAGACCTAATTTTATCACCCAAAAAGTACAACTATCCTCTATGGCAAACAAAGCGGGCGAGACCCCGATGATGACCCAATATATGAGTTTCAAGAAGAAATACCCGGACGCAATCCTGCTTTTCCGCGTAGGGGACTTCTACGAGACCTTCTCCGACGATGCCATAGAGGTAAGCGCCATCACCGGCATCACCCTCACCAAGCGCGGCAATGGCGGTGCCACCGATGTTCCCCTCGCAGGCTTTCCCTACCACGCCCTCGACACCTACCTCCCCAAGCTCGTCACCGGGGGTAAGCGCGTTGCTATCTGCGACCAGATAGAAGACCCTAAGCTCACCAATAAGCTCGTCAAAAGGGACATCACGGAGCTCGTCACCCCGGGACTCACGATGCAGGACACCGTCCTCGACTCGGACTCCAATAACTTCCTCTCATCCATAGTCGTCGGCTCCGGACAAGTCGGTGTCGCCTTTCTCGACCTCTCGACAGGCGAATTCATCACCGCACAAGGTCTTCCCGAAGATATGGAGAAGCTCATCACTAACTTTTCTCCACGGGAGACTTTGGTCAAAAAAGGACTTGGAGGACTACGGCAGAGAGCGTCTCCGGAGGCACTTTCAGGTCAAGCACCTCAAAGGCTTCGGCATCGAAAAGGACCTCCTCGCCATCATGGCCTGTGGCGCCATCCTCTACTACCTCGAGGCCACCAAACACTTCCGCCTCTCTCACATCACCACACTTCAGAAGATCGAAGAAAGCCGCTTCCTCCGTCTTGACCGCTTCACGCTCCGCAACCTCGAAATCCTCGAACCCCTTACCGAAGACGGTGTGCCTCTCGTCCAAGTCCTCGACAAGACACTCACCCCGATGGGCGGACGTCTCTTGAAGAGGTGGGTCGTCTTCCCGCTCCTTGACACCGCGGAGATTAAGAAGCGCCAAGAGACCGTCAGGGGCTTCATCCTCGACAAAAGCGTCTACACGCAGGTGGGAGACTTGCTTTCCGGAGTCGGCGACCTTGAGCGCCTCGCAAGCAAAGTCTCCGTAGCCAGGGTCAACCCCAGGGAAGTCCTAATGATCGCCGCCTCCCTCAGGCTCATCCGACCGATAATGGAGACCCTCTCCGCTTCCTCGTCAAAAGAACTCAAAGACCTTGCCTTGAGACTGGATGCCTTGGATGCAGTAGCCGCAGAGATAGAGGCTTCCATAGACCCCGACAGCCCGGCTCAGATCGGACGCGGATCGGCCGTCATCCGCGCCGGCATCTCCCCCGAGCTCGACGAACTCCGAGACATCGTCGGCGGAGGCAAAGAGTACCTCATAAAGCTCCGCAACCGAGAGAGCGAAAGAACCGGCATACCCAGTCTCAAAGTCGCTTTTAATAACGTATTCGGCTACTACATAGAGGTTCGGAACTCCTACAAAGACCAAGTCCCGGAAGAGTGGATACGGAAGCAGACCCTCGTCAATGCCGAACGCTACATCACAGGCGAACTCAAAGAGTATGAGCAAAAAATACTCGGAGCCGAAGAACGCATAAGCGTACTCGAGACCGAACTTTACTCCAAACTCGTCCAAAAAATCGCAGGTTACATCTCTGCCCTCCAGAAGGATGCCCAGACCCTTTCCGAAATCGATGTCCTAAGGGCTTTCGCCCAAGACGCAACGGAGTACAAGTACTGCCTCCCGCAAGTGGGCGACGGCACCGTCATCGACATCAAAGGCGGTCGGCACCCGGTCATCGAACGCCTTATGCCCCCGGGCGAGATCTATATCGACAACGACGTCAGCCTCGACCCCGCAGGCAACCAGATCCTCGTCATCACAGGACCCAATATGGCGGGGAAAAGTGCCCTCCTCAGGCAAACGGCCCTCATCACCCTTATGGCTCAAATCGGCTCTTACGTCCCCGCAACAGAAGCCCACATCGGTGTCGTCGACCGCATCTTCACGCGCGTGGGGGCGTCGGACAACATCTCCCGCGGTGAGTCCACCTTTATGACCGAAATGACCGAAGCCGCCACCATCCTCAATAACCTCACGCCGAGAAGCCTTATCCTCATCGACGAACTCGGGCGCGGCACCAGCACCTACGACGGCATCTCCCTCGCTCAAGCCATAGTCGAGTATCTGCACGACCACCCGAGAGCGCACGCCAAGACCCTTTTTGCCACCCACTACCACGAGCTCAACGAACTCGCGAACTACTTCCCGCGCGTCAAGAACTACAACGTTACGGTCAAAGAGGAGGACGGCAAAGTCATTTTCCTCCGCAAGCTCGAACCCGGAGGCACCCGTCACAGTTTTGGCATCCACGTGGCCAAAATGGCCGGTATGCCCCGAAAGATCGTCACCCGTGCCGAAGAGATCCTCAAAATTCTCGAAGAACGTGCCTCCGAGATACACGGGGGAGAAGTGCCGCAAAGCATAGATAAGAAGGCAAGAAGAAATTTGAAGAGCAAAAAGAACGTCGCCTACGCCGCACCCGGCATCGAACCCGTGCAGCTCAGTTTCTTTGAGCTCGAAGACCCCAAGCTCGCCAAACTCAAAAAAGAGCTCCTCGACATCGACCTCAACCGCCTCACCCCGCTCGAAGCCCTCAACAAACTCTCCTCACTCCAGTCCGCCATCCTCTCCGAGGACTGACCCCTCATTCCCCTTACAGCGTTGGCAGGGAACAATGCACCCCGAGCCGAACTGTATACCGATTAGGGGAGAAGAAACCCTTTTATCCGAATCCCTTAAAAGGAATGGAACCGGGACGAGAGAAGAGACGGGGAAGATTAATCAAAAGGAGAAGAGACGGGTAAGATTAATCAAAAGGAGAAGAGACGGGTGCATTCAATAAGGAATGCACCCGTCTCTTCTCCCGAACCCTCCGCCCTTCTCAGAAGGGACTTATTCTTTCAAGTAATCCTCTACCAAAGCCACCCACATATTTGCGCCCATCGGCAGTATCTCTTGGTTCGTAACGTATTCCGGATGATGCAGGGACTTGGAGTCTACGCCGTTGCCGATAAAAAAGTAAGATCCCGGCTTCTGCTGCAACATAAAAGCAAAATCCTCGCTACCCATACTGGGATGGTCGGCGACTATGACATTCTCCGATCCGAAAGTACGTGCGGCCACGTCCATCACATAGTCGGTGCATTCATCATTATTGGTGAGCACGGCTCCGGGATGACTCTCGTGAATCTCTGCTTTACAGCCGAAGCTCTCTGCCTGTGTTCGGGCTATGTGACGCACCTTTTCGAGTACCATCTCCCGGGTCTCGGGCTTCATATTTCGGATGGAAAGGCGAAGCGTGGCACTTTCGGGAATGACGTTTGCGGCGTTTCCCGCATTAAAGGCACCAACGGTGACCACACACTTATCGAGGGGGGACACGTTACGGCTGACTATCGTCTGGAGTGCCATAACGAAAGATGAGCCTGCCACAACCGGGTCAATCGCATTTTCCGGTGCAGAACCGTGTCCGCCCTTACCTGTAAAAACTATTTCCCAGTTGTCCACCGAAGCCATCATATTCCCCTTTCCGAAGAGGAACTTTCCCACAGGTAGCGATGGACCGTTGTGCATCCCGTAAACCGCATCCATAGGGAAGCGTTCAAAAAGACCGTCCCGGATCATGGCGTCTCCGCCCTCCATCGTCTCCTCTGCAGGCTGGAATATCAGATTGAGCGTGCCGGAGAAATCTTTCGTTTCCATAAGATATTTGGCGGCGCCCAGTAGCATTGCAGTATGGCTGTCGTGTCCGCAGAGATGGGCGCAACCCGCTCTTTCGCTCTTGTAAGGGAGATCATTGACTTCCTGTATGGGAAGAGCATCGAAGTCGGCTCTCAGTCCGATACTCTTTTTGCCGTTTCCGACTTTAAGCACTGCGACGATCCCCGTTTTACCTATTCCTTCGTGTACTTCGTAGCCCATGCCTTTGAGTGCTTGGGCTATATAACGGGAAGTATTTACCTCTTGCAACGCCGTCTCCGGAATACGGTGCAAGTCCTCGTGCCATTTTCGGATCTGTTCCTTGAGACCGGGTATACCGCTTATCTTATCGTACCTTTTCATACTTGTCTGTTCTTTGGGGTTATCGGATGAAATGGGAAGCATCAGAGTAGCAGCCCCGGATGCCCCGGGGGCAGCCTCTCTTTCGATATTTGTCGCACTTACGACGTTGGAGCAAAGAGAAAAGGAGAGGATCATACCTGCCATCGCAACTTTGCCCAAAAATGTTCGTTTCATAATTCTGCTCTTTTTATTGTTACAAAAACGGTTCGTAATTCTACTCTCTATTTTTGCAAAAGCGGTGCCATACTCTTCCGACACCGAACTTACTATTCGAGCATCTTTGCTTCCCGATAGAGGTCATCCATCTCGGCGAGCGTCATCTCTCCGAGCGTCTTGCCCAACTCACCGGCACGGCGCTCTATGTGACCGAACCGGCGGGCGAACTTGTCGTTTGTCCTGCTGAGTGCCGTATCGGCATCCAATCCGTACTTACGCCCTGCATTCACGAGGCTGAAAAGGAAGTCGCCAAACTCCATCTCCTGCCGCTCGCGATTCTCCTCCGCCGGCTTTGCAAGCTCGCTCCTCAGCTCGCCGATTTCCTCATAGACCTTGTCCCAAACCTCATCGGGGTTATCCCAGTCGAAGCCCACGTTCGCGACCTTCTCCTGTATCCGGTAGGCTTTGATGAGGGAAGGGAGGGACGCCGGCACACCGGAGAGGACGGTCTTATTGCCGCCCTTCTCCTTGAGCTTAAGCTGCTCCCAGTTCTGCTCCACGTCGTGTGCGTCCTTCACTTTCGCTTCCCCAAAGATATGGGGATGGCGGTAAATGAGCTTGTCCACAAGTTTGTCACAGACATCCTTGATGTCGAAAGCGCCGGTCTCCGAGCCTATTTTTGCATAAAAGACGACGTGCAGCAGCACATCCCCGAGTTCTTTGGAAATGGCATCGTAGTCTTCCTTGAGCAGGGCATCGCTGAGCTCGTAGACTTCTTCGACCGTATTGGGGCGAAGCGAATGAAGGGTCTGCTTCCGATCCCACGGGCAGCGGACGCGCAAAATATCGAGGATATCGAGGAGCTTGCCAAAAGCGGTCATCTGCTCCTCTCGTGAATGCAAATCGGGCATCGGGGAAAACTTACTTATTGTCTCGGTACTTTTTCAGACCGCTATTGAGCCAGTCGATATACTTCTGTATGTCCTCGTCAAAGCCGTAGCTCGGTCCCAAGGGACGACCCGCGTTGTCGAGCATCACATAAAAGGGCTGTGCGTTGCTTCCGAACTTGTACCTCTGGAAGTAGCTCCACTTATCGCCCACGGTCTTGAGCTTGGTCTCTCGGCCGTTTTCCTGCACCTTGATGATTTCGGGCAGCTTGGTCTTGTCATCGACGAGAACCGTCACGAGGACAAATTCATTATCGATAAGGTCTTTCACCTTGGGATCGGTCCATACGGCAGCCTCCATCTTACGGCAGTTGACGCAGCCGTAACCGGAGAAATCGAGCAGCATAGGCTTACCGGACTGAGCCGCGGCAGCCATACCTGCATTGTAGTCCATATACTTGGCGTGGACTTCGTCGTCATAGAGGTTGAAGTCCTGCGTGTAAAGGGGCGGAGCAAAAGCACTGATGGACTTCAGAGGCGCACCCCACAAGCCCGGCACCATGTAGACGGCAAAAGCAAGGGATATCATCCCCATAAAGAGGCGGGGCACCGAAACGTGATCGGAAGGCGCATCCATCTCGAAGCGCAGTTTGCCGAGGAGGTAAAGCCCGAGCAAGGCGAAGATTATGATCCAGAGCGAGACGAATACTTCACGGTCGAGGATGCCCCAGCCGTATGCGAGGTCGGCAACGGAGAGGAACTTGAGGGCGAATGCGAGTTCCAAAAACGCGAGGACGACCTTGACGGAATTCATCCACCCCCCGCTCTTCGGCATGCTCTTGAGCATATTCGGGAAGATGGCAAAGAAGGAGAAAGGCAGCGCCAAAGCAAGTGCGAAGCCAAACATCCCCGTAGCCGGTGCCCAAATGGTGCCCTTAGTCGCTGCATCCACGAGAAGCGTACCGATGATGGGGCCTGTGCAGGAGAAAGAAACGAGCACGAGCGTGAAGCTCATAAAAAAGATGCTCAGAAGTCCGCCCGTCTTCTCTGCCTTCCGGTCCAGTCCGTTAATCCAAGACTCGGGCAACACGATCTCGAAAGCCCCGAAAAAGCTGATCGCGAAGACGACGAGCATCAGGAAGAATATGATATTGAAGACTGCACTTGTGGCGAGGGAGTTCAGCGCACTGGCTCCGAAGATACCCGTAATCAAAAGCCCCAAGGCAAGGTATATCACAATGATGGCGACACCATATATGATAGCGTCGCGGATGGACTTTCGACGGTCGTCCGTCCTTTTGAGGAAGAAAGAAACCGTCATCGGTATCATCGGCCAGACGCATGGGGTCAGAAGGGCAATGAGTCCGCCGAGGAATCCGAGGATCAAAATATTCAGAAGTGAGGTGTCTTTTCCCTGATAGTTGGAGTCACCGAAGGCTTTCAGCTCGTCGATGACAGGTACCCAAAGGGGGTTCTCCGGGCCCACGATATCGGTTCCTGCCTCAAGCGCAACCGGCGCGGCTCCGGTACCGGATGCCGAAATACTCCCGGTCTGTACCTCAAGGGAATCCGGGTCTGTGACAGAATCATCCGAGACACGTACCTCCGAATCATTCCCGGTCTGTATCTCGCTGCCCGACTTTTTGAGCGGGGTCTTCAAGTCTTTCGGCGAGACTTCAAAGCTGACGCGTGTGGGCGGCGTGCACATCTTATCGTCGCAAGCCATATATACGAGGTCACCGGAGAGACTGAAAGCCGCCGGATCCGTGATTTGGAACTTTTGGATTACCTTAAACGGCTTATCGAACCACTCAAGATCCATATCAAAGACCGGGTCATGAAGCTTAGTCGGTTTGATGTCCGTAGTCGGCTTGCCGAGGGGCTTGATGCCCTTCGATTCGTCGACTTCTATCGCCGTCGCGTTGGGGCCGCCGGCGGGTATATTCAGTCCGTAGACGTGAAAGTGACCAAGGGGCTCGCCGGAGAAAGTAAGCGTCAGGACGCCGTCTTCGGTATTCGAATAGGCGACTTCCCATCTGGCGGCTTCCACCATCTGGGCATGTGCTTCCGGTCTGATCCAGGAGAGCGCACCGAAGAGGAGCGATAGGAGGACGAGAAGTCTCGAGAGTCTGGAATTCATCTGTGTGAAAACGTTTGTATCTTAAATGGATGAAGGGAATTATTTTCGATTGCGGTAGGGTCTGCCTTTTTCGGCAGGGAATCCGGGACGGTTTTCGCGGGTCTCCGTGGCACCCGGGAGTACGCGTTTCTCTAAAGTGATGCTCTGAGCGGGGCCGTTGTCGGACTTAAGCAATTCAAAGAAATGGGCGGGGAACTTCCGCTCAAAAGAGAGGAACTCGTGCGTCAGGGGATGTACGAACGCCACTTTCGTCTGGACGAGACCTATTTTCTCTTTGGTCGTAAAGACGGACCGGCTTCTCACATCACCAAAGATCGCAAGGTCATTCTCTTTGATCAGGGTGCGGAGGTTGTAGAGACGGGAACCTCTGACCGAGAGCTCGACGATCGCCATGCCTCCTTTGGGTCCCGTCTTGAGTACCCGGTAATTGGCAGAGACCGTCTTAGTGACTTTGCCGTCCTTACCCTTGGTCTCGTGTGAGAGGACACCCTCTTTTGCAGGCATCTCACCTTCAAGGCAGAGCACGAACAGCTGCTCTTTGAGGAGGTTACCCCACTGTTTGACCATCGCCTCCTTGGCGGGGATATTTTTGGCAAAGAGTACGAACCCCTCACTGTTTTTGTCCAGACGGTTGAGCATAAAGAGCATCGCACCCGGCCCGTTTTGTTCCTTAAGCGCTTGGCTCAGAACCCAAATCGCGGTTTGGGTCCGATCCTTGTGGCTGGTATTGACGGTGGGGATGCCGGCTTTTTTGTAGACAAGGAGCAAGTCCTCGTCCTCCCATATCTTTTCGAGAAGGGGATGAGCAAAGTCTTTCGGCTTTGCACCCGAGTGTACCGTTACGACGGCACCGGGGGAGAGAACCTCGGTGGCCTTGGTGAGGACTTTGCCGTCCAGAGAGACGCGTCCCGATCGGAAAAGCTGTTTGGCGGAAGTGCGGGTCCTGCCGGATTTCTCCTGCACAAGTGCGAGCACCACTTCGCCTCCAAGGGCTCTATAACGCTCCCTGACGGGTGTGGGGTTTTCGTGTACGAAGTCCTCAGAGTGACTTCTTCCGGTGTCGGACATAAGCGGACGTAATCTAATTCGCCCCGAAGCAATCCGTGGCGGGGTTAAAATGGAGACGGGAGCCGAAAGTCTGTCCCAAACAGGGACAGGAACTCCCATCGGTGCGCAAATGTAACAAATTGCGCCCGCCCAAGAAAGAAATTAGGGATTAGTAAATCACCATTAGGGATTAGTAACCATAAAGGCGTTCCCTGCCATCCGCGCGATAAACGAGATACGTACCGGGACACTTTTTTCGCCCGTACCGGGAGTAGAAAAAGGTACGGACCGAAAAACTTTTCTGTCACGAGCCAAGATTTTCCCCACGCATAAGCACCCTTCTAAGCCCAAAACGTCAGACCGTCATACCCGGCATGGACGTGAGGCGGGAGCATCGCCGTAATCTCTTCGTGTGTCCCGAAGCTGTGCGCGAAGTGGGTAAAGTAGGTCTCATCCGTCGGGGCTATGGATGCCCGCACGTCAAGCGCCTCGGAGAGCGAGAGGTGCGTGGGATGCGGCTCTATCCTCAGAGCGTTGAGGACGAGGGTGCGGGTGTGACCCCGCAGCACGCTCATCGTCTCAGGGGGTAAGGTCTTCGCATCCGTGATGTAGACGAAATCGCCAATCTTGAACCCCAGGATCGGCAAGCGTCCGTGCGTCACCCTTATCGGTTCGATCACGAAGTCGGGCGCGATCTCTATCGGGACAAAAGGAGATGCGGAATGGAGATCGAGGTGCGGCACGCCCGGGTAGGGGTGTGCTATAAAGACATAAGGGAGCCGCGTCCGAATCGCGTGGATGACGTTGTCCTCGGCGTAGATGGGACAAGAGAGACCGTGCCGGATGAGGGGACGCATATCGTCCAGACCGCCGAGATGGTCGTAGTGTTCGTGCGTGATAAAGAGTGCGTCAAGGGAACCGACGTCCTCCCTGATCATCTGCTCCCTGAAGTCCGGACCGCAGTCTATGACGACACGGTGACCGCCTTTCCTGAGGAGCACGGAGGCTCTCAGCCGCTTATCTCTCGGATCAGAGGACACGCAGGTCTTACAGTGGCAGCCGATCTCGGGGACTCCCGTGGATGTGCCGGTGCCGAGAAAAGTAACCGATAGGTCACCCGTCATGGCATCAGTTCGTCGATGGAGTGTTGGGCGCCGCTGCGGACGAAGCGCACTTCAGGAGAAATCTCGATCCCGAACTTATCCCGGACGCTCTTTTGTACGAAAGCGGAAAAGTCGGCGATCTCCTTGGCGGTTGCCCCACCATAGTTAACGAGGACGAGTGGCTGCTTGGGATAAGTGCCTACGTTGCCTTTCCTCTTGCCTTTAAGTCCGCACTCCTGGATAAGCCAGGCGGCGGGCACCTTTACCCGCCCATCTTCGGACTGGAAATGCGGGGCATCAGGGTACAGGGCGGAGAGCTTGGTGAAGTCTTCGCGGGAGACGAACGGGTTCATAAAGAAGCTGCCGGCATTCGGCAGGACATCCGGGTTCGGGAGCTTTTCCTCCCGCAGATTGATGACGACCTTAGCCACGTCACAGGGCGTGAGGTCGGGCTTCGTGCTCAGCTCCCGGAGACCGCGGTAGGAGAGCTCGGGGCGGTAGTCCTTATTCAGGATGAGGTCTATACCCGTAACGAGAGCGTGTGCCATCTCCGGCTCCTTGAAGATGGAGTGGCGGTAGCCGTAATGTGCCTCTGAGGCGGGAAGGACGTGCCTTTCACCCGTCCTCAAGTCCACGTAATGCACGGCACGGAGTACGTCCTTAATCTCACGCCCGTAGGCACCGATGTTCTGCACCGCGGCGGCGCCGCACTCACCCGGGATTAGAGCGAGGTTCTCTATGCCCCACAGCCCCTTCCGTGTTGCTTCCATTACGAGTTCGTGCCAAACTTTCCCGCCCCCTACATGGAGGAAAACTTCGCTCCGGGTCTCGTCCGTCACCTCTACCGATTTGTCCGTGTAATGGAGTACCGCGCCCTTGAAGTCGCCTTGGAAGAGTAAATTACTTCCGCCCCCTATCGCTATAAAAGGAAGGGTGCGGAAGTATTCGTCTTGAGATAGAATTTCAGCATCTCCCTCGCTTTCGAGTTCGATGAAGTAGACTGCTTTAGCCTCTATCGCGAAAGTATTGTGAGGAAGAAGTGGATGACTTTCGTGTATCTTCATTTCGAGGCGCTTTTAGTAGGCGCGCATCAGGATCCAGGCGTCGGAGAAAAGCGGCGCGAAACGGCTCTTGATACTCTCTCGAGAAGTCACGGCCTCGCTCTTCGTATCGAAGCTCGTCACGATGACGCGGTACATTCCTTCTTCGTTCTGGGCAAGAATGGCAGGGAAGCCCTCACCGAGCATACGCTCACGGAGCGAGCGGGCGTTGGTGATGTTTTGGAAGCTGCCGATGACGACGCTGTAAGCCTTCAGACCGTTGACATCTGCGCCATCAGTGGGGGTTACTTTCTCTTCCCTGACGGAGGCATCTTCGGCGGCCACGGGAGCCGGCATCGGACGGACTTCGTCCTCGGCAGCGGCTTGCTGAGCTATCTGGCGTTGCTGGGCACGCTCATAGGCTGCATGGTAAGCGCTTTGCTTGGGCTTGCAAGAAGTAAAAGAGAGGGAGAGCGCCACGGCTGCGACGGTCACTGCGAAAATCTTGGACATATTCATACGCTTAATTGTTACTATATAATATGTGTTTAGTTTGTTTCCAAAAAACCATTTTCCGAGACAAAGGTAGCTTTTTACCGCGTAACCCGCAAGAGGAAGACTGCAAAACCCGGAGGAAGGCCGCAAACCCGCCCAAGAAGGGAACTATCGAGATACGCACCGAAATACTTTTCCCGGTCTGTACCGGAAAAATGCCCGGGTTCGGGCAAAAAAAGTTTCTCGGTCTGTACCCCTCCC
>SFHG01000047.1 GCA_004555765.1 Bacteroidales bacterium
TGTTATTCAGTTGTTTATATTAAGATAAAGATAACGATTTCTAACGACAAAGGGTGAGAAATCGCAAGAAATCTCACCCTTCTTTTTTACCCCTCACTCGACTTGCGGAATCTAGGCGAGAACTTATGGGGTACTCATTAGAGTTGCAAATAAACTTTTCGCTCGTCCACCACGTCCGACTTGTCTGCCCCGTCCGACTTATCCGATAAGGCACCCCCGATTAATCGCCCTCTAGTAAGGACCTCAGAGAGATCCTTACTAGAGGCGCTCAGATGATATCTCGCAGGAAGACCTTTCTAATGGCGTAACCCCAGCTCCATCTTGAGGGTACACACAATAATAGAGCTACTTCAAAACCGGATAGCCTGCATCTAACCACCCAAGTATACCGTCCTTGAGATTGACGATGCTGTAGCCCTCCTTTTCTAGTTCCTTGGCGGCCATCATACTCCTCTTGCCCGAACGACAGTAGAGATAAATTGGCTGACTCTTGTCTAGTTGCTCACTTACCTTTTTCGTAAAGCTTGGGCCCTGCACATCAATATTGATCGCAGACTCAAGGTGCCCTTCGGCAAATTCTTCCGCAGTACGAACATCAAGAAGCTGCACCTCCGAAGCCCCGCTAATTCGTTCTTTGAATGTAGCAGAGTCCACCGTCTCTATCTTTTGTGATGCTTGGCACGATCCAAAAAGCATTGCAAATATCCCCATAATGATGCTGTAGTAAAGTATTCGTGTCATATAATAATATAATGTTTCATTGTGGCTAAATTGCCTTCTGATACAAATATAACCACTCGGACAATAAAGTGTTGACCTAGAAAGCGATTTTAGGTGATTTAATGCTAGACTACAGCCTTCGTAATAATTGGTGCGACCTCAGACGTTTGTATATCCAAGGTCGCACCATTAACTGTCACAAAGAGGATGGTTCCCCTTCCAAGAAATTAAAATCTATAAGTCATGGAGAGGTTGATTACACGACCATTACCATGTGTATACTCGGTATCTCTTGCTACTAATTGAGATTGAACCGTGTAGTAGGTGGTGTTGAGTAGGTTTTCTATGCCCAATGTGTAGGTAAATTTATCTACCGTAAGTCCTGCATTGAGATGCAATAAGGTGACTGGTGTTACCTTGCCTTCGCCTTCGGTATATTTCCCTTTTTCGTTTTTGGCAAAGCGATCCCTTGCTCCAGTATACATACCATATAGGCGTATATAGCTATGTTTTGTAGGGCGACAATTGATATATCCAGTAACCTTCATTGGGGGAATAGATTGGCCACTCATATAATGGTTCCAAGAGCCATCAACATACTTCTTCCCTTCCATCATTGAGAATCCAACGCCTGTCTGCCACTGTTTATTGATGGTCGCATCCATTGATAGCTCTCCACCAAGAACACGTTGGGGTGAGCGATCTACCACCCAGAATCCATCTACACTTTTTAGGTCACTACCAAGCGCTGCGTAGGTGTAGAATACTGCGCCAGAAGTCTCTAGCCTTGAATCCTCGCCAAAGAGGTCGTCTATGGTAGAGTAAAAGCCTATTTCGGCATTGTGTGTCTTAACAGGAGAGGTTTCTATTTTGCTCAGCACATCACTCTTTGCTTCACGCAAAGTGCGTCCAAGGTCATATATAGAGAAGCCTTGAGAGTAAGCTAAAAATGGTTGGAATACCCTCCACTTATTCAAGGTCACACCACCATTTAAGGATAGGTTGTTGTAAGGCAATACACCGCCTTTGACCTTAGTCCGTGCAACACCTGACTTCTTTGGAAGGACTTCATAGTCTGGCACGCGCACGTCAATGCGATCATATCTAGCCCCTACTTTGATATTGAGGAGGTTGCCAATAGTGGTTTTGGTTTGTACAAATGGTCCAAAGTTAATAGCTGTCATCTCTGGCACCCAATAACGACCGTCTACAAGGGGCTGTCCAGTACGATCCACTGTGAAGTCAATACCATACAGGAGCTTTGTAAAAACTTGGTCACTCAGAGAGAGTTTGGTATCAAGCTGAGCTTTTGCACCGAACTGTTTTGCCTCAATGGTTGCCTGCCCGCTAGTGCCTTCCCAACGAGGCTTCTTTTCATTGTGTATCCGGTAGTCTGTAACGACCTTTACTGCACGGCCCTGTAGTGATGCCTCAAAGTCAGTCCCGCTGAATATATTTTTATGCGTGTAGCGTAGGTAGGCATTATTATTGTACGCCATTCCTTCTGGAATTGCTTCTTTTGGCTGATCCCCTTTAATCCCTATGCGAGGACTTTCCAAGTATTTGCCACCACTAGCAATGAGTGGACTATTTTGTGTAGTCCTAAAGAAGTTGTACATTCCCTCAATACGAGCCGCCTCATTTAGTTGATATCCAACCTTTGCTAGGACATTGTATGTGCGGGTGTCTCCAAGCCCATATCGAGGAGAAAGGTATACACCATCACCATCTACCGAGCTACCAGTCTGTCCGATCACGCCATTAATCAGATAGTCAAAATCACCTAGCTTGCCATAAAACTGTTGATTGACACGGTAGCCAAATGAATGTGTCTTATTGCTGAATAAAGAGTGATCCTGCATTGCGATGTAAGATTGACCACCGAAAGGCTTATTATGACTGTTTTTACGCGTCACGATATTGATGATACCACCATTTGCTCCATTGCCATAAAGGGCGGTTGCACCTTTGATCACCTCAATTCGCTCCACAGCCGTCGGATCAATGGTCCGAAGGTCACGGCTTGTTGCTCGTAGATATTGGAGCGCTCACTAGTCGTATTGCCGGTAGAGGCCATTCCTGGCACCAAAAAGCCTACGATAGCCTGCATGTCTGGCATAGTCTTATTGAGCTCCACCAGCTCCTTTCGTGTTATAATTGAGATGGTTGTCGCCGACTGACTTTTCACTTCAGGGGTCCTTTGAGCGGTCACGACCACTTCATCGAGTGTGCCATCATCGCGCACCTCATTTTGAGCCATAGCTGTAAGGCAAATGGAGGTAGATGTTAGTAGAGAAAAGGCCACGTAGCGCGCCCATCTATTTAGTCCCAAGTATCCCATGATATTAAATGCTTATATTATTACTGTATTATGGAGAAACATTTGTTGTCGCTCCTTTTTCTGTCGCAAAGGTCGTAAATTATGTTATTTCACGAAATACCTACATATGTGTATTTTTGAGGATATTATGCGAAGTGTACTCATACGTTTGAGGTTTTAATATTAATAAAACCACTTCTTCTTATCCGACCCAAAAGGGGGTGATTATTTATCAGCACCATTAATAACCCCAAGTCGCTCGGGGCTAATGCCCCTCCGGCTAGGGGGCTACAACAAATCGGACCTCCTGTGGATGTTCTTACCCGTTTGTCCAACACGTGCTAAGCATATTAGATGATCAACTTAAGCATATACTTCTAATGCGTAACCCCATAAGTATTCAGAAGATTCCTAGATTCCGCAAGCTGAGTGAGGGGTAAAAAAGAAGGGTGAGATTTCTTGCGATTTCTCACCCTTTGTCGTTAGAAATCGTTATCTTTATCTTAATATAAACAACTGAATAACATTTGTCGTTAGAAATCGTTATCTTTATCTTAATATAAACAACTGAATAACAATATCTAACACCCTATTAAGGTATGGCAAATATACAAGTAATTTCTGAGAGAGCACAGCGTTTTGGCGGATTAAATTTCATTTTACAGTCCAAGGAGTACAAAAAGATTCTTGAGCTGTGTGATAAGGAGCTGGGAGTAAGGAGCAGCTCTGGTGGTGGGTACTCCTATTCGGAGGTGATCAATGCTCTGTTTCTCAGCATCTTATCTAGAGGCACGTGTATTGAAGACGTCAATCTCTTGGTTTCTGAATTATCTCAATGCCCTCAACAAAAGGCTCCGAGTGCAGATACTGTACTTCGGACACTTAAGAAACTTTCGGTTGATGACGAACTGGTGAAAGCGAAGGGATCTGGGATTGACTACACATTCAATCGCAATTCAAAGCTGAACGAACTCTTGGTAAAAGGGACTATTGAAGCAGGGCTATTGGAGAGTGGCAAAGCCTGCGACTTCGACTACGACAACCAGATTATTCAGACAAAGAAACGAGACTCTGCATGGACCTATAAGGACGTAAAGGGGTATGCCCCTGGCATTGCCTTTGCCAATGGTCACCCCATAAGAATTGAAGGTCGTAGCGGAAATGCCCCTGTGGTTTTTGATCAAGCCAAGACTCTTCGATTGGCCTATGAGGCACTCCTAAAGGAGGGAGTGACGGTGAAGCGTTCAAGAATGGACGCTGGCTCGTACAGCAGAGATGTCATCTCAGTTGTGGAGGAGTATTCCGACCTCTTTTACATCCGTGCCATAGACACCCCTTATCATAGGTCCGCTTGTTGAGGAAAGCAAGACAGGGTGGACACGACTAAAGCTCAAAAGTAGCAATGGAGACATAAGAAATATTGAAGCTAGGAGTGTGGACGCAGACGAGTTTATCAAGGGAAAGAGTTACAGAGTTGTGCTTTACCGCTACAGGGATGGATGGTCTGAGGGTACTATGTTTTCTGATGACGAAGAGATGAAGTATAGATACTTTAGCATCATCACTAATGATGAAGATACTAGTGAAGAGGAGATCATAAAGTACTACAACAAGAGAGGCAGCATTGAGCGAGTGTTTGACCAGATGAATAACGACTTTAATTGGGCACACCTGCCGAGCTCCGATATGAATCAAAACACTGTGTTTATGCTCCTTACAGCATTACTGAGGAACTTCTATACGAAGTATATTTCAGAGGAGTCAAAGCGATGCGGGCATCTTATTAGCTCAAAAGCACGACTCAAAAAGTTTATCTACCACTTTGTCACTTGCCCAGCTCGATGGGTAAAGAGCAAGACAGGTGACATCCTACAACTCTTTGGGGCAACAGCTTTACAGCAACGGTATGTAGAACAGATGTGCGATGGGTAGGAGAAGGCTGATAGACAGACAAGACAAGTACGTACCGCTTTAAGACAATGGCATCTTAAGGCGGCAATAGGAGTGCCAATAGGCGTAGAATTTACATAAAAGAACACAATGAACACATCATAAAGAGATAAATAGAGAATAAGCAGACTTCCACATAAAGCCTTTGGTCTGCTGAAAAAGTCGGGACACAAGAAAAAAACAATCAATAAGTACCCGACTAAAGCAATAAAAACTCAGCCTGCGGAATTGAGGTGACACGCCCCTCACTTCGCGCCCCACACGACACTGTCGCAGCCCGAGGCTCCGGGGACATTCGGAAAATAGAGCGGAAAAAGCTACCTTTGTATATGACAGGGGGCTTAAGTGATCTCCCTGTACTTTTATGTTCGTCTACACCCGTTAGCAAGACCTATGACCAGACTTACCTCCGCGCTCCTCTCCCTGATGCTCGTCAGTGTTGCCGGCTTCCTGCTCTCTCCGGAAGCCGGAGCGCAACAGTTCAAAAGCACAAACCTCCAATTTCACTACAACTTCGGCAAAGAGATCTACAAAGCGGATCCCATTTTCTACGGACCTTCCCTCACCGCCGAGCACTTCGGCACGGATCGCTACGGCGAGACGCTCGTCCACGTGGACGCAGATCTCGGGCAGCAGGGCATCGCGGACACGAGATGGACCATAGCACGAGACCTGAAGTTTTGGGACGCGCCCATCGCCCTGCACGGCGAGTACCGTGGAGGACTCACCAGAGTGGCGGACCGTCCCCGTGTGGAAAATGCCTACGTGGCAGGGCTGGATTACGTCTACACCAATAGCGCGAAAGACCTCAAACTAAATTTTGTCGCCGGTTACCGCTACAACCAAAATGCGGCTAAGCCCCACGGATTGCAGCTCTCCGGCTACTGGCAGTGGACCAGTTGGAACCGCCTCTGGTCCCTCATCGGGTACGTGAATGCCTATACTACGCAGACGGGCAACGAAGAGATGGCAATCGCTTTTCAAGCAGAACCCCAGTTTTGGCTCAACATCAACCAATTCGCCGGGGTCAGCGATGCCTTTGACCTCTCCGTCGGCATAGAGGGGCGTATGTACTACAATGTCTTTATGCCCAAACGCTTCCTCGCAATGCCGACGCTTGCCCTGAAGTGGAACTTCTGACCGCAATCTCCCCCAACCACCTCACTCCGAACTCCGAACTCCGAACTGACACATAGTATGAGCGCCCCACACAGCTACTGCGTAATCCTTGCCGGCGGTATCGGAAGCCGGCTGTGGCCTTTCAGCCGAAAAAATCGTCCCAAACAGTTCTTGGACGTCCTCGGCACCGGCATTACCCTCCTGCAGATGACCTACCGGAGGTTCCTCAAAAGCTATGATGACAGACACATCTTCGTCATTACGAATAAGCTCTATGCAGATCTCGCCCTCGAGCAGCTGCCCGGTCTTCCGGAAGAGTGCCTCCTCTTGGAGCCGCTTCAGCGGAATACTGCCGCCTCCATCGCTTTCGCTGCCAAGCACATCGAAGCCTCCGACCCCGCTGCAGTCATCACTTTTGCTCCCTGTGACCATCTCATCATCAGAGAGAAAGAGTTTGCCAAGAGCATAGACATCGCCACAGAAAAGGCATCCGAAGAAGACATCATCCTGACCCTGGGTATCAAACCCGCGTACATCGAACCGGGCTACGGCTACATCCAGGCGGTGGATCCCGAGCACCCGGGTGCAGAGCTTGAAGCCGGTCGGTGTTACAGTGTCAAAGCTTTCACGGAAAAGCCCGACCGCAGTATGGCCAAAGTCCTTGTGGAGAGCGGAGAGTTCTTTTGGAACGCAGGCTTCTTCATCGCCAAGGCGACCCATTTCACGGAAGTGATCGGCAGGTACTTCCCCGAGCTTACGGAACTGCTGTACAAGAAGCCCGAAGTCTGGGGAACGGAAGAGGAGATGCCGTTTTTGGAGGAAATCTTCCCCTACCTGCCGAGTACCTCTTTCGACTATGCCGTGATGGAAAAAGCACAGGGCGTGAAGATGCTCCTGTGCGACTTCGGGTGGACCGACCTTGGCAGCTGGACGTCCATCGACAAGATCATCAAACACGATAAGCGCTACAACGCCATCGTGGGCAAAGCCAAAACGATCTTCAACGACAGCACGCACAACCTTGTTTTCACGGATCGCGACGATCACCTCGTCGTCCTCCAAGGTGTCTCCGATATGCTGGTGGTGGAAAAAGACAACATCCTCATCATCTGTCGCAAAGGTGACGAACTGAAGCTCAAGCAGGTGATGCCCGATGCCGGGAACCTCGACAAGAGATTCGTCGAATGACCCACGCTCTTTCGGCGGATAAGATGAAGCTTGAAATCGCGTCTTCTCCGGAAACGGATCCACTCACCATGCTTGGTGTCTCGGACTGAAACAAGAAGCGCTGTGGGGACGGAGGTTTAGTCGGGACGGCTCTTTTATTTCACTATAGGGAACTTTATTTCCCCATACAGTCTCTGATTGACAAAAGAATGGCAGACAGTCCGGACCTCAATCGCGCCCCTTGGCGCACGCACGACTGGGACAAGCTCCCCAAGCCCCGCCTCTCCATCAGCGAAGTGGCGGAGCTCTTCAGTGTGGAAGAGTACACCCTGAGGTACTGGGAGCAGGAGACCAAGCTCTCGCCAAAAAGGTTTCCCACAAGCGGCGCAAGGTGGTACGGCAAAGACGACCTTCTGCTCATCGAGAAAATATACTATCTTGTAGAGCGAAAGGGACTGACCATGAAGGGGGTCAATAGAGTCCTTGAAAGACCCGATCTGGATGCCGAGCTCGAAATCAGAGACCGGCTTCTCTCCTTGAGGGGAAAACTCACAGACCTCAGGGACAAACTTGATGCGCTGATGGACAAGTAGACCGAAGAGAATGGAATTCAACAGCGACAAAATGTACCTCCAAGTCCTGGGATGCGGTTCTGCCAGACCACTTGTGAACCGCTACCCCTCTTCGTGTGTCCTCAGGCTGCGCGGTAAGACGTTCCTGATAGACTGCGGCGAAGGGATTCAGACCCAACTGATGAGGTACCGAGTGCCGGTAGCCGACCTCCACAGGATCTTCCTCACCCATCTCCACGGGGATCACGTTCTGGGATTGCCGGGGCTGATGAGCACACTTTCGCTCATCGGGTTCTCGCATCCCTATCACATCTACGGACCCGTCGGCACGGAGGACTTCATCCGCAGGGTCGTCCTCTACTTTTGCAGCGAAGAGGCGGCTTCCAATATCATCGGTCACGACATCGACCCTTCGCGCTCCGAAGAGCCGGTGGAAGTGTACCGGGACAAGTCCGTAAGGGTCACCGCCTTCGCGCTCCGGCACAGAGATGTCCCGTGCGTGGGGTACCGCTTCGACGAAACGCCGCTTTTGCCCCACTTGGACCGGGCTATGGCCGACTTTTACGGCATCCCCGTAGCGTATTTCGGACGCATCAAGGCCGGCGAAGACTTCACCCTTGAGGACGGCACGGTCGTTCCGAACGCCCGTCTCACCAAGCCCAATCGTCCGCCCTACTCCTTTGCTTTTTGCTCCGACACGTCGTTCTTGTCCGGAATCACGCCCCACATCAAAGGTGTCTCCCTACTCTACCACGAAGCGACCTATATGGAGGCAGAGCGGGGCAAAGCCCACAAGCGCGGGCATTCGACAGCTCGCGAAGCCGCCGAGATTGCGCGAAGAGCGGAGGTCGGCGCTCTCCTTATCGGACACTTCTCCTCCCGATACAAGACCGAAGCAGAGCTCGAAGAACTGCGGGGAGAAGCCTTGGAGATCTTCCCGAAGACGTTGCGCGCCAAAGAGGGTCTCGCCATAGACTTCGGGCGGCTCCCAAACGAACACTTCGGACTTTACTCCCCCCCAATGACGAAACACGATGATACAATACAGCAAGGATAAGTTCGGCGGACACTTGGCGATGCTCGCCACAGCTCTGATTTTCGGGATGAACGGGCCTCTTTCCGCGGTTCTCGTGGGATCGGAAGGCGAGCTGACCCCGGGTACGCACATGTTTGCCCGCTTCTCCGTCGCCACCGTTCTCTTCTGGTGCGTGTCCTTTTTCCTGCCTCGTACTAAGGTCGAAAGGAAAGACTTCGGGCGAATCTTTATGGCCTCCGTCTTCGGTGTGCTTTTGAACCAAAGCGGTTTCGCCATCGCGATGTCCCTTACCACGCCCATCCATCAGTCCCTGATGGCGTCCCTGGGACCTGTCTTTACGATCGTACTTGCCTTTTTCATCCTCCGCGAACCCATCTCCCTGCTTAAAGCAGGCGGCGTGGCTTTCGGAGCCCTCGGGGTTCTCACGCTTCTCTTTGTCCGCACCGGAGGCGAGGGACTTGGGGAAGGAACTTTGTGGGGTGACCTCGTGGCGCTCATAGCCACTCTGAGCTACTGCATTTACCTCACCGTCTACCGCGACCTCATTGACAAATACGAGCCGTGGGTCTTGATGCGGTGGATGTTCCTTTTTACGCTCATCCTCGTGGCGCCTTTTACCATCGGCGATGTTATTCGGACACCTTGGAGCACGCTGTCGGAGAAGACTATCGGAGCACTCTCTTTTGTCGTCTTTTTTGCCACTTTCGTTGCCTATTTTCTTCTCCCCGTAGGGCAGAAAAGACTCCGTCCCACTGTGGTCTCCATCTACAATTACTTCAACCCCGTCATTGCCACGACGCTGGCTCTGCTGTGGGGCTTGGAAGAGTGGACCTGGGCGAAAGGTCTGGCGGCCGCCCTCGTCGTCCTCGGAGTCTATATGGTCACGAAGAGTAAGAGTCGCGCCGACCAACTGCGGGAGCGCGGGGTACAGCATCCGGAGCACCGGGATGAGATCGAAACCGTATGCCCATCAAAAACAACTACACAGTCAACGAATGAATGAATTTATAAATGCGGCCGCGCTTGGCGACAAAGCCTATCTCGTCGGCATCATCACCCCCGAGCAGTCCGAGAATCAGGTACAGGAGTACTTGGACGAACTGGCGTTTCTCGCCGAAACCGACGGCATAGAGGCGGTTCGCTCTTTTACCCAAAAGCTCGATCACCCGAACTCCACCTCTTACCTCGGCAAAGGCAAGCTCGAAGAAATCGCCGCCAAGGCAGAGGAGGAAGGCATCGGTCTCGTCCTCTTTGACGACGAACTCTCACCCAACCAGCTCCGCAACGTGGAGAAGGCGCTCGGTGTCCCCGTGATGGATCGCACCTCCCTCATCCTCGACATCTTTGCTTCCCGTGCACGCACTTCGCACGCCAAGACCCAAGTGGAGCTCGCCCAGTACCAGTATCTCTTACCCCGCCTGACCCGACTGTGGACCCACCTCGACCGCCAGCGCGGGGGCGGTACGAATATGCGCGGACCGGGTGAGACACAGCTCGAGACCGACCGCCGGATCATCCTCACCAAAATCGCCAAGCTCAAAGAGGATCTCAAAGACATCGATAAGCAAAAGAACACTCAGAGGAAGAACCGCGGCAAGATGGTGCGCGTCGCCCTTGTCGGCTACACGAACGTCGGCAAGTCCACGATTATGAACCTTCTATCCAAGAGCGACGTCTTTGCCGAAAACAAACTCTTTGCCACGCTCGACACCACGGTCCGCAAAGTCGTCGTCAAAAACCTGCCTTTCCTCCTCTCCGACACCGTGGGCTTCATCCGCAAGCTCCCCACGCAGCTCATCGAGTCCTTCAAGTCCACGCTCGACGAAGTACGGGAAGCCGACCTCCTCGTACACGTCGTGGACGTCTCCCACCCTGCGTTTGAGGATCAAATAAAAGTGGTCAATGAGACGCTCGCCGAGATACTGGATGGCGTGCAGAAACCCACCATCCTCGTCTTCAATAAGGTGGACGCCTTTTCTTATGTCCCCAAGGACGAAGACGACCTCACCCCGGTGCAGAAAGAAAACATCTCTTTGGACGACCTCAAACAGACCTGGATGGCGCACCAAAAAGACCTCGATGTCCGTTTCATCAGCGCAGTGAGAGGCGACGGTGTGGATGAGCTCAGAGACCTTCTATACGACCGTGTCAAGGAGATCCACGTGCAGCGTTTCCCCTACAACGATTTCCTATACGACTTCTACGATGAGGTCTGAGAGCCGCCCTTCTCCCCTCATCCTCATCAAAAAGACACCTTATTACTTCACCTAACTAAATTATACACGCTTTATTATGAAATGGTTCATTAAGTGCCTCCGTCAGTATTTCGACTTCAAGGGTCGTGCGCGCCGCAAAGAGTACTGGATGTTTTACCTCTGGATCCTCATCATCGAAGCCGTCATCTTCCTCGTCAGCTTCCTTTTGGGTGGCGGATTGCCGGGTGTCGGCGCCGATCCGGGTATGCCCCCCGAGCTGATGCCCAGGAGTGTCGGTATGGGGATGTTCTTCACCGGGCTGCTCACGCTCTACGGTTTGGCGCTCTTTATCCCGCAGCTCGCAGTCACGGTGCGTCGTCTCCACGATACCGGCAAATCCGGTTGGTGGCTTCTCGGCTATTCTATTGTGATTATATGCGCAGCCACGGTTCTCTCTCTCAGCGCCGTAAAAGCCACAATGGACGGGAACGAGCTTGTGGAGTGGCCCATCTGGGTCTCTCTTGTCCTCCTTTTGGTCATCAGTATCTGGTTCCTGGTCCTGATGGTCAAAAAGGGCGACGCGGGACGGAACAAATACGGCGAAGACCCCAAAGACGCTTTTTGATGATGCATTAGTATGGAAAAAGACGGTTGGCTGTCCCGGTATGAGTCTTACCTGCGACTGGAGAAAGGATACAGCCCGCGCACTGTGCGCTCTTATCTCGACGATCTCCGGCTCTGGCTCCTGCTCGAAGGACTCGGGGGGCCCGATGCGGGGGAGGCGGAGATAGAGGACTTGGTCCGAAGCGTCGACAACCGTACCGCCCGCAAGTCCGTTCTCAAGTTCATAGAGCACGGAGACACGCCCCGGTCCGTCCGGAGGCGTCTCTCCGCGCTCCGCTCTTTTTACGCCTACCTGCTCAAGGAGCGCGAAGTGGTGCTGAACCCCTTTCGCGCCGTCCCGGTCCCGAGGGGGGGAAAAGAGCTTCCCGCGTTCGTCAACGCCCGGGCGCTCTCCGACCGTATCGACGAACTCTACCGCGATGCCCGGGAAGCAGACCGCCCGGAGGATCAAGCCCACCTCTGGTACCTCGCCTTTGTCACCGATCTGCTGTTCCAAACCGGGATGCGCTCCCAAGAGGTCTGCGACCTCAAGCTCGAAGCACTCGATCTCCCGGGTCTGAGGATAAAAGTACGGGGCAAAGGAGACAAAGAGCGGATCATCCCCATCGGGCCTTTCCTCAAAGCGCAAATCGCCCGCTACATCGCAGACGTGCGCAGGCCGAAGGGGGCAGGCGCGGGACTCTTTTTACTCTCGGAAAAAGGGCGTCCCCTGGCGCACTCTTCCCTGTACCGCATAGTGAGGGAAGCCCTCGCCCCGCTCGACCAATACTACCGCAAGAGTCCGCACGTCCTCCGTCACAGCTTCGCCACCGCGCTCCTCAATGACGGAGCGGATCTGATGAGCGTCAAAGAGCTTCTGGGACACGAGAGTGTCTCCACCACCTCCATCTACACGCACACCACCTTCGAAGAGCTCCGCAAGAACTACGGGGCTCACCCCCGCTCCCAACCGGAGAAAGACCCCGAATAACCCCCGGCCCGAGGGTTTCGGGCGAAAAGGCCCGGGGGTCTCGGGAGAAAAGGCCCGGGGGTCTCGGGCGAAAAGGCCCGGGGGTCTCTGGAGAAAAGGCCCGGGGGTTTCGGGCGAAAAGGTCGAGGGTCTCGGGCGAAAAGGTCGAGGGTTTCGGGCGAAAAGGTCGACCTTTTTGTTACATTTGTACTAAGGAGATAAAAAAGCTGTCGGAGGGAATATGCTCCCGACCTCCGAGCACGGGAACTACTGCGGAGCATCTAAAGACAACTATGGCTAATAGACCTTTAGCTTACACGCTTTCGGAACGGAAAGCGACAATCGGGAAGATGGCCGGGAAAATCGTCATTCAGGCCAGTCCCACGGGACGCAAACGCATCGACCACCGCAACTTTTGCGACGAGGTGGCCCGTGCCACAACCTTCACGGGTGCGGAGGTGGAGGCAGTGCTTCGCCTTGCCGCCGAGATTGCGAAACGGCATGTGGAGAACGGCGACATCGTAGAGTTTGGCGACCTGGGGTTGCTGAAGCCCTCTTTTCAGAGCAAACTGGTGGAAAAAGGCACTGCGGAGTTTAACCCCAACGTCCACATCACCAAGCCCGTTGTCCGCCTCTCGCCCTCACGCAAGTACTTCACCCTTACCGGTGTAAGCTATGAGCGCGTGGAAGCCCCGGAGAAGAAAAGCACGACGACGCCCACGCCCGGACCCGGGGGCGGGACTTCCGGAGGCTCGTCCGAGACCGGCGGAATCTGACCGAAACGCGGAGCGATTGCCCTCCCCCGGCAGTCGCTCCGCACACATTACAAGGGGGTCGAAGAGACAAAGAAGAGCTCCGTCAGAGGAGGCAGAATAGCGCTATTCGCCCTCCTCTGACGGAGCTCTCTGTTTTTGTCCTAAGCGGGAGAGAAAGAGAACCGGCTTATTGCTCCTCCTTCGGGGACTTCAAATGTTCGGAAGCCGGATCCTCTGCGATGGAGCGGTAATACGCCTCATCATAGCCGGGTTGGTCGGGGAAGACCGCGAGACCGTTTTTGGTCTCGAAGGCACCGTTCTTTTCTTTCTTGACGTTTCCGTCGATGTACTTCACAAGGAGGTATTCGCCAAGCTTTTTGTACCGCGCGGTGGCGTTGTCGGCACAAGAAGCAGAGTACCGGGTGAGGTAAGCGATGGCGGCTTCCTGGCCGTCCTTTTCGGCAATCTCAAGGGCTTTTTTCTCTACCTTGGGCTGGTGGAGGAAGAAGCGGTCCTCCAGCTCCTTTTGGACGGGACGAATATCCTTTATCATATAGTCGTACCTGCTGTACGCCATATTGGCGACCCAGTTATTGATCCAAAAGGCACTGGTCCAGGAGAATTCGGTCATACTTCCGTTTTTCGGGCTGAAAGCTTCGGGCGCCTCGGTAATGCAGCCGTACATCGGAGAGAAGACGGTGGTATTGGCGTCATCCGCACCAAACCAGAGGATCGGTCCCACGAGGTCGGGCAGAAAATTGCGGAGCTGGGCGACGAGAACGAAGCCGGTTTGCTGAGTGGCGATGGCGCGCTCGTTGACGTACTTCTGTCCGTCGACCTCAAAGTCCATCGGTCTCCAGCGGTAAGGCACTTTGTAAGGACCGGCACCGGCATCCTTGGTCATATCCATAGGCGTATCCTCATAGTGGTCACGCATCATATTTTGCACGTCTTGCACAGAGAGTTTGCGATCCGGGATGACGTAGAGGGGCATCGGTTCGGCATCGGTTTCATACCCCATCACGAGCGGAAGGTATTTGTCCATACCGCCCTTGAAGCGGTTAAAGAAGCTCCATACGCGCGCCTCACATCCTCTCAGCCCTCCGAAAGTATAGGGGTTGTACACTTTCTGGAATGAGAAGTCTCTATCCGACCCTTTATAGAGCCCTTTTTCGCGGGCGAAAGAGACCACGTCCTCGGAGTACCGCCAGTTTTCTTTGTCCTTAAAGTTGATCTGCTGGATGCGTGCCTGGTTGGCGTGACCGCTGATGGCATTATCGGGGATGCGGGTTGCGACCCACACGGCACCCTTTTCGCCCTTGCCTTTGCCGATCATCTCCATAATCCAGACTTCGTTTTTGTCTGCTATCGTAAAGCTCTCACCACTGGAAGCATAGCCGTACTTTTCCACAAGCGAAGTCATCACATCAATCGCCTCACGCGCAGTGGCAGACCTCTGAAGAGCAATGTAGATGAGACTGCCATAGTCCATGATGCCCTCACCGCCTTCGAGCGACTCGAGACCGCCCCAAGTGCTCTCGGTGATGGCCACCTGCTTTTCGTTCATATTACCCACGACGTTATACGTGCGGAGGACTTGGGGAATCTGACCGCTGAAAGCCCCGGTGTCCCAGACGATGACGTCCATCATCAGCCCTGCGGGGTAGGTGCGGGCGGGCCAGTGATACAATTCTCCATACAAGGTATGACTGTCGGCGGCATAGCTGATGATCACGCTGCCATCCGTGCTCGCACCTTTGCCCACGATAAGGTCGGAGCAGGCATCCGCCACGGGCGAAGCAACAATAAACGCCACTACTGCACTCGCGGCGAGAAAGAGTTTCTTTTTCGATAAAATAGGCATTTGGTTATCGGTAATTAGGATTAAAGATGGGTGTCGGAGTGTATCACCGCTTCACGAGGTGAATGATGTAATTCTCGCCATACAGCGTAAGCGTACCGTGTGAGGTCTCGTAACGCAACCTTAATTCCGGGAGATTTGTACCACCGGGGACCGGAAAGACCGCATCCGTCTTCTGCAGATCGTTGGGCGTGAACGTAATCTCGTTCCCGTCAAAAGCAGGATACCCCCACAGCGTCTGCCTGACGGAGATACTCTTGGAGGCATCGGCTATGTACGTAATCCGGAAAAGGACGTTCTGGAACTCCCAGTACACACCATCCGCAGACTCGGCATAAGCAGGCATCGGGAGACCGGAGTTATTCTCCACGGATTCAACCAGCCAAATGCCGTCAAGGGGCGAAGGAGGAGTGTAATGATCGCATCCGCTCGTCACGGTAAGGACGAGGAAAAGCGCGCAAAAGGCGCCAAATAAGTTTCTTTTGGTCATAAAAACAGGCGCTGAAGCACGCACCTCCCAAAGTTACAAAAAATAACCACGCCCCACACACTTCCACAGCTCTCCACCACGCTCCCCTAACTATGCGTCCCCTTCCTCAAGATCGTACTACAATTGTCTGAGGTAGTCCGACAGCACGACAGCATCCAAGGCGATCTGACATCGCCGAAGCTGTCCGAACATAGCCCCGAAAGGTGACCAGACACATTGTCGAAGCCGTCCGAACATAGTCCCAAGAGGTAACCAGACACATTGTCGAAGCCGTCCGAACATAGCCCCGAGAGGTGACCAGACACATTGTCGAAGCCGTCCGAACATAGCCCGCGAGATGCGACCAGACATCGCCGAGACCGTGTCTGAGACTATTCGACAGCACGTATCTTTGGGTCCTACGGGGTAGGCTGTCAAAAGGAAGAGACCAAAGCCTCCACCACGGCAAACCCACTTCCCACCACGCTACCACTTCCACCACTCCTCCACGGGAAAAAGAAAGAAGGGAAGAAAGAGAGAAAGGGAGGAGAAAGAAGGAGAAAGAAGGAGAAAGAAGGAAGAAAGAAAGAGACCGAAGCTAAGAGATTTGTCTCTCTTAACTCCGGTCTCTCCTCTAAGTGGCGGCTACCTACTCTCCCATCGTAATAGTACCATCG
>SFHG01000048.1 GCA_004555765.1 Bacteroidales bacterium
CTCATCCAAACTGACTTCCGTATCCGCCGTGAGATTGATTTTATCCGTAAAGACGGAGATACGGGTGCTCTCCGCCACACGTTTCAGCAAAATCACCATCGCCAGCAGCATCCCCACCTCTAAAAACGTAGTCGTAGGCTTTCCCTTCCTACCGCATTCTCTTCCTTCTTGTACTTCTCCTCAATCACTTTCCGTACCCTATTCCGATCAATGAGAGTGTCTACCAAGGAAAGAAATCTGTTTTGGCTCTTCCTTGCTCTTTTGGTCACCACTGTGTCCGCAAATGAGTCCTGCTTCGGGGTGCTATTCTTCTACTTCATTCTTATGAGTCTGTTCGGATCCTTTTGTGGAGCTTTTACCCCCTGACCCTACCTCAAGAAACCCATAACTCAACTATCTTGCCCTTCTCTCCGCGCAAAGGTTTCAAGGTCTCTTTTATGGATGGTATCGACAAAACGAGAGGGTGTGTCAAAACATCTGTTTTGACACACCCTTCCCTCATTTTGATGCCATTAGAGGGTCAGTCCAGTAACTTCTTGAATAAAAGTTCCCAGCTGAGATAAAATCCCTTGGTTTCTCTGTCAGTGGTAGAGAGTGCACGTTGTCTGTAGAGCCGTCTAATTTCCTTGAGATAGGTCAACAGCAGAGGAGTCGCTTGGAACGATCGCACGCGATTTGGTTGGACATTGACCCGATAAAAATTATGATTGTCACTAATTCCACACGCCGTATGGTGCATACACTGAGGTTGGTCAATATACTGAGACACATAAGCCCGATCATTGGCAATAGCTGTGGTCATTGGAGAAGTAAGCACAGCATCTTTTGTCGGAATATAGCCAATTATGGCATTGATGGCGGTGTTTTGTATCGCCATTTCATTGTCAGACAATTTTTCCCCTTTGTAGCTGGCCTTGAATAGCTCTTTTATGAGGTCAGAGAGATATTGGTCAAGTGTGTAACCGGTGGAGACTTGTGCTTCGTACCCCTCAATAACTCCTAACAATCTGTAATCTGCAAAAAGATCAGTGATGATTGTGCTGTATATGGCACGCGGATACCGAGCAGAATATAAATCTCCAGAGACATCGTATTTCTGATTGGATAGCGGAGTGAAAAGCCACTGATCCATATCTCTGATCTGGTGCATAATCCACCGTAGGGCTTCCCGTTGTTTGGCACGCGGGAAATAGGTCACCGGCATCCGTCCATCGCCCTGTACAGCAAAGTAGTATTCCCTTCCGCCAATGTATGGCAGAGCGTGCCCAAGATACCTTGTGAATTGCATGATAATCTCCCCACGCATAGCCATAAGGTCGGTAGCGGTTGCTCCCGGAACTTGCAACCATCTTTCGTAGTTTTGGGTAACAATTTTCAGATTTTTGATGCCATACTCTCCGGCTTTTATCTGATTATCTGAGAGGTCTTCGATCTGGTCGGTTGGATCAATGATGGTTACCTGCTCGGCACCATAGCGGTACATGGGATCGTCAATTTTGTCGAGGATCCACTTGTTTAGAGTCTCTTTCTCATCATCGGGTGTCGGAGCATCGGGGATCAGACGATAGCCCCACTCTATGGCAAACCTATCGTAAACACCGAGGTGTGGAGGTATCAGGGAGACTCCTCTCTCGACATCTCCGGGCTGTGCCACATAATTATTTCGGGCATAGTCCATAATGGAGGGAGTGGTGCCATACTGTTGCGTAAAATCCGGATCCCGGAGTTTCTCGGTAGGGTAGGCGTAGCTCGCCCCCATATTGTGGGTAAGACCCAGCGTATGGCCGACCTCATGGGCTATGACGTACCTTATCGACTCCAGCAGAAGCTCCTCGGGCATATCCCGGGATTGCATCCTCTTGTCGGCAGCAGCGGTCTGAGTAAATCGCCAATAATACAGGCGGGCAAGAATATTGTGGTACCAGATGACATCTGCATTAAGAATCTCACCGGAGCGGGGATCAATGTGAATCGGGCCCATCGCATTGGCAATCTTGGCGGCAGCGTACTTGATGCAGGAAAAACGAAGGTCGTCGGGATCAAAGTCCGGCATCTCGTCCTTGGTGGGATACATACGAGCCCTGATGGCATGACGAAATCCTGCTGCCTCCAGTGCGACGTTCCAATCCTCCACACCTGCTTTTATCGCCTCGTGCCATCGGGAGGGGAAGGCGGTGTCGATGTAGAAGACGACAGGCTTGATGGGATCGACTACTTCGCCTCTGCGATAGGCCTCCATGTCTGAGGGCTCCAGCCTCCGACGATGGATTACGCCATAACCCCTGACAGCCTGAGAGGGTGTGGTCGTAAAGGTCTCCTTGTCTGTACTGTAGTAACCGACACGATTGTCACTCAGTCGGATGCGCATCGGCACGTCCGGCAGTAAAACAATGGAGCGATGCGTCTCGACCGTGTAGGGACTGTTGCCTTGTCTGAAAGCCAGGATGCATTTTACCTCAACGTTTTGAGGAAATGCCTTGATTTGCGTAAAATATGATCCCCCGGGCAGAGGGGTCGACGGGACACCACTGCTTGGGGATATCCGCGGGGACAGCAGGCTCTCTCCTCCCAGGAAGAAGTCTGTGACGTCAATGACTACACTGCCGGGCAGTCGCGCAGAAATGCCAAAAGTCTTAAGGATGGGGTTCAGATAGTTCTTGTCAAACGCAGACTTAATAGCCCCTCCCTCCTCCACAGCACTGGAATACCTTTGTGCGTACATTAGAACCTTTTGTTCATCGCGAAGCGTAAAGCTTACGATGAATGGCTCAGAGACCATCTGTCCTGCAACTGCATCAATGGTGCTTGAGGTACGCGAGATGCGATTGGAAATTAGGATGGGTCTGGATAAAATACTGTCCCGCAGCTCGAAGTAGAGGCGGTCTCCCTTGGAGATGACCTTGAAGAGTCCATCCTGTAACTCTGCACCCTTCAAAAGGTCGGCGTACTTTCGCTCTTCTTCCGATTCGGTCGGTGTCCTGTTGCTGTTTCGCTCCGACTCCTCCTTCGCTTGTTGTCTTTTACTCTTAAACCATCCCTTACTTGTCCCCGGAGAGAGACACTCACTCTGAGGAGCTGCATTGGAGAATGCAATCAGCGAAATGAGGACGGCGAAAAGTATCTGTAATCGTTTCATTTATTGTGGTGTGCCAGTGAAGATCGATGACCCACATCTCCTCCAACTGCGCTTGCGGGAGGAGTGTGTGAGCCATTGATCAAAACATAACAGTCCTTATGAGGACATCTTACTCGCCAATAGGGGTGACGTCCAATATCGTTCCAAATCCGGTATAATCACTTGCCTTGTCTCGTAAAAGTATGCCCGATGTGGCAAAGTTGGGGTCTATGGGCAGGATGCGGACAAGTCCATCTTCTCCTTTCTGTATGCTCAAAATCAAAGCCATGCAATTGTACTTGAGCTCCGGGAGCAGTGACCCTCCGACGAGTGTCGGCTCGAAGTTGTACTCTCCCTGGATAAAGAGCTTGGCGTTGCTTATGACCTCTCCGGCATTGACTTCATAAAGGACTCCTGAGGGCTTAATCTCCTGAGATGTCCCAATAAATGTAAAGGCATAAATCTTATCCTTCGTGACAGCGTAGAGCAGGTTGTATTTTTTTGAGAAGAAGACGGACTTGGCTTCGTCCAGTATGGACTTGCCATTAGGTGAGATGCTGTATTTGCTTTGTGCACACGCCATCTCTTCATGCTGGATTACCTTTCCTGCGTTATCTTTCCGCTCCTTCTCGTGCATCTTTACGATGTAGAGCTCATAATTGTCTGTGCTGTTATTCTTCAGAAGTATTCGCCCAAACTTGCCATCGTCGGAGATGTCGGCTGCGATTGCGGTGCGATTGGGAAGCTTTCCCGGATCAAACTGCTCATTCGCCGCAAAGGTCTCCTTGTTGAAGCTGTAGCTCTGATACTTTGCAAAGCCCAAGATTGCTTCCTTCCCTTCGTCGTAGTAGATGGCAAAGCCATCATTGTTTTGCCTGTTGCCGGACACGCCCACGATGTTATTACTTATCTTGGTGCCGGCAAGTACGGATTCCGGGACAGAGAATACCGTCTCGGCATTGCGCGAGCGATGGCTTATCTTATAGATTCCGTCTGTGGTGTCAAGGAAATAATACTCTCCTGCAGAGAAATGGTTCTTGACCCGAATGTCGCCGGACTTGTAAATTGCAATCCTGTCGTCCGACAAGTTTCCGGCAAGGCTAAAGTCCTTGGTGTTGTACTTATAGAGCTTGCCATCATCGGTGCTCACCCACAAATAGCTGTCTCGTCCGAAATAGGTAGCGTATCCCCAGTAAGCGTATGTTATCTTATTCGCCCTCCCGGGTATGGCGCCTTCGGGCGTGCTGCCCAGAATATCTCGGAACCAGACTTGATCTCCCTTGTACTTAATCGATACACTCTGATCTTTGATATAGGTCAAATCCGTGTGTGCACCGCCATCCTTGGTGTCGGCTACCACCAAGCCACTGATATAGGAGCCGCGAATGGTGAGTGGCCACGAATAGATGTATTCAATTCCCCCATGTTTGTTGTCTGTGATCGTAAGGAACAGATAATATGGCTTGGAGGAAATGGGTTTCGTGGCGATATAGTCCAGCCGCAGGTCAGTCCCTATTGTCTCGAGGTCTGTGCTGCGTTGGTCGGTCGTCGCTGTGATCTGCCATTTATAAGAGACATCTGCATCCTCAAACTTTGGATCCGGCTTGGGGCTGATGATCAGATGAGTCTGAAAATCTACGAACTGCTCTTTGGCAATCCCTACGGTGTCTATGACCACATCGGGGATGGGATTGGAGGGCAAAGTACTCTTGTCCTTGTAGCACGAACTCAAGGAGACCGACAATAATCCCACCGCCGTGATGAGGCTTTGTACTAATTTCTTCATATAGTATTTGTTCACTGATTACTTGGTTCTGGCCTCAATGCGTTTACCCTTTAGCGCGCCACCATCGTGGACGAGTGGGGCACCGGGGTGATGTGTATTATAGTCCTCGATATAGTCTGCGATCTTCTTGGTATAGGCGAGATAAGTCTTGCGAATGGCTCCGTCCCATGGCAGGTACTTGTACCCTCCGGGATTGGCATTGTTGGAGCCGTGCTTTACCTTGTCATCCCAGTCGTTCCAATTGAGCGCAGCAACGATAACCTCCAGCGCTTTGACACTAAAGTAATCCTTGGAGTCTGAGAATGCCATGTCAGAGCCCTGAATCAAGGCATTGTAGGTCATGAAGTGCGTAGTCAGAACCGGTGGCTCAAGTCGAATGCCCCAGCGCATAACGGCCTTGGTAAACTCCGGAGGTCCCGCGAGAAGATCATCGGAATCTTTTATGCGGAATGCGATTTGGACATCATGCTCCTTTAGTTCCTTCCGATTAATTAACTTGAACTTAATTGCTCCCGTCATCGCATTGGCCGGAACAGATGCCCCCAGCACCTCAAAATAGTCTGCGGGAGCACTTTCGTCCTTGATCACCTCTATATTGACGGCACGATCTGTATCGCTCTTCAGCCCAATCAGATAGAGTGGTATGCTGTCAATATGGCTCTCGGCGTCGGGGTCGGAAAAGAATGAGTAGGACTTGTAGAACGTCTTGTCCCCCGGGACATATCCGGTAGGCTCCTTTATCCCCTTGTCGTTGGTCGCATACGGGAAGCGTACCGCATTGTACCGGGGGTTGTAGAATGGTGTCTCGCTCTTCTTGCACCCGTTGGACAATAAGAGTATAGGGATCAAGAGCAATAGCAATAGTCGACTGTATTTATGCAGGTTCATGGTCGTCTGAGTCATTAGATTATTGTATTCTGCCATAGGAGCTCTCCATGTCAGGGAATGGCATGAGGTACTGTGCATCGCTCATCTCCTGACCCTCAGAAAGCTGCGGGATTTCTTTGAGCGCCAGACGCTTCTGCAGGAAGAACAGTACGCCCTCGCCCGTAAACTCTCGCTCGTACTCACCAAAGATCAGTTTCCTTACATCCCCGACCTCGGTTTGCTCGTCAATGCTGTCTGAGATACCTCGCCTGTGGCGGATGGTATTAAGTAAGTCTATCGCACCCTTCTTGTCTCCTTTGAAGAGTTTCGCCTCTGCCAAGATATAGTACACTTCAGGCAGACGGATCATATTGATGCGATTATTGACACCATCGCGACTCGCATATTTGAGTGAAGTGTAGGTGCCGGCGCTGTTTTTTGTAAGCACTTTAGACAGTCTCACGTCTGCGTTACTGTCGCCGAATAGTTGCCTGATACGATCGGAGGTAAGAACAAGTGCAGATGCGTCCCAGTTGTCAGGATTGATCTTGAAATACTGCTGAGTATAATCATCCAACTTCGGGACATCCAACGCAAAAAGTGCCTCCGTTGCAAAAGAGCAATTGTTGATCGAGATCTCGTGGGCTTGCTGCAACCGTATGGATGTATTGATGACTTTGGCATTCTTGACCAGGGAATTACCATCTGAGGCTGCAACGACTTCAGATGCCGCCTCGAAGGCCTTATCCACAGCCTCCGGCGTGCCAAACCACATAGCTGCCCTTGCCTGTAGAGCACGTACCGCATAGTAGTTTAGCTTCAGGTTGCGTTTCTTGTAGTAACCATCGACGTTCACCTCCTTGAGCTCATCCAAGTGCCCATCCGAGACGATAGGGTCATACTCCCTGAGGAGCGCAGCCGCCTCGTCCAAGTCTTTCATAAGAGAGTCATAGAGTTCAGCACCGGTAAATTGCCTTTCCGTCTCCTTGCTCAGTCTTGTTACGTATGGGATGGATGGCTTCTTGCTCAGCTCCTCCACTCTGGTCGAGTATCCTCCGTACCCGTAATACCTCAGCAGATCCAGATGTACATAGGCTCGAATCGCAAGAAACTCCCCTTTGATGATGGCGTACTCCATCGGAGAAATGGTACTCTTACGCTCCTCCAGTTTGATGAGACCGTCGTTGGCGTTGGCGATGACGTTGTACATCTTGTTCCAAATGCCTTCGACGCGATTGAAAACGGTCTTCTCTCTATACTGATGATTGAAAATAGCCTTGTCTGCCTCCGTGGTTGGCTCGCGGTATTGATGAGCCAGCATTTCGGGTAAAAACCATGACAACTCTCTCCCATACAGATTCTCGTCAGACAGGGCAATATAGCATCCGGTGAGACTCTGCTGGAAACCCTTGACGGTCTTGAGATGCTGCTCATCTCGGATCTCCGAGACAGGCGTGACCTCGAACCACTTGTCGCACGCACTCAGAGCTGTCAGAGAGAGAAGAAAGAAGAGTACGTGTATATATGTTGTTCTTTTCATTGTGTTGTACATTGATGAAATAGGGATTGCAAACACAGGTCAGAATGTTGCGGTGATCGAGCAGGAGAGTCGACGGGCGAAAGGATAAGCCAAGCCACGCTCTACCTCAATGCTGGAGAATGTTGCAATATCATTCATCAGCAATGCGACCTTAAGATACTTCGCACCGATGGCAGAGTAGACACTTTTCGGGAAGATGTAATAGAGAGATACGGAGGAAATGTTCAGTTCGTTTCTCTCTTGGACAAATCGAGAGGTCGGTCTGGTCATCCAACTGCTGTCAAACCTCTTGTACCTCGTCACCTGTCCTACTTCTCTCCAGCGTCCCTCTGCAAGTCGCTTGTCTACATTGTACCTAATGGGGGCGTTCTCCACTTTATTTACGAGGGTTGCATTATAGCTCTGTCCGCCTGCCAGATATGACAGTATGGCAGATAATCCGAATCCTTTGTATTCTGCGTTAATGCCGACATTGCCGCGGATCTTTGGTGTCTCATCTCCGACGGGGACGAGATCGGACGGGTCGTAAGTATAGGTGAGCTCACCATTCTTCTTCACAAACACCTCTACTCCCCTTGCAGGATCGATCCCGGCGGACTTTACGGCCCATATGGTCGTCATCGACTGACCATCTTGGAAGAGCTGAACAGGTCCTGAGAAATCTCCTCTTGTCGAATTTTTCTTCACCCTGCTGTTATACTCGCGGAGGCTCTCCGAGAGGCTTACGATGTAGTTCTTATTGTGGCTGAGCGATCCAAAAAGATTGACATAACCCTCCTTGCCACGCCACAGAGCATAGGACAGTTTGGTCTCAAAGCCGGTATTTCGCACAAGTCCCAAGTTGTCCTTAACGGTGGTGAAGCCGGTGGATCCCGGTATGGTCAGGTCAGTAAGCATATTTCTCGTGTCTGCCTGATAGAGATCTACCGTAAGGTTAAGCCCCCAGAGTCGTAGGTCGAAGCCAATATTCTTGTCCAGCTTCTGCTCCCACTTGAGATCCGGGTTGGGCATATTGGTGAGATACGCGCCGGTAAACTCTCCGTAGAGTACTCCCGGGAAATACTTATAGGTCGAGACTGCGGTATTTGTCAGGAAGTTCTGATTGCCGGTGAGACCGATGGAAGCTCTCAGCTTGAGCATCGTAAGAGGCTCAAATGTCATCCACGACTCTTTGTGGACATTCCATCCCGCACCCAGCGACCAGCTGTTGGCCCACCTGTTGTTCGCTCCGTAAAGAGATGAGGCGCCGCGCCTAAAGGTCGCATCCAGAAGATAGCGGTCATGATAGTCATAGGAGGCCGAGAGAAGGAAGCTCAGCTCGCGGCGTATCGTAGAGGTTCCCACCGGGATACTGCCCTTGGCATATTGCTTGGCAAACGTAATATCGGCAATGTCACTGTTGGAAAAGCCAACGGCTCTGTGCGAATAGCTTGAGCCCGAACTTTGGGCGACAAACGCACCTGCATTCAGGAAGAAGCTGTGTACGTCTATTGACTTGTTGTAACTGAAGTTTAGGTCTCCTGTCAGTCGATCACTCTGACCGTTGGCCAGGTAATACTCCCCTCGCTCGTCAGCCCTGTCGGCAGAGTAGTTGATAAACCGAGAGTGATCGGCGGGGTAAAACTTATTATCCTCACTTAGTTTTTTATTCCACCCTGCCCTGAGTACGGCTTTCAGCTCCATGGTAGGGCGCCACTCGGCATAGAAGTTGTCGGTGATGTCGTAGTACTTGCTGGACAGTAACGTCCCAATGACGGCATCGTACATTGGGTTTGCGGTTTTACCCTCCACCTCGCTATATGCGGCAATACGCAGAATATTGCCATTCTTGTCGGTCGCTTCCCAATAAGGATTCAGCTTTGCATAGTCCGAAAATGAGCCGTAGGGTGAGTCGTATCCGTTGTTTGCCAATACTGTGAGAGTATTGCGGAAGATAAGATTGTCCTTTCGGTATGCAATGTTGGCAGTCGTGGCAATCGTCGAGCGGCCTGACCCCTTCATCACGCCCTTAGTGTCGTTGTAGCTGAAGTCAATCGTGGCTCTAAGGCTTTGGGCATCACCCAGCTCCACACTGAGATTGTGCTTCTGACCGATACCCAGGCGAAGCGGTTTCGCGAGCCAATAGGTGTTCAGCCCCTCCAATGCTCTCTTGCGGCGCTCATTATACAGCTTTTGGTTGATCTCCCATCCGGCAATCGTCTTGGAACTGTCATACATGCCATCCAGCTTCTCCACCTCTACTTTCTCCAAGCTGTTGGTAAGGTTGTAGCTGGACAGGTCGGGGATCTCAAAGGATACGGTTCCGTTGTAGGTTATTCTCTGCTCGTTCCCCGAGAGCTTCTTGGTCTCCACGACGATGACACCATTTGCAGCCTTTGATCCATACAGAGCTTTTGCAGAGGCATCCTTTAGGATCGTGATCGACTCCACTCTGTTCATGTCCATATCTACGATGGTCTGGATGCTGGTCTCGAAGCCGTCGAGGATGAATAGTGGTTGGTTGGGATTGTTGGCGAAGTCGCCTTTCAAGCTCTCCGCCCCCTGTGTCGGGATACTGGAGACGCCGCGCATCGATATGTCCGGCAAACTGTTGGGGTCGGATCCGGACAGTAGATTGGTGGGCGAGTAAATCGTGGGATCGATGGTCGTAAGGCTGTTCAGGATGTTTTGGTTTCCCACCGTGGTCAGCTGTTTGCTGTCCACCGAGGTGGACGATCCGGTGAAGCTGCCCATCTTCCGGGTGTAAATACCGGTGACCACCACTTCTTCAAGCACTTGAGAGTTCTCCAGAGTCAGATCCATCACTATCTTACCCTTGGTACCCCTGAATACAACCGTCTTCTTTTCAAGTCCGAGAAATGAGAAGACGACCTCGACGTCTCTGTCTTTTGGTATCGTGAAGCTGTAGTTGCCATCCATATCCGTAGCCATTGCAATCTTCTGCGATTTGCCCAAGATGCCGGCACTCATCAACGGTTCTCCGAGGTCATCACAGAGGACTCCGTTTACACTGATGTCGGAGGGGGCATCAGATATGGTCTTGATCACAATCTTTCCGGAGCTTACCTCCCAGCCGAGTCCGGTATCTTTGAGGACACGGGTGAGCAGATCCCGAAGCGGTTCTTTTCGGGCAATGATGGTGACCTTTTCAAGTCGTTCGGCCTGACCGGCAGTAAACACCACCGGCATACCGGTGACCTTTTCCAGGGTCTCGAAGAAGGAGGCTCCAGTTCCCTCCTTGAGCGACAGACGCACAGTCTGCTCTCCGGAGGCGTTGTCTTGAGCACGCAGAGCGCACGGCGCAAGTAACATACTCAAGAGGATGATCAGGATCCTCGATTGATAGATTATGTCTCTCATAAAAGGAGATTGTACCATAATATGCGTAATTATGTTCAGTGTGTCAGTGTCCCAAGGTCTCCTCAAGGACGCTGTCCATATCTTCGGGATTGGAAGTGCGGACAAGAATCATCCCGTCCGGAGCTATGAGCAACAGGGTGGGAATTGTCCGGACTCCATAGGTGTCACCGCTTGTCCCCTTGCCGTCATAGAAGTGATCCCAGTCGATCCCAAGCTCCTTGACGGCTTTGTCGTTATCGGCCTTACTCTCCTCCGACAGTCCGATGCTCAGTATGCGCAGACCTTTGTCCCCGTACATTTTGTGAAGTTTGGCGAGGTGGGGGATCCCTTTGCGGCACGGGCCACACCATGAGGCCCAGAAGTCTATGAGAAGGTATTGCCCTTCTGCCATGTAGTCGCTGAGGCGAGCCGTGTGTCCCTCCGTGTCGTCCATCTCAAAGTCTTTGGCCATCCGACCGGCAGAGGTCTCCAAGATAAAGGAGTAGTCCTTAAACCAACTGGACATAAGCGGATCCTCTCTGACGACTGATGGTGCCGCATTGTATCTCTCCACATAATCCGCTTCGTCCTTGAACCCGATCTCGCGGAATACTGCTATGGCTATCGCGTCATTGTCGTGAGCAGTATAATACTTGTCTGTGATCTCCTTGAAGACCGCACGCTTGATGTTGAGGATGGAGTCCATCTGCATAGTGATGTGGTCCACTTTCTCTTGATCATCTCTGGCGCGCAGCCGGTCATAGCCCAGCTCCAAGATTTGGTTTGTCAGTGGGTCAACTCGATCCTTCAGATCCTTGCGGAAGTTACCGAGGGACAGGTTCAGATTGTCTTCTGTATTCTGATCCCGAGACCACTCCAGGTGATAGCCCAGCGAGTCGGAGTACAGCAGTTTGCCGTTGCCCTCAAAGATCAATTCGTTGACCACCGTCTCGCTACCTATCATGATCCTGTAGATGTGTCGGGAGTCGGTGTCGGCCGAGTAGACAAATCCACCATCGGTTATCAGTACCGAGTCGACAGGTTCTTTCAGTGTATTGATCACATAGGCATAGCTCCCGTTGGTCGCATCCGGAAGGTTCTCTGCTTCCAAGGTGAATGAGGTGGCCTGTTTCTTGCCATTGCACCCCTCCAATACCAAGAGAGGTAAAAACAAGAGAGAAAGACATTTTGAGTTTAGTTTCATAATTGTCATAGATAATTATTTGTTAGCACTCTGTTTGTACTGTTATTGCTTTGATGAACAACCCCTTGATTAAACTCTACACTCTGTCCAAGCATTGTGCCACCAACATCAGCGAGAAATAACAAGCAGTAGGTTATGCCAAATTCAGCGAGCAAATATAATCTTTTTTGATGACATTTATCCATTGATTCCTTAGAAAATTTGAGTGGAGTCAGAAAAGACGCTTTTTTCTTGGCAATGTTGTCCTAAAGTTTGGTAGGGGGATAAAAAGGATATAGCGCTAAGGCACAAAATTAGTTGCCTTAGCAAAGGGAACGTCCAATTCCTTTGTGACCACTACTTCCAACGGCAAAATGTAACACTCTTCGCGCAAGCAATCGGTAAACTGAGACTTTTGCGAGAGACAGACCTCTCACTTTTTCTCAGTCCCCAACGCCCATCTCTCGCAAAGGTCACGTACCGGGAAGAGGACGAGATACAGGCTCAAAAATACTGCGGTTATTTGCTTAAGAGGGTCTGTGCACGCTCTAAGGCCGCGTGAATATCGGGGCAGATATTCTCCTCCGGGAGGACAGACTTAATGCCACCTGCGATTAGCGTGGTGCGCACCTCTTCGCTCACCCCCGAGAGGATGATGTGGATCTCGTCCTCACTCGAACTCTGAATGAGGGAGGTCAGGTTATTGATGCCTGTGGAGTCCATAAAAGGCA
>SFHG01000049.1 GCA_004555765.1 Bacteroidales bacterium
GTTTGAGTCCCAAGCCTTCGCCCGATTGGGCAGTGCCTTCCATATCCCCGTAGCCACGGAGCTTGAGGTCTTGCTCCGCGATGTAAAAGCCGTCCGTGGATTCGCACATCGTTTGGATGCGCTTTAGGGAAGTCTCGCTCACTTTATTGCCCGTCATAAGGATGCAGTAACTTTGGGCGGCGCCCCGACCCACACGCCCCCGGAGCTGGTGCAGCTGCGAGAGCCCGAAGCGCTCGGAGCTTTCGATGAGCATCACGGAGGCGTTCGGGACGTTGACGCCCACTTCGATGACGGTAGTGGCGACAAGGATGTCCGTTTCCCCTTTTTCAAAACTATCCATCACGCGCTCTTTCTCGTCCGCGGACAGTTTGCCGTGCACCATACCCACCCTGTGCGCGGGGAAAGCTTGCGAAACCAGTTCAAACCCCTCTTCCACGCTGCGGTAATCCAGACGCTCGCTCTCCTCGATGAGGGGATAGACGATATAGGCCTGATGCCCTTTCCGGAGCTCGGAGAGGATGAAGAAGTGTACTTCCGACCGGTCTTTTTCGTAGGCGTGGACGGTGTTGATGGGCGTCCTCCCGGGAGGTAACTCGTCCAAAATGCTGACATCCAAGTCCCCATACATCGTGAGCGCCAGGGTGCGGGGAATCGGCGTGGCACTCATAACGAGGATGTGCGGCGAGAGGTGGGCGTTTTTGTCCCAAAGGACACTTCTCTGATAGACCCCGAAGCGGTGCTGTTCGTCAATGACTGCGAGACCGAGCCTCCGGAACTTCACGTAGTCTTGGATGATGATATGCGTGCCGACGAGGAGGTCTATTTCTCCGCTTTCGAGCCGCGCCGCAATGCCGCCCTTTTCTTTCTTCGTCATCGAACCCGTCAGAAGGGCAATGGAGAGGTTTTGCCCCTCAAGCATCTTTGAGATGGAGAGGTAGTGCTGGCGCGCCAAAATCTCGGTCGGTGCCATAATGCAGGCTTGCATACCGTTATCTGTCGCAAGAAGCATACAGAGGACGGCGACGGCGGTCTTGCCCGAACCCACGTCCCCCTGGAGGAGCCGGTTCATCTGGTGTCCGCTCTGCAAGTCGGCGTGTATCTCCCGGAGCACTTTCTTCTGCGCGTTCGTGAGCTCAAACGGCAGCCCTTCGCGGTAGAGCTTATTGAAGTGTTCGCCCACACGGTCGAAACGGAACCCCGGACTCGTGGACTGTCTCCTGTCGTGCATCACGCGCATCTTCAGGCGAAGGTAGAAGAGCTCTTCCGTCTTGAGACGGAGCTTTGCGCGCTCCAACTCCCGGGCTCCGGCGGGAAAGTGCATCGCCCGAACGGCTTCCTCTCTCGGAAGCATATCGTACTGCTCTATAATATAAGCGGGCAACGTCTCGGGGACGGCACCCCGGGCTTTCTCCAACGCGGCGCGGACGATGTCCGATAGCTCCCGACTGCCGAGGTGCTGTCTCTTCATCTTCTCGGACGTGTGGTACACGGGAAAAAACATCCCTACGGCACTTCCGGCCGTGTCCGGGGACTCCATCTCCGGATGAGTGATGGAAAACATCCCTCCGAATAAGTTCGGCTTGCCGAACACCGTGTACCGCTCCCCGGAGTGGATGCGGTTCTTGTAGTAGTCTATGCTGTTGAACCAAACGAGTTCGATGACACCGGTGTCGTCGCGGAGGTACGCTTTCAGTCGCCTTTTGTACTTCGTCCCCTCCGTTTCCACGGCCTGTATGACCCCCCGGACCTGTACGAAGGACATCTCGGAGTTGAGCTCGGATATGTTGTAAATCTTCGTGCGGTCGTTGTAGCGGAAAGGGTAATACTCGATGAGTTCGCCCACCGTGCCGATGCCGAGCTCTTTCTCCAAGAGAAGCGCGCGACGCTCTCCCACGCCTTTCAGATACTTGACGGGAGTCTTGAGGATGCCGTATTGAGACAGATCGGACAAGGCAGGACTTACTTGGTTGCGTCGAAGGTCTCGGCAATAATCTTCGCGAGAGCCAGATCGACGGGGTTGGTGATCTTAAGGTTTTCCTTTAATCCCTCCACCACGTAAGGCGCTTCGCCCGTCAGTGCGCTGACGATACTTGCGTCGTCCGTGAGGGTCGTGTCGGGCGTCTCGGCGTAAAGCCTGTATGCGTGCCGGAGAAGTGCCGCGTCAAAGACTTGCGGGGTCTGGACCCTGAAGACGGTTTCCCGCGGGATCGCTTTGAAGTCATTGCCTACTTTGAGGCGAATCGAGTCGTCCGACGGGAGCGCCGGCAGCACCGACCCGTGTCCGTCTTTGACTGCTCCCATAAGCCTCCGGAAAAGGGAAGCATTGACGAAAGGTCTCACGCCGTCGTGTACCGCGATAATCTCCGTCTCCGGATCTGTGGCATTAAGACCTTCGAGGACGCTCTCTGCTCTTGTGTCGCCTCCACCCGTGACTTCGACTAAGGGGAAGTGACTCCTTTGGACGAAGATGTTTCGGATGAGCTTGCGGACGAAGGGCTCATCCTCCCGTGGTACGACGACGATGATCCGGTCGTCATTTTGGAGTTGGCGGGACACGTTGGCGATCGTCTCCATCAGTATGGGTTTGTCGTAAAGCTCGAGGTATTGCTTAGGCTTGTCGGCCTGCATACGGGTGCCTTTTCCCCCTGCTACGATTATGACGGTGATTTTCATTGGCGGTACTGTGGATTATGATCTAACTGTTTGTAAAGTTCCCATAGGGCGATGCCTCCCGCTACGGAGACATTCAGAGAGTGCTTGGTACCCTTTTGCGGAATCTCTATCGTGGCGTCGCAGAGGTCGATGACGGCTTGGGCGACCCCGTCGACCTCATTGCCGGCGACGAGTGCCACGTGGGGTTTGTCACTTAGGCTGAGGGCGGAAAGCTTGCGGATGTCCACGCTTCCTTCTGCCTGCTCGAGTGCGAGGACAAATGCCCCTTCTTTCTTAAGCTCCGTTATGGCGTCGATGGTGTCCGCGTAGTAAGCCCACTCCACAACTTCCTCCGCTCCGAGTGCCGTCTTGTGCAGCTCGGGGTGGGGTGGCCTGCCCGTAATGCCGCAGAGACAAATCTTCTCGAGGCGCAACGCATCCGCGGTACGGAAGAGGGAACCCACGTTATTGAGGGAGCGCACGTTGTCGAGAACCAGTACAAGGGCAGTTTTGTCCGCGACCCGGAACTCCTCCGCCGTGAGTCGCTCCATTTCGGTAATCTTCAGTTTTCGAGGCATAGGGTAGGGGTTTAGATCTTTTTGCCCAAAAGGGTACCGAGTGCACCTCGGATGAGTTGGCGACCAAGCGAATTGGTCACGGATCTCAGTCCGCTACCCAAAGCACGCTCCAATATTTTCTGCGCTTCGCTCTTATTGGCCTTTCTTTCGCGCTCAAGTCTCCGGGCTTCTTTCTCCTCATCCCTCAGTCTTTTCTCTTCTTCCTTCCTGAGTCTCTCCGCCTCTTTGGCTTCCTTTTGTGCCGTCTCCGCGGCGGCTATCCCTGCGTACTTCCTCGTAAGTATCTCAAAAGCGCTCTCCGGGTCGTACTCTTCGGCGTATTTGGAGTGAAGGGGGGACGTGACGATGGTTTGGTTGCGGACGGCTTTGTCTATGGCTCCGATTTGGCTCATCGGAGGAAGTATGGCGACTTTCCGGGCGACACCGGGCGCTCCTTTGGGGTCGAGGAAACTGACGATCGCTTCCCCTGTCCCGAGAGAGAGGAGGGTTTCTTCCGTATCAAAAGCCGGGTTGGGACGCAATCCGTCAGCTGCTGCCTTTATCGCTTTTTGATCCTTCGGCGTGTAGGCTCTCAGCGCGTGGAGGACGCGATTGCCGAGCTGTCCGAGGATGTCCTCCGGGATGTCCGACGGGGTCTGGGTGACAAAGTAGATACCCACGCCTTTGGAGCGTATGAGCCGGACGATTTGCTCGACTTTGTCCTGCAAGGCTTTGCTCATATCATTGAAGAGCAGATGGGCTTCATCAAAGAAGAACACCAGCTTCGGGCGGTCAAGGTCGCCGACTTCGGGAAGATTCTCAAAAAGGTCGCTCAGGAGCCAGAGTAGGAACGTGGTGTAGATCCTCGGAGAGCGGCTTAATTGATCCGCCGCTATGATATTTACGACGCCTTTGCCTCCCACGGTCCGGAATAAATCTTCCCTATCCAGCTCAGGCATCCCAAAGAACCGATCTCCGCCTTCGCTTTTGAGGCGCAAGAGTGCGCGCTGAATCGCGCCTACCGAGGCGGCGGACACGTTTCCGTACTTGGTGCTGATCTCTTTGGCATTATCTGCCAAAAAGCGAAGGGTCATCTGCAGGTCATTGAGGTCGATGAGCAAAAGACCGTTGTCATCCGCCACATGGAAAGCGATATTGAGGACGCCCCCCTGTGTCTCATTCAGATTCAGGATGCGTTCTAAAAGGAGTGGTCCCATACTCGAGACGGATACTCTCAGAGGGTGACCTCCGGATCCAAAGGGGTCCCAAAATTCCACCGGGCAACTTTGATACTTAAAACCCTCTTCCGAAAGACGGTATTCGGTCACTCTTTTTTCCACGCTCGAAGAAGAGCCTCCGATGCCCGAGATGCCGGATAAGTCACCTTTCATATCCGCGGCAAAGACCGGTACCCCCATGTGCGAAAAAGTTTCCGCAAAGGATTGCAACGTCACCGTTTTACCTGCCCCTGTGGCACCTGAAATCAGACCGTGCCTATTCATCATCTTGGGAACAAAACCCACAAATCCGCCCTGCGTCGCAAGGTCAAAGCCTGCGATCGGCTGTCCTTCTCTGTTCAGCATACCGTACTCTGTTTGATTCAACTTTTTCTTCTTGATAAAATTGGGGTAGGGACAAGCCCTCCTTTCAAAGATACCAAAACTCGATGTGGAGCAAGCCCCTTTTGTCCTTCCGTTTCTTTCCCTCTTAATCTGTACGAAAGAGTGAAAACGAGATACAGACCGAAAAACTTGCGAGATACGGTACCGGAAAGGAGAGAGACACGGGGAGAAAAAGGGACGAGATACGGGTTAAGAATTTGATCGGAAATAAAAGCTGTGCTTCGGTCCCATAGAAGCGGAACCAAAGCACAGCTTTGATAAACTTAAAATACTTCTCCCGTCAGTCGGAGAGTTTTGCGACGATGAATTCTCTATTCAGACGTGCAATGTTGGAGATGGAGACGTTCTTCGGGCATTCGAGTTCGCACGCACGGGTATTGGTGCAGTTCCCGAACCCGAGCTCGTCCATCTTCGAGAGCATCGCTTTGGCACGCTTCTTGGCTTCCGGACGACCTTGGGGAAGGAGAGCAAACTGGCTCACCTTGGCACTCACGAAGAGCATGGCAGAGCCGTTTTTGCAGGCAGCCACACAAGCACCGCACCCGATGCAGGCGGCCGCGTCCATAGCGAGGTCGGCGTTCACTTTGGAGATCAGAATCGCGTTGCCGTCCGGAGTGCCACCTGTGTTCACGGAGACAAAGCCCCCGGCCTGTTGGATCTTGTCAAAGGCAGTGCGATCCACCATCAAGTCGCGGATCACGGGGAAACCCGCAGAGCGCCAAGGCTCTACCGTAATGGTGTCTCCGTCATTGAAGTGGCGCATGTGGAGCTGGCAGGTCGTGATACCGGTGTCGGGACCGTGAGGGTGACCGTCGATGTACAGAGAACACATACCGCAAATCCCCTCGCGGCAGTCGTGATCGAATACGACCGGCTCTTTGCCTTCGTGAATGAGGGTGTTATTCAGGATGTCCATCATCTCAAGGAAAGACGCGCCCTGAGAGATGTTCCGGAGTTCATACGTTTCGAAGTGTCCTTTTTCTTTGGCACTGTGCTGTCTCCAGACCTTTACTTTGATATTGATATTCTTATCCATTGTTTCTGAAATCTTTTGGCGTGGAGAAGTCTTACTTCTTATAGTTCCTCGTAGTGGGTACCACAAACTGATAGTTGAGATCTTCCTTGTACATCACCGGATCCTTGTCCTCACCTTGGTATTCCCAGCAGGATACGTACATAAACTTATCGTCATGACGAAGTGCTTCGCCTTCCTCTGTCTGGTGTTCGAGGCGGAAGTGACCGCCACAAGACTCTTCGCGGTCGAGGGCATCATGAGCCATCAGTGTGCCAATCTCGATGAAGTCCGCCAAGCGGAGCGCTTTTTCAAGTTCGACGTTGAGGTCGTCGGCAGTACCGGGAACAAAGACATTACTCCAGAATTCCTTCTTGAGCTCTGCGAGTTTCTTAATCGCAAGTTCGAGACCGGCTTTTTCACGTCCCATACCTACGTACTCCCACATAATGTGTCCAAGTTCTTTGTGAAGGTCATCCACAGAGCGCTTGCCCTTCACATTCATAATGCGGGCAATCTTGTCATTGACTGCTTTTTCCGCTTCGGCGAACTCGGGCAGATCGGTGCTGAAATGAGGTATCTGAATTTGGTCGGCCAAGTAATTTTGAAGCGTGTAGGGAAGAACGAAATACCCGTCGGCAAGACCCTGCATAAGTGCTGACGCACCAAGGCGGTTCGCACCGTGATCCGAGAAGTTGGCTTCCCCCGCGGCAAAGAGACCCGGGATGGAGGTCTGAAGCTCATAGTCTACCCAAAGTCCGCCCATCGTGTAGTGGATGGCGGGGTAGATCATCATAGGGGTCTCGTAGGGATTGTCATTCGTGATCTTTTCGTAGATCTGGAAGAGGTTGCCGTAACGGTCTTCGACCACATTTTTGCCCAATCTCTCGATCGCTTCGGCGAAGTCGAGGTAAACGGCGAGTCCTGATCCGACACCATACCCTGCATCGCACCTTTCCTTGGCGGCACGCGATGCCACGTCACGGGGTACGAGGTTTCCGAAAGCCGGATAGCGGCGTTCGAGATAGTAGTCGCGGTCTTCTTCCGCGATCTGCGTAGGACGGAGTTTGCCGGCGCGGATGGCTTCGGCGTCTTCCTTCTTTTTGGGGACCCAGATGCGCCCGTCGTTACGGAGCGATTCGGACATCAGAGTGAGCTTGGACTGATAGTCGCCGTGCTGCGGGATGCAGGTCGGGTGTATCTGAGCCATACACGGGTTTGCGAAGTAGGCACCTTTCTTGTAGCACTGCCAAGCGGCCGAGCCATTGCTCGACATCGCGTTCGTGGAGAGGAAGTATGTATTTCCGTAACCGCCCGAAGCGATGACCACGGCGTGGGCTGCGAAGCGTTTTAGTTCGCCGGTGACGAGGTCGCGGGCTATAATGCCGTGGGCGCGTCCGTCGATGAGGACGAGATCGACCATCTCGTGACGGGTGTAGAGCTTGACTTTACCCTTGCCCACCTGGCGCATAAGCGCGGAGTAAGCCCCGAGCAAGAGCTGCTGACCGGTTTGTCCTCGGGCATAGAAGGTACGCGAGACTTGCACCCCGCCAAAAGAGCGGTTAGCGAGCGTACCGCCGTATTCCCGTGCAAAGGGAACGCCTTGGGCGACGCATTGGTCGATGATATTGCCGGAGACTTCTGCAAGGCGGTAGACGTTAGCTTCGCGAGCCCTATAGTCCCCGCCTTTGATGGTGTCGTAAAAGAGACGGTAGACCGAGTCGCCGTCATTTTGGTAGTTCTTAGCGGCATTGATACCGCCCTGAGCTGCGATGGAGTGCGCACGGCGTGCCGAGTCCTGGATGCAGAAGTTGAGGACATTGAAACCCTGCTCTGCCAAAGTCGCGGCTGCGGAAGCACCTGCCAAGCCCGTACCCACGACGATGATGTCGAGGCGGCGTTTGTTCGCGGGATTGACAAGCTTTTGGTGCGCTTTATAGTTGGTCCACTTCTCTGCCAACGGGCCTTCGGGGATCTTAGAATCAATCTGTTTCATGATTGTGTTTTCTTCCATATCAAAATAGGGGGTGCTTTAGTGTTGGCCGAGTGTCCAGATATGCCCTACGCTGTCCCACATACCTACGCTGTGCAGGTAAAAAGCGACGGCTACGAACGCGAAAATAAGAACGATGATGGTCGCAACGATGTTGCCGATCACGTGCCAACGGTGGTACCAGACTTTATTATTCCATCCAAGCGTCTGCATCGCACTCCAGATGCCGTGTGTGAGGTGAAACCAAATGCCTGCGAACCAGATCAGGTAGATAACCACGTAGAGCGGCTGTGCAAAGAGTTCCTTAATGAGCGCAAATCCCGCATCGGGTGCATTACCCATCCACTCTTGGAGCTGCATCTTTGTCCAAAAGTTAACGAGGTGGAGTGCCAAGCCGAGGATGACGATGAGCCCGAGGACAAACATATTCTTTGCTTGCCATTCGACGGGGCTTTTGCCCACCACTGCATAACGATCCGTCCCACGTGCCTTCTTATTTTGAAGAGTCAGGATCGCCGCATAAATGAAATGGATGACGATAAGGAGCGCAAGAACGGGCACCATAAACTGAACCACCGCGTTCGTGCCGAGGAATGACGCAATAGCATTGAAGCCTTCCTCAGAGAAGACCGCCACGAGGTTCATGGTACCATGGAAGAGAAGGAAGAGTACGAGGGCGATCCCCGTGATACTCATTACGACTTTTCTCCCGATGGACGAAGAAGTTAGCCACATAATGTGATTGATGTAGTTTGTTTATTAGTAGTGAATTGAATTTTGACCTAAGGGTATTTGGTTACTTACTTCCGCAAAGGTAAGTAAAAAAGAGGCGAGAAAAAAGAATTTTGTCCTTTTCTCCTACTTTTTTCCACAATACCCATCTGTAGTGAGCCCAAGCGTCATCCAAAGTCCGTATCTCTAAGGCGGAAACGCACCCTCCAGCGTCCGGTTTCGGGATCGTAGGTGTGTGCATACAGGTCTATGTGTCCGCACTGCCCGGTGTGCTCCACGTGGCGACCGATGCAGAGACAGGCGTCGTAGTCCCCTACGCGGACGATGCGGACCATTTCGGAGGCATCGTCCGGGATTCGGCTTAAGTCGACACCGATCCGCCGGGCTTCTTCTTGGGTCACGACCGAGTAGGATACTTGCAAGTCTTCGTCCAAGACCCGATTAATCTCCGACTCCAATTTGCGCAAATCCTCATCGGAGGGTATGAAGTCGACCACGAAATCCATCCGCGATTTCTTCTGCTCTATGTGTGCGGAGACGCTTCGTCCGGTGCCAAAAAGCCGAACCATGGCACCATTGAGGACGTGTTCGACGGTGTGCATAGGCGGGTACTCCTCTTTGTTGTGGGCATTAAAGACGGGTTCCGTCGGCATATCCCGATTGTGGATAAAAAGTTGGAGGTGGTGCATGGCGTGACCCAAAAAATCCTTTTCACCCCTGGGCGAGAAGCCTTGGGAGAGGTAGAGTTTTTCGGCTTTTGGGTTATCGAAATCGACGAGGAGTCCGACAGCGGGCAGCCCCATAACCCGGGCTTTTTCCGCCAATGCTTCAAGCAGCTTTTTCCCTATTCCTTTTCCTCTGTACTCAGGGAGGACGTAGAACGAGTCCAGGTACAATTCCCCCGCCTCGGTTTCGTCTGCAATCTCGTGCATTTTTCCTGTCATTTCCGAGATAATGCTTAGGGTGGAGGTTCTGAGTTCCTTCAGCTTCTCTCCGTCATACGAGACAGCTACACCGACGGGGACGGAGTCTGTTTCTGCAATGATGGCGTTTTCGTAACTGTACTGGGTGTGTGGCATCCGGGCTATTTCCCGGAATACACCCAAGAAGTCTTTGCCACAGTAATATGCCGAGCTCTCATCTCCGATGGCACCTGCCACGGCTTTTGAGATGAGTTCGGCATCTGCCGGGGTTGCCTTGCGTACCGATATGGTGTCAATCGTTGTCATGGTGTTAAAGTCTTTTCGGCAAAGTTCTCAAATTATCCCGACATTTTGCCTTTTCCCGGCATCTTTTGTCCGCGCCAAGATGAGTGGAAAATGGTACAGACCGAGAGACAAAATTCGGTCTGTACCGGTTCCCGACTTCGGTCTGTACCGGGCGAACTCCCCGGTACGTACCAAATTTCTCCTAACCATGCCGGTCGGAACCCGTGATGCCCCGTAAGGTCACTTGCCCTTACCTGAGAGAATGGTTATTTCCGATATAGTCTTGGTGCCACGTATCAGGTCAGGACCATCAGTGAAGATGGTATAAACCAGAAGTCCGACAAACACTGCCAAAAGGATGGCTAAAAGTCGTCCTAAGACCTTTCTTGCCCTAATTGTTTTAGTACTCATGATTCTGTTCATTTGCCCCATCTCTTATTTCTTAAAATCACCAAGGTTCTCAACTAAAGGAGTGTCGATATCCGCAACAATCGCGATGGCATAAGTCGACAAGATTTCCCGTAAGTTCACTTCCTCCGTTTGTGTCCATTTTTTCATCGTTCGAAAGCTGTTGAAGCCATGTCCACGTGATATTTCCTATTGTTTGTAATCTCATTTTAGTGCTGTAATACTTTTGTCCTTTGACTGCGCTGTTCTTAATGGCCTTCTTTTGGACTTGTGAGAACGACTACAAAGGCTGTTATGATGCCTCCGATAATGACCCCGAGTAATCGAACCCAACTTTCACCTAAGATCAAGTTTGGCAGCTCAATCAGAGAAATACCAATCAAGACACCGGCTAATATTTGTAGTTTTACCTTTTTGCTGTTACCTTTATGCTCACCGTAGAGTATTCGTACAGCAAAATAGACAGTCATTACGTTTAGAATGGTATGATAGTTCCTTAAATCTAACAACTCGGGTGTGGACTCACCGAATAGTCCGCACCTAATCTCTCAAATACGGAGAAGTATAGAAGTAAGAAGCAGAATAAAAAAACGCTATCAGATCTTTCTTTGTGTTGTTGTGAACTTCAAGGCACATTCGTTTTACTGTAAAGTTTAATTGTTTATGCTCTACGAATAAACTCTTTCACAGAATGGTCTATGGGCGAGTCGTTGCGCAAAGGTAGTATTTATTCGGATTAAACCAAACAGCCTGCGGGGAAATTGCATCAGAAAGCTAATTTCTATTGAGAGGTGTGCCTCCATATTGCACAGGTCGAGACTTGTACCTCCATATAGCCACTCACCTGCCGGCCTGCTGACTAACCAACTGTCCCTCATAGTGGGGGCTCTCGTCTTCTCCTCTACCTGTGCAGGGCGCGCCCTGCACCTCCTGCTCGCCCTCTTTTCACTCCGACCTTCGAACTTAAATTTGGCGGTATCGGCGAAATAAGTACATTTGCGGTGTACAGTATTTGCGGCATCACGGGACTTTGCATCCCGAGATCGTCTTTTCAGAACCACCCCTATTTCCTTAAAACGATTTTATGACGATTCATTATGGTCAGTTTCGCGTCAGACAATAACAGCAGCGTCCACCCTGAAGTCATCGACGCGCTTATCTCCTGCAATACGGGGCACGCGTTCGGTTACGGAGAGGATCCTTGGACAGAGGAAGCCACCCAAGTGATGCTTTCGACTTTCCCCGGAGCCAAAGATGCACTTCCGGTCTATAACGGAACCGGGAGCAACACTATGGCGCTCTCGATGATGACGCGGCCGTATCAAATCGTCTTCTGTGCCTCCACCGCACACATCGCAGTGGACGAATGCGGCGCACCGACCAAAGCGACCGGCTGTATCACACGCGAAATCGCCACTCCGGACGGTAAGCTTTCGCCCGAACTCCTTCAGCCGTATATGACCAACTTCGGCATCGAACACCACTCTCAGCCCGGAGCCGTCTATATCTCCCAGTGTACGGAGCTTGGGACGACATATACTCCGGACGAAGTCAGAGCCCTGACGGACTTTGCCCATAAGTATGGGATGAAAGTGCATATGGATGGCGCACGGCTCAGTAACGCGGCCGTGTACTTGGGGCTCTCGCTCGACGACATCTCCGGCGCTTGTGGCGTGGATACGCTGACGCTTGGCGGAACCAAGAACGGACTGATGGGTGCCGAAGCCGTGGTTATTTTTGATGAAAGTCTGGTCCCCGAGGCACGCTATTACCGCAAACAGTCCTGCCAATTGGCAAGCAAGATGAGGTACGTCGCGGTGCAGCTGACTGCCCTGCTCTCGAATGACCTTTGGAGGAGGAATGCAGCGCATGCCAATGCTATGGCACAAAGACTCTATGACGGGCTTAAAGAGCTGCCGGAAGTTACTTTTGCCCAAAATCTCGAGGGTAATCAGCTCTTTTTCTCAATGCCGAGACGCTGGGAAAAAGCCCTTGAAGAGCAGTACCACTTCTATTACTGGGACGAGCCGTCGGGGCTGATGCGTCTCGTGACAAGCTGGGACACGGATGAGGCGGACGTAGAGCGTTTGCTCCAAGTCGTGCGTAATGCGGAATAGATTTTTTGGGTATATTTATTCCGCAGATGAGGGGAAATGATTGCGAATAA
>SFHG01000050.1 GCA_004555765.1 Bacteroidales bacterium
AAGCTCGCCCCTGTCGACCATCCTTTCACTTGGGCTTCAGGATGGCTCAGCCCGATCTATTGCGACACCCGTCTCACGCTCTCCTATCCGGAGGTTCGGACTTTCATTTGTGAAAATCTTGTTGCGCTCATCAGGGAGAAGTTTCCGGACGCGACCGCCATCTCAGGGGTGGCGACGGGCGGCATAGCACAGGGCGCGTTAGTAGCTGACCGCATGAACTTGCCTTTCAGTTACATTCGTTCGTCGGTCAAGGATCACGGCACCCACCAGCAGGTGGAGGGTGCAGTCAAGGCGGGAGACAAAGTCGTCGTGGTGGAAGACCTCGTCTCCACGGGCGGTAGCAGCCTCAAAGCCGTAGACGCCATCCGAAGCAAAGGGGTGGAAGTCCTCGGAATGGTGGCGCTCTACACGCATGGGTTTCCTCAGGCAGAGGAGGCGTTCGGAGCGGCGGGAAACCTTCCTTTCTTCACCCTGTCCGATTACGACGCGGTGATAGGCGAGGCCAAAGCTCAGGGACTGGTCTCTGAGGGGGATCTGGCGACGCTTTTGGAATGGCGCAAAAATCCCGGAGAGTGGCGTAAGTAACCCTTTTGCAAGTGGGATCCCTCAGGGTTAGATTTCAAGCACTTTTACCCGTTTAATACGATACAGATACACTTACAGTAACAAAACCAGATAGATATGCAAACATATACCAGTCGCGCGTTCACGATGAGCAAAGACGCGCAATCGATCGAGGGTATGGTCAAAAATCCCGCTCTGCTCCAGCCTTATGTGGAGAAGTTTGGGGACAAGCTTCCGGTTAAGAATCTGAGCTTCACCGAGGATGGTGTCTCTGTGGAGGCACCCATCGTGGGAAACGTGACTTTCACACGGGTGGACACCGACACTCCCGGCGTCATCAAGTATCAAGGTAAGGGGACTCCGGTTCCACTCGCGCTGAATATCTTTTTGAAGCCAGATGGGGACAAAACGAGCGCACAGCTCTCGTTGGATGCGGACATTCCTGCCTTTATGGGCGGAATGATCGAAGGGAAAGCGAAGAGTGGTCTGGCCAAGGCGGCCGATTTTCTTGAGGTGCTGGATTTTGACCGGCTGTTCAAGAAATAGGTTTGGACGCACTTCGTTCGGACGATAATTTTCGGTCAGACCAAGGATTTCTTTTCGGTCGTACCCGGGGAATATTTTGGGTACGTACCGGAAGGTAACGAGATACGTACCAAAATCCGGAGCATACTCGGGGACGCAACATTTTCTCTCTATGCGATGAAGACGAAGGAGTGGATAAGGTGGCTCTTGGCGGTCTCCCCGATGGTCGTCGTCTGCGGATGTCGGACAGCACCGACTCTCGGTGAAGCTCCCGACCCGCCGATGGTGCCGGTCAGCTGCACCATAGACTTGATGGCCGAAGGACGGGCGCTCTTGGAGCCGTTTTCCATAATGACCGTAACGGAGCCGCGCCGCACCTCTGACAGGCTCGGTGTGGCGGGTCTTCTCGTCGTGCATACGGATACCTCATTTGGAGACGGCGACGGTTACGCTGCTTTTGATCTCGCTTGCCCGTACGAGTGGCCGAGTGTGGTGGCTTTGCGAGTCGGACAGAGTGGGACGATGGAAGCTGTTTGCCCAAAGTGTGGCACGGTGTATGATTTGACTTTTGGCGCGGGGCTTCCCAAAGAAGGCAAGAGCAGTTATCCTCTTTGGCAGTATCGTGTGACTGTAAGAGATACTTTTTTGGAGATAACAAATAACGGATATTTTGGACATTAAAAAATGAAGAGGTGTAGTATCGTGTGCCGTCTTTTTGCGACACTGGTGACCCTTATGGTAGCGGTACATGGGCTCTCGGCTCAAATACGTGTGGCCTGCATCGGAGATTCCGTCACGGAGGGGTATTTGCTCAAAGACCCCGAGACCGAATCCTATCCTGCGCAGTTGCAGGATTTACTGGGATCGGGGTACGTCGTCGGTAACTTCGGGCACAGCGGTGCCACGCTTTTGAGAAAAGGTCATACGCCGTATTTCAAGCAAAAGAAGTTTGGAGAGGCACTCGCCTTTAAGGCAGATATAGCCGTCATTCACTTGGGGCTTAACGATACCGACCCCCGAGATTTCCCGCATTACAGAGACGAGTTCGTGAAGGACTACGTGTGGCTTATCGACACGCTCCTTTCGACCAACCCCCGGATGAAAGTCTATGTCTGCAGTATGACCCCGATATTCACGGGACACAGACGTTACAGCTCGAGCACGAAGGAGTGGCACGGCCTATTGCAGGAAGAGATACGGAAGGTCGTGAAAGCGGAGGGTGCCGGATTTATCGATCTGTATGAGGTCTTCAAGCACCGTCCGGATCTATTCCCCGACCAAAATAACCTTCACCCCGACAAGAAAGGCGCCGGAGCCTTGGCGCGTACCGTGTTCGGACACCTCACCGGGGATTACGGAGGACTGAGCGTCCGCGGCACTTGGGGCGACGATATGGTGTTGCAGCAAAACGCGGAAGCAACCATCTCGGGTCTGGCCGATGCCGGCAGTAAAGTGACTTTGGCACTCGACGGTAAGACCGTGGGGTCTTTCCCCGTCTCGGACGACGGGAAGTGGTGCATCGGCTTCAAGACCGGAAAAGGGTCATTTGACCCGCACGTCCTCACGGTCACGGACGGCAAAACAACGAAGACGTTCCGCAACGTACGCTTCGGAGAAGTCTGGCTCGCACTCGGTCAAAGCAATATGGACTTTGCACTCCGACAGGCAGAAGGCGGGGAAGCGTTTGCGAAGGAGAATGGATCCGACAAGGACGTAAGTTACCTGATGATAAAACCCCTGGCACTGCCGGATGACAATGCGTGGAGCCGTGAAAACCTTGAGCGTGCCAACGACCTCGATTTCAATCACGGTGAGTGGACGCTTCCCACACCGGATAAGGCAAGGGAATTTTCGGCCATAGGGTATCCTTTCGGTGTCTATCTGGAGAAGGCTTTGAACGTGCCTGTGGGCATCATCCAGTTTGCCATAGGCGGGTCGCCACTGATGAGCTGGGTTTCGAGGGAGAGCCTTACCGAAGACCCGCTTTTCCATACCTCGTTTAACGGCTGGATGAATAAGGACTTCATTATGAGGTGGTGTCGTGATCGCGCGAAAGAAAATCTCAAGAATACCGACTTCCCTTACCAAAGGCACTCCTATGATCCGGCATTCAACTATGAAGCGGGGCTTCTGCAACTCCGAGGTCTTCCCGTGGCAGGCGCACTCTGGTACCAAGGAGAGAGTGACACGGAAAACGCAGAGCTGCACAACCGCCTTTTCCCGCTCTTTTACGGCGACCTCGAAAGCCTGTTTGGAGATAACCTGCCTCTCCTTGTGGTACAGCTCTCGAGCCTTGAGCGTCCCAGCTTCCCGCGTTTCAGAGACGCTCAGAGACGCCTTGCAGACAAGTACCCGAATATAGACCTTGCCATTTCCTACGATCTTGGAAAGCACGGTGATGTCCACCCGACCCGAAAGCTCCCCATAGCAGAGAGATTGACCCGTTTGGCCCTCCAAGAAAAGTATGGCAGGACTTTGGAGTACGCAGCCGATGCACCGATGCCCGCGGCTCTCATCAAGGAGGGAGACGCGTATGTGGTTACTTTTGAAAAAAGCAGAGGTTTGCTGTCGATTTTGGACGGCAGCGACGAGGTGAAGGGCTTCAAGTTCGTTACACTCAAAGGCGACCAAGTGGCCGCCAAAGCCTCTGTTTCCCGAGACAGAAGAAGCGTACGGGTCGAGGTGCCCGGCGGCATAGATCCGGTCAGTCTCGTGTATGCGTTCGATATGTACACGGATGCAAACCTCGGATATGAGGGCGGTCAGCCGGTCTCTACGTTTATTTTGCCCGTAGACAAATGATGCGGGGTGAGAGAGTACAGACCAAAAAATTTTTGAGATACGGGGCGGGACAGGATTCCCGGTACGGGTCTCAAAAATTTTTTGGCTCGTACCGTTTCGGAACCCCGATGACGGAGCCCAATAACCTCTAAGTACGACACCGTAACGACCGGAGATGAAGCAGACACCATTCCTTAAGCAAATCGCACGACATTTTTTTGACAGGCACAGGGGTGAACTGTACCGGTACCGGTTTTATTTCCAAAACCGGCGTGCCGGGATTTTCTTCCTCCATTATCTGAAAGAGGCTGCTTCTGAAAGTGGCGAGACGATTTTCCTGCCGACTGTCACCACGCTCACGGACGAACTTTACCTCAGAGCTGGCGTAGAACGACCGGATCCGAATAATGAAATCTTCATCGTCTACGAGATGTACAAGGTCATTTCGGAGGAGATGTCCCGAGGCGGGGAAGAGGCGGAGAAGTGGAAGAGACTTCGAGCGGAAAAGTTCAGTGACTTTTATCAGCTCGGCAGCCTTATCCTCAATGACTTCAACGATATAGACAAGCAGCTTGCGGATGCGGGGAAGATCTACCAAAACGCCCATGAGCAGTTGGAGATAGACCTGCAATTCCGGCGCAAATTCTCCGATGCCGAGAAGAAGGCAATCGTCCAACTCCTCGGAGACAGTTCCTCGTTCGCTAATGAATACGGAGAGGGAGAGATGGGGTATGTCCGTGCGTTTGTGAGCATCTTCTCTTTGCTCACGGAGCTTTACGGGAAGACGAAGCTGCGCCTCCGGGAGCGTGGACTCTTTTATCCCGGGATGCTGATGCGGGATGCCGTGGAAGAGGGAAGCCGGCTTCTCTTCGAGCCGGATCCGGAAGCCACACACGTGATCATAGGACTGAACGCCCTCTCCGAAGCGGAGAAGCGGTTGCTCAAGGTGTACAAAGAGAAGGCAGAGACCCTATTTTACTGGGATTATGAGGGGTTCGTTTTCCGTTCGGCCAAGGACTTGATGGATCTCGGTCGGGTGATGAAAGAAAACCTTAAGGCGTTCCCGATGCCCGAGGGCGAAGACCATATCCCGTTTGAGAAAGTGAACGGGCTACCCGACGTGGAGGTGACCGCCATTCCCTCCAAAGTGGCTCAGACCGTTTTTGTCTCACACAACCGCCTTGTCCCTCTCCTTACCCCGACGTCGAAGTTCTATGACCCGGGGTTTGCGCAAAAAGTGCAAGCTTTGGAAGTGGCTGTCGTGCTTCCGAACGAGCGGCTCCTGATGCCCCTTTTGAGCAACCTCCCTGGAGAGGTGTCGGAGATCAATGTCACTATGGGATACCCTCTGAAAGAGACACCGATCGCGGGGATGTTGCTGAGGATATTGGCTCTCTTCCGCATCGTTTCTTCAAGAGGAAAGAGCGGAGCCGCGCGACCCTATTATTTGGCGGACGAGCTGATGGAACTCCTATCCATAAAAGCACTCGAGCCACTTATAGGAGACACCGGAATCCTGAAAACGATCGGGAACTATCTCGACAAAAAGCAGATTTTCCGCGTTGACGACGAACTGCTGAAGGCTCTTTTTGCCCATCTCGAAGATTGGGCAGGGGACAATGCCGCGAAGAAGCGGGCTGTGGGCTTCCTTAGACAAGTAGCCGTCTTCCCGCCGGTAGAGACTGCGGATGAACCACAAGGCGCTTGGCTGCTTGGGTACGTGACGAACCTCGTTTCGGCTCTCGAAGCCGAGACCGGTCGGGGTAGGGTGTCCGATGGAAAAATATCGGGGGAGGACGAAAGTGAGGAAATGGTTTCTGCCGAGGATACGGTCTATGTTTTTATCCTTGACCTCCTTGACCGTCGCCTTTCTTCCCTCTTCTCCGGAGAAACAGGGACGCTTCCAATCGACCTGAAAATAATGTCCGACCTGCTGAAGGGGCTTCTCTCGAACGCGCGCATACCCTATGAGGGAGAACCGCTCAAGGGACTCCAAGTGCTCGGTATCCTTGAGACCAGGTCTCTCGACTTTGACACGATCTTTATCCCTGATGCCTCCGAAGGTGTACTGCCGGCTCATACCCGCCTGAATTCGCTCATCCCGCACAGCATACGACAAGGAAACGGACTGCCTACCTACAAGTGGCAGGAGCTCACGAGAGCCTATAATTTCTTCAGGCTCATCTCAAGGGCATCTAAGGTGTACGCCTCTTTTGACTCCCGAAAGAACGAGTCTTCGGATGGCGAGCCTTCCAGGTATTTGCGACTTCTGGAGTACGTCTTTGGACCTATGTTTAAGGAAGACTTGGTTCGTAACGGCACAGCGTCCTACGTCGTCCGCTCTCCGGAAGGGAATCGGCACGAACTCGCAACCGACCCCGAAAAGATTGACCTTTACCGACAGTGTGTCACTTCCGATTTGCCTGATCCGAAGCTTGCCCGGGACTCCGTTCCGGTTCCCGCTTTCTCCGGTATCAGGTACAGGAGTGTCTCTGCCTCTGCCCTTAACGACTTTCTGTCCTGTCCGAAATGTTTTTACTATAAGCACGTTGAAGGACGTAGGGACACAGACCGCCCCACGGGTTTGCTGGAAGAGAAGGACAAAGGGACCCTCCTGCATGAGACGCTCCGAAGGCTTTATGAACCTTCCATCGGGAGACCTCTTGACGGCGGAGTACTCTCGAAGTGGTTGGACACGGACAACCACACCATCAGGGGTAAGATGGACGAGATCTTCAGGGAGCTCTTTGGAAATATGAGTTCTGAAGGCTACAATGCAAATGAACTCGATGTTGTCGAAGAGCAGATACGGCGTGTCGTCCTTTTCGATGTCAATAATAGTGACAAGTGGATCTACGTAGGTGGGGAAATTCATTTCTCGGGAAAGGTGCGCACGCCGGCTCTAATCTCCAAACAGGATACGTCCGACAGAGAAATGAAAGAGGTATCGACCGAGAAGACACTCTTTGTCAATATCTCCGGAGAAATAGACCGGATAATGCTCAGTCCCGACGGTCGGGAGCTCGTACTTGTCGACTTCAAGACCGGAGGCGACGACAATACCACTACCGTGGAATCTGTCTTTACGGGAAATTTTGCCCACGTAGTCACTCAACTCTCCTTTTACAGCTTAGTGACGGGCGAGTATCTGCTTATACGAAAAGGGCAGGGAAGCGGACTCTTTAAGAGCCTTGTGCTGGACACGAAGGTTCCTCTTCTTGATGTCGAAAAGATAGTGCCGATGATGTTCAAGCCCCTCGACGGCTCACCCGTGCCGATTCTTTATGGTTCAAAGAACGAAGTAACCGACTTTATGTACCAAGACATTACGCCTAAAAAGGGCTCCCGGATGAACTTGCGGGAGTGGTTCTCCGATGTGGTGATGCGTCGGAGCATTGACGACATACTCAGCAAGGAGCAGACCTTTGAAGCCAAGAAAAACAAAGGCTGTGCTTACTGCATCGTTCGTGCTCTGTGTCCGATTGGCGCTAAGGCTTAGCCGAGGATATTTATAAAGTATGGATACCATTATTATCGACAACGGTCGGATCTCTTACGCCGATTCGCTCAAGCAGCAGACCGAACTCTTTGAGAAAAAACTGGAGGACAAGAGAGACGGCACCACTACGCCCGATTACCTCATCTTTAACGAGCACAACCCCGTCGTGACGCTCGGTCTGCATGCGCACGAGTACAATGTCCTTTTCCCGAAAGACGAGCTCCAAAAAGCGGGTGTGGATCTCTTCAATATCAATAGAGGCGGAGACGTTACGTACCACGGTCCGGGTCAGTGGACTATTTACCCGATATTCGACTTGGAAGAGATGGGGATCGGGATAAAGGAATATGTCCGTCGCCTGGAACAGGTCTCCATAGACACTATGGCGTACTTCGGTCTACCTGCGGGTCGGATAGAGGGCGCATCCGGTGTGTGGACGCATATCGGATCCGATTTCCCGAGGAAGGTCTGCGCGGTCGGCATCAAAGCGAGCCGCTATATCACGATGCACGGTATAGCCTTTAATGTGTCCACTTCTCCGGAGGATTTCCACTGGATCAATCCCTGCGGCTTTACGGACAAAGGCGTGACTTCCCTGACCTTGGAGTTGGGACATTCCGTCTCTATGCCCGAGGCTAAAGAGGTGCTTTTGGACGCGTTCGTTTCCGTCTTTAACCTTAAAATTTCCGGAAAATAAACTTCCGTCTTTAGTTGACTTCTCCTGTGATGCCGAAAGAAATTGCCACTTTTTCTCCATACCAATCTTTTTCACGGGATGCGTGGAAAGAACTCTCGAACCATCCGGATTTTCCCTTTTCCGAAATAGACCTTGACCGTCTCAAGGCGCTCAACGAACCCCTGACGTTGGACGAAATACGGGATATCTATCTCCCGTTGTGTCGCTTTTTGCAGATTCACATCCAGCACCACAAGAATCTGCATAACGAATACGGTCAGTTCTTCCACCGTGAGGTGCAAAACGTGCCTTTCGTCATCGGCATAGCGGGCAGTGTGGCAGTGGGTAAGAGTACCACTGCACGGGTGCTCAATAAGCTCCTCTCGATGAACGCTTCCACGCCTCGAGTTTCGCTGATTACCACAGACGGGTTCCTTTATCCGAATGCGGAGCTTGAGCGGCGCGGGATACTTGACCGAAAGGGATTTCCGGAGAGCTATGATGCGGTTGCTTTGATCAATTTCCTTTCGGCTGTGAAGAGCGGTCGGCGCAACCTCAGGAGTCCCAGGTACTCCCACCTCTATTATGACATCATTCCGGACGAATATGATCTTGTGGATCAGCCGGATGTCCTTATCGTGGAGGGCATAAACGTGCTCCAAGTGGAGACGCCCCGGGAAAAGCGAAGAAGGAAAATCTTTGTCTCGGATTTCTTCGATTTCTCCATCTATGTGGATGCCGACGAGGAGAGTATACGGAATTGGTATGTGAATAGGTTCATTCTTCTGAAAGAGACGGCATTCCAAAATCCGGACTCCTTCTTTGCACAGTATGCCGACCTTTCCAGGGAGGAAGCCCGAATCCTTGCCGGAAATATTTGGGACAGTATCAATAAACCTAATCTTATCGAGAACATCAGACCCACCCTCTTGCGATCTTCTCTTATCCTCGAAAAAGGCTCGGATCACTCCGTCCGCACCATCCGTCTCCGCAAAGTCTGACCCATTTTTCCCGGCCTTTCCCCGATGACGCAAAAGCCTCGGCATCAAGGGGCGGGAGATTGGTACTTTTGTGCCCGTAGGTCAAAACAATTTCGGTCTGTGTCTCCCAAGTGCGGGACACAGACCGAAATGTTTTCTTTGGTACGTATCTGACGGCAGTCAGACTTCGAGCCTCATAGGTGTGACATCAGAGGAGTCCGTGGAAGAAGTCATTGCCCTTGTCATCTACGAGGATAAAGGCGGGGAAGTCTTCGACCCGGATTTTCCAGATCGCTTCCATTCCGAGTTCGGGATATTCGAGAAGCTCTACCTTCTTGATGGAGTTTTGTGCTAAAATGGCTGCCGGACCTCCGATGCTGCCGAGGTAGAAACCGCCGTGCTTCTTGCAGGCGTCCGTGACGGCTTGCGAGCGGTTCCCCTTCGCGATCATAATCATGGAGCCGCCGTTTTCTTGGAAGAGATCCACGTAGGGATCCATACGGCTTGCAGTAGTGGGGCCGAAAGAGCCGGATGCCATACCCTTGGGCGTCTTGGCGGGACCGGCGTAATAGACGGGGTGCTCCTTGAAGTACTCGGGGAGACCTTCGCCGTTGTCGAGGCGGTCTTTGAGCTTGGCGTGAGCAAAGTCGCGTGCCACGATGATTGTGCCGGAGAGGGAGAGACGGGTCGAGACCGGATACTGAGAGAGCTGCTTGAGGATTTCGTCCATCGGTCTGTCGAGGTCTACTTTCACGGTCTGTCCTTCGAGTCCTTCTCTGTACTTCTCGGGGATGTGGCGGGCGGGGTTCGTTTCGAGCTTTTCGAGCCAGATGCCTTTCTCGTTGATCTTGGCCTTGATGTTGCGGTCTGCCGAGCAGCTGACGCCGATGCTGATGAAGACGGACGCACCGTGGCGGGGAAGGCGGACTACTCTCACGTCGTGAGCGTAGGCCTTGCCGCCGAACTGGGCACCGAGACCCATTTCGCGGGTGTAAGCCCAGAGTTCCTTTTCGAGTTCCTTGTCGCGGAAGGCGTGTCCGAGCTCATTGCCGTGGTCGGGGAGATTGTCGTAGTACTTTGCGCTGGCGAGCTTGAGCGTCTTGAGGTTAAGCTCGGGGGACATACCGCCGATGACGACGGCGATGTGGTAAGGCGGGCAAGCCGCGGTGCCGAACATCTTAAACTTTTCCTTGATGAACTTCGGCAGGTTCACCGGGTCGAGGACGGTCTTCGTCTGCGGAAAGAAGAAGGTCTTATTGGCAGAGCCGCCGCCTTTGACCACGCAGAGGAACTTGTATTCGTCGCCTTGGACGTGGAAGAGGTCTACTTGGGCAGGGAGGTTCGTGCCGGTATTGACCTCTTCGTACATACTCTTGGGCGCATTCTGAGAGTAACGCAGGTTGTCTTCCTGGTAGGTGTCGAAGATGCCGTTTTGGATGGCTTCGTCGTCGTTGAAGTCTGTCCATACTTGTGCTCCTTTTTTGCCCACGACGATGGCTGTGCCGGTGTCTTGGCAGAAAGGAAGCTGCCCTTTGGCCGAGACTTCGGCATTGCGCAGAAGCGTGAGGGCGACGTAGCGGTCGTTGTCGCTGGCCTCGGGGTCGTCGAGGATCTTACCCAGCATCGCCTGGTGCTCGGGACGGAGATAGAAGTTCACGTCGTGAAAAGCCTGTTTGGCCATCATCCGGAGACCTTCGTAGTCTACTTTTACAATCTTTTTGCCCTCGAACTCGGTCGTGTGTACGTACTGGTCGGTGAGCAGATAATACTCGGTCTTATCCTCAGAAGCTGTGGGGAAAAGCTCTTGATAACGGTACTCTTTATTTGCCATAAAAGTATTTGTGTGGGGTGAAAATTGACTTCTACCCTCAAAGGTACTACAAATACTTGAAAATCTTCTGTAATTTGTGCGTCTCGTCCGATTCGGGGCGCGCGAAGACGGTCGGGAGAGCGGTCGTTTTTGCACGTACCGGGATTTTTTCTTCGGACAGACCAAAGTTTTCTCCCGGTACGTACCGAAAAACTTCTCCCGGTACGTACCCCGGATATTTCCCTCTCCTTCGATTTTTCTGCGGGAGGTGCATTTGGGCAAACGGGTAACCGAGAAAGTGGTACCTTTGTAGTAGCGGAGAAAAGAAAATCGCATAGTCCGTACAGTCATTGACGATCACCATAAGCCCCGACAAAATATGAGGATAGACATCGTTACAGTCCTGCCCGAAATGGTCACCCCGTTTGTGGAGACCTCCATCCTCAAGCGTGCCCAAGAGAAAGGTCTGGCTGAGATTGTGGTGCATAACCTCAGGGACTACACGACGAATAAGTGGCGGAGGGTGGACGATTACCCTTACGGTGGCGCGGCAGGTATGGTGATGCAGATCGAGCCGGTGGAGCGCATTATCTCTCACCTCAAGTCCGAGCGGGACTACGACGAAGTGATATTCACGAGTCCGGATGGCGAGATACTCTCCCAGCCGATCGCCAATGCCCTGTCCCTTTTGGGCAATATCATCATCCTCTGCGGACACTACAAAGGCGTCGACCAGCGCATCCGGGAGCATCTCATTACCAAGGAGATCAGCATCGGTGACTACGTCCTTACAGGAGGCGAGCTGCCGGCCGCGATTATCGCAGACGCGGTGATCCGCCTTATCCCGGGCGTCCTCGGAGACGAAGAGAGCGCACTGACGGATTCGTTTCAGGACGGGCTTTTGGCTCCACCCATCTACACCCGCCCTGCGGACTACAAGGGGTGGAAAGTGCCGGAGGTGCTGCTCTCCGGTCACGCGGCCAAGATTGAAGAGTGGAACTATGCCCAGGCCATCGAAAGGACTAAGCGCCTGAGACCCTACCTTTTGGAAGACAAAGAAAACCATCACTAAACTGCATACATATTTATCCTTATGCTCAAAAAAATACTTATCCTCGACTTTGGATCGCAGACGACCCAGCTCATAGGTCGCCGCATCAGAGACCTCGGAGTGTACAGCGAGATAGTCCCTTATCACGCTTTGGACAAACAAAACCCCGAAGAGATCTGGGGAATCATCCTCTCCGGAAGCCCATTCTCGGTCAATGACCCGAATGCCTTCAAGATCGATGTGGATAAGCTCTTCTCCTTTGGTGTCCCCGTCCTCGGTATCTGCTACGGCGCACAGCTCCTGATGCATGAGCTTGGGGGAAAAGTGGCCAAGAGCAAGACCCGCGAATACGGTCGGACCCACCTCTCTTTCCTCAACCCCGATGA
>SFHG01000051.1 GCA_004555765.1 Bacteroidales bacterium
ATGATTTTTGCTCCATTTTTATTCCTTTTTGATATAGCAACCCGTAGCCGCTGGAGTCAGCGCATATGCGGGGATGTGCAAAGTATCATTTTCGTCGTATTCGAATCCGATTCCTTTCCAATAATTGATTAATTGGGCGAAAGCATCTTTCAAATCCAATAGATTAACATTAGCGGAAATTAATTCGGTTCCGAAAGGACTGGATACGAGCGTTTTTCCATTTGAATCGATGGCGATCTCTCGTTTGGCGCTATTCAATCTAACGTTTGCTCTGCAGTTGTCCGCAGTGAGAACCGAGGAATCCGTTCCGTCCACTTTCAAGCCGATGTTTTCAATCTTTTTGCCGAAATTAACAAGCATTCCGATGTTGTTTTGTATATACGGTTTGAACAGCAATCTATCGCCGTTGGGCGCAACGGTCGTTTGCATATACCCAAGCGCTCCGCCAGCGTCCCACTCGCTCGCTTCGTTGTCGGTCCCGAACATCGAAGAATAATTGACGGCGTCGTTTCCTGTCTGCCATCCAACGAATAGTTTGAGATTGCTATTGTTTTCGTGCATTCTTTTCATATTCTTTTATCTCCATAAATGGGTTTGCTTCTTATTGACGGGAAGAAGCATAGAAACCGCTCAGCTTAGGCTTGTTCCACCCAAACGTGGGTCATGACGTTCGGAGACCAGTACGCGATCTCGTCGTCGTGGAGGACGTAGTTGATGAAGTCGCCGTCCGCGTTCTCGTGCGTTCTGACCGCGCGATACGCGTTGTGCAGTTTCATCGAGCGCTCGTCCGTCAGGATCGCGAACGCCTTTTCACCGGCTTTCGAGCCGAAGTCTTTGACGGTGCGGACTTCCACCGGGAAGGCGAGCATATCCTTCTGGAACGCGCCAGCCATGGTTTGAACTTCCAAATCGGGGAGGATGCCGTCCTTCAAGATAAGGACGTACTTCGGGCCCTTGCCAGCGATGTTTCCGTTGTAGCTGTAACCCTGTTGTGGTTTCTTGAATTTCTCCGCGAACACCTTGACGGATTCGATGAAGGCTTCGCCCGTGGTGGAGTCGGTAGGCTTCGCGATTTTGGTCACGAGGTCGAGCTTGACCGCGTATCCGGTGGCCACGGCGGTGTCGAGCGCCTTGCCAGCGTCGTAATCCTTGATTACCACGCCGTTGGCGAATCGGTCGCCCTTTTTATATTTCGTGGCGGGATTGTAAGCCGCGTCGCTTTCAACGCTTTCATGCTTGGCGCAGACGGCTCCGATGAGCTCGCGCTTGCACTGGTTGAGGTAAAGGGTCAAAGAATCGTAGAGGCGCTTCACGATGCTGATGACGAGCTTTCCGTATTCGGCGGCGTCGGAGAACGCCTTTTGGATCGTGCCGTAGTCCTTCGTGGTCTTGAATTTCTTCCGTCCGAGCCTTTCGGAATAGAACGGAACCGCCCAGTCGGGGCGCGCGGGCGCGTCGTTGTTCGCTCCGCTTTCGTCGTAGTCCTCGGGGGACACGAATCCAGCGTAGTATTCCTCGATGGTGTTGCCGACTTCGACTTTGAAGCCGTCCATGAACCCGAGGTCTTCGGAGAAGTCCCCGTCGAGGAAAACCTCGGCGAAGATTTTGTTCACCAATCCGGTGATGTCTTCTTTGGTGGCCGTGAAGCCAGCGTGCGACAGCTTGGTCGCTTGGTTGATGTAGGCGTTGGCAGTTGCTTCCAACTGCTCAAGGGTCATTAATCTCATGCTATTTCTTTCCTTTCATGATTTCGTCCGCCAGTTCCCCGAAGGTCTTTGGGACGAATGGGGGCTCATCGCCTGGCGCAGGCGGATTGTCTTGGTTTTTGCCAGGCGTCCCGAGAAGGAGCTCTTTTATCTTCTCGGCCTGCCGAGCGATCAGATCCTCGGCGCTTTGAATCGATTTGACGCGAGCCGTGAGGGAATCTATCTCCTCGGGGTCTTTGGCGTCTTTGAGCTTCGATTCGAGCTCACTTTTCAGTTCTTTCAGTTCCATCTGCGGAATCCTCCTTACCGTAATTGTTTATCGTATTACCGATTTCTTCAAGGTTATTCCTCACCTCGTTGATTTCGGCTTCGATTCGAGTCATTTCCCCGTCGGTTATCTTTCCGTCCGAGGATGCCTTTTTTATCGTGGAAATCGCCTTCCACACGTTCATGGCAAGCGTGAGCAAGGCGCCAAGGATGCCGATGATGAGGAGGACCACGTTCAGGACCTCGCTCGTCGCGAGAAACGATGTGATGAGGGTGATTCCGCTCCCGAGCCACGCGAGCCCGCTTTTCGCTCCGTCGTTCATAGCCCGCTCGCCTCCATGCTGAATCGATTGATGAATTCGGTGGACCAATCCCAATAGATTGCGCGCAACCCTTCCACGGCTTCCCGATAGCGGGAAATCGGGGATTGCATCGCGTCCACCGTCTCGCTCTTGCCGAACGTGGTGAGGTGGCTCAAGTCCTCGCTCGCCCCGTCTTTGTTCTGGGGAGTATCCGAGAACCAGTTGCGGCTGGTCGATTTCAATTCGTCCAGGAGTTTGGCTTTCACCTGCTCGAAGAGCTGAATCGATTTCCCGTAATAATCGGCGGTCTCCGCGAGATACCTCGCCGCGCGTTTGGCCTGCTCTTCGTCTCCGAGCTCGTGGCTTCCCACGCGGTCCTCGATGACGTCGAGGACCCAGTCGATTTCGGATGCGTATTCGCTCCCGATATTAGTCAGCTCGGCCTGAATCGTTGCCCTTGCTTCCGTCAGAGTCATTTTCTTTCTCCTCTCCGCCTTCGTAAAGGCTCTTGGCTTCCGTTCTCCGGGGCTTCAATGAAATCCTCGTTCCGAACGCTTTGGAAACGTCCTCGCACCATTTGGAGATTCCCATGGTGATGGCGTCCGCGTTCAGGTTGATTTCCGCGTTGTTCGCGTTGATTTCGTCCCCCTGGAGGCGCTCCGCCTTCTCCGCTACGTTGTCGATTCCCAAGCTCGTCAGTATCTCGCGCGTGGTCTCCTTGAAGTCGCCCCAGACTTCGTCCATCTTGGTCGAGTTCGGGGTGGGCTGGCTCGACAATGCGTCGATGTCGCCCGAGCCCATCGCCACGAATTCCGCGTCGTCGAAGACGTCTTCGAGCGCCGCCTTCATCTTCTTCTCGTTTTCGGGCGTGACGCGCAGGTAATAGGGAACCTTCTGCAAAAGGCGCGTCGTGCGCTTCGTCATTTGGATGGTCACCAAATCGTCCACGAGCAATTGAATCGACTCGTAGACGGGCTTCCTGGAGGGACGGGCGTACCCTATCACGATTTCGGGCTCCTCGCGACCGACTTCCGTGTTTTGGATGACCGCGTTCCTCAATACCGTCTGCCTGATGTATGGGACTCCCCTGTTGTTGACGGGGACCCCCGCCGTGGGGAAGTTGTACACGTTCCAATCCTGCGGAGCCACCGGGACGTATCCCAGGACCCCTCCCTCGAATCGGATGGCGGCCGCGCATCCCTGGAACCAAAACGATTTCAGGATGAAGTCGGATTCCTCCTCCGTCAGCCCATCGGCCTCGAAATTTCGGATCCACATATCCATGTACTTATTGAGATAGTGGTTTTTCCACGCCTGCCGAAGCTCGGCTATCTTCTGTTTCTTTTCCTTGGTCATTTTCAAATCTCCCAATTGTGTTCTACCTGCTCCCAGTCCCATCTCCCCTGGTATTTGTGGAGCCTCGTCACGCCCGCGCCATACGCTTGATCCAATAGGCTAAGCCACTCCTGGGACCACTTCTTGCGGAATTCAAGATTCCACTTCGGAACACCCTCCCAGTAATCGAACCAGCGTCGGACGTGGGTGTTCGGAAGCTCGTCTTCGTTGACCGCGTATCCCCTCATGTAGAAGAGGTCCGCGATTTGCCTCCGCTGGGGCTCTATGACCTCCCACGTTTCGACTTTGGCGCATCCCTTTCCGTAGGAGAGCCATAGGGACAGGTCGTTGGAGCCCGCCACGGAATAGTTCTCGAGCTGCAGGGAGCGAAGGTTCTGCTCATAGGATAGGTTTCGGTTTATTTGGGACGTGACCCCTCCGACGGACGTTCCTATCAATCCGCTCACGCCGCCGGCGATCATCGGAACGGATGCGGGTACACCGCCTCCGCTCGCGAGCAATCCAGCGCCCCCGGCTATCGCCAGGATGGAGGAGGCGATCCCCGCGGCGGTCGACCCCCATGAGGTCGCGTCATCCATCGCCTTCCTCTTCTTGTCGTAGTTGTACCCGTTTCGCAGGTAGTTGATCCAGTCGCTGGTGTACAGGGGCAATTCGTTGTTTCGGTCGGTGACCGCGATGAACGGATAGGATTCCGTTTCGTTCTTCCATTTGAAGTTGCCCCCATTCTCCAAGGAGAAGAGGAACGAGCTCGCGAGCGTCGTGGACGGCTCAAAGAATACCGATATGGTCGGATCCAGCGAGTTTTCGTCGAACGAAATGTTGTCGAAATAGACGTTTATCGCCGAATTGTCATACGTAACTTTATATTTGCAGAATTGCGAGCAATACAATTTCGGGTCGCTCAGCAAATAGGATGCGTCCGCGATGTATTCGCCTTTGAAGTATTTGGCGGGGTTGAAATCGAATTCGCCCACTTTGGTCCTCAAAGACGGCTCCACGTCCGAGAACAGGAAGCGGATGAATTCCCTGTCGATGAAATACGTTGCATCCTCTGAAAGGGGCAAATACGGCACTTCAACGACTTTCACCAGTCGCGTGTCCGTTCTGTCCAATTCCCCGATCGATTGGGTCGAGGGGGCGATGCCGTTGCAGGTGCACCCATTGAAACCCCTCACGGTGAGGTTCCCAGGCAAATCGATCGTGGTGAGCGTGACGATGCTGATGTAGATGCTCGAGCCCGCTACGAGGGTATCCCCGACGTATGAGCTCGCCTTCAATCTGGGAGGGGCTCCGGACGGCCTTCCCTCCTCCCCTTCGAATTTGATTTTGTCCGCCGTTCCGCTCCAGCTTTTGTCTCCGCAGATCCAAGACATAGGGCCAGCGGAATTCCTCTTGAAAGTCCAAAGGAGGTTCGTCGCGTCTCCGCTCGGATTGAGGGTCACTTGCCTGAAGAACCCGTCGGAGGTGATTTCGACGGCGTTGGTTACTGCCGCATGGCCGTCGTAGAGCGCGAACAGGGAAGGCTTCGCCCCCTCGGACATGGAATAGACGAGGAACCCTTCCCTCATCGGGAATTCGGTTTGGGCGGTCTTGACGAGCGTCGCCTCGATTCCCTCGTTGGAGAATTCGGTGATGGGGCGGTTGTTCTCGTCGTATCGCTTCCTCAAAGAGCGAACGCAATGGGACAACGCGGAGAAGTCCTGGTCGCTCGGGCGAATCGTGTTCAGGACGTCCATCACGATGTGCAATTTGACGGTGTCCGTGGCAAGTTGCTCCAGCTTCGAGACGTAATACCTCCAAGTCGTTTCCCCCTGCCTGACGGTCAGGTAGTCGTAGGGCGGAAGCGCGACTGGGTCAACGCTTAGCCTTTGGGGCAAAGCCGCTTTGATTTCCCCCTCGGAAACGGGGCGAACAAGCGAAAACGCCTCCACGCGCAAAGACTCGCATGTGGCGAGGTAATCGTCCAGGGAGTCGATGAGGAGGTTTCGGGACGGGTCGATGCCCGTCCGATAAAGTGTCAGAATGCTTTCCATGGCTCCATTATTTACCGATTTATCGGTAAGTGTCAAAGGTATTCGAAAATCGAGCGGAACGCGAATTCCGTCTCGAGGGAGTCGCAGAGGTAGTCCTGCTCGCGGATGGCCCTCTTGATGTGGGCGAAGTGGTTCCGCTCCCTTCTATCCGCGATGACCGCGTTGCACATGAGGTCCGCGAAGTCGAATGCGTACACGACGCGCCTGCGCGAATTGTCGCGCTCGCGCTTAAAGTAGTATAGCGGATTGGAACCCGTCCAATCCGATGTCAGATAGGCTCCGTACGTGTCGCCTTCGTATCGGAAGCATTCGGAGAGGGTGTACCCGTTCGGCATCGGCCCGACGTGGCTTCCCTCGTCCATCGGGGGCCTGTTCGCGAAGGCCATCTTCCCATAAGACGTCTCCTCGTCCCAGTGCCGGTTCTCGGCTTTGAGCTTCTCCACCAGGAGCGGATTCATCCTCCGCCATTCGAACGCCCAGTAATCGCCCTTAAGGAAGCACCCCAATTCGATTTGCCTGGGATTGATTCCCCAGGCGCGCCAGTAGGGGTTCACGCGCGAATACATGTTCGTAAGAAAATAAAATCGGGTGTTGCAGACTTTCCGCTGGGTGTCGTAGAAAGCCAAAAACTTCTCATACTCGTTGACCAGGTATTTCTCTTTGTTCTGCGGATTCACCTCGAGCTCGTCGAAGAGCGCGAATTCCGCGTTCTCGTACGCCGTCTTCTTGAGGTTGTATTCCTTCATTCCAAGCGGGACGCAGTGGAAGAGGGGCTTCTTGTCCACCAGGAAAGTCGCGAGGCCCGTCTTGGAAGAGCCGACGACGTCCCCTTCTATATGCGGCCTAACGTGCTTATTCATCAAATTCGCGAAATAGCGGATGGAGGATTCGCTGACGTCCACTTGGTTGCGGAACAATAGGATGGTCGGGTGACCGCGCCTGAACGCGGGGAGGGCCTTCCTTATCAGGAAGCCCGTGGTCTTCCCGTCGTCGCGCGAGCAGGCGAGCGAAAGCATCGGCCTCTCCGTCCCGTCGATTCTGGAGAAGTCGCAGTGGATGTCGTCGAAATCGGTAACTCGGTAATCCTTCATGCCGAACATTCTAAGAAGATTTTGAAAATTTTTCAATTTGCCCATTGCATATAGCAGTAGAACGGCTATAATTTAACCATCTTCAAAGGAGGAATTAAAATGAAGATGCCAAAATTGAAAGTGAGGGAACTCGGCTATTTGATGGTCTACAACGATAAAGTCATCGTCCAGGAATACGGAACTTCGGCGCTTTTCCTCGAAACCACCATGCAGAGATTCACCACCGATCCAGATTACATGAATCGCTACATCCAAAGCATGATTGTATGCGGGGATGAGATGCACATCTACATCTATTGAGGTTCGCCAAAGAGGATCACGTCAGCATTTTCTTAAAATAAGGAGGAAAACAAAATGATTAAGTGGACTAGGGAAGTGAGGCCGTCGCAAAAATTGAATCCAAGGGAAGCGTTCGAAGTGGACAATGCCGTCTACCTCATCAAGAGCGCCTTGAGCAGTGGAATCAAGCAATTCATCGGAAGCGATAAGGGAGTCCGAATCCAGTACGCCAACGGACTCAATGGAACCTTGTTCGACTGCGACGTGAACCGTCATCTACCGCTCTTCAAAGTATTCACGGAGAGCGAGACGATGGCGAGGATCGTCTGCAGGGTCAGCTATCCGCGGAATGAGGAAACCCTCCTCGTTACGCTCCAATATCGGGAAGCGGGTTCGGAGGAATGGAAGAAAGTGGAAACCCCCATCACACTTTACGAATGCGACTGGTACAACCTGGAGAAGGCGTTCAACGCCGCCTTCGATTACGATTACGATTACGACATCTATTGGGGGATTGGGGAATAAATGAAGTACTTGGTGAGAGTGGTATGGTGCTACGCCTGCACCGGGAAGATTCAATCGACCATCAAAGAAACGGAGCGGCGCTCCATCGCCGAATCCTTCTTCGACGCCTACTGCAAATTGATGAACACGAGCCCATCGCTGTCATTGAAGCGCGTGTCGCTTTACGAAGACGGGTACGAAATAGAGAGGAGAATCAATGATGCTGGATAGGAAGGACGCGGAGCGGTTCCTCCGCAAATTGAAGGCGAACCAGCACCCGACGCTGATTTACGAGAACTACGACGGAAAGCTCATACCGGTAAAGGAAATCGCCCGATATGAGGAAACGAGGGAGGGGAAGACCCTCGTCGAAATAAAATTTTTCCTGATACTCCGAGACGATTCTTGGGTGACCTGCAAATGGACCCCCTATGGATGGAACCGCCTCACGGTGTCGAATTACGATACGAAGGATTACCCAGCATGAAAGACGAAAAACTGATTGAATACTTGAAAGAGCTCAAATGCTCGAAATCGAAAAGGGAGCAGCTCGATCGGCTGATTCAAATCGCCGAGGAAGGCCGCGTCCGAGATTACTCGGAGAGCGACTGGCTCTTGGGCGCGAACGTGATTTACGTGGACACCAAAGGGCACATGCCCCGGAGAACGTTCCACGGCTTCACCATCTTCCTATGCGACACCGGCTGCAACATGAAGCGGGAGTCGCTCGTTTATCTGAAGCATCGCCATTTATCCGACGGCTTCCCCTGTCGGGTCAGATATGGGAGCCACCGAGTGCTCATTTACTCGGAAAGTGGGAAAGGAGAAAAACAATAATGTCTCACATCAAAGTCTGGGCGAAGCAATTCGCCCGCAAATCCGACGGCGGAAAGTTCACCAAAATCTCCGTCAAGGGGTCCTGCATCCCCCTCGCCGAAATCAGCCATGCAGAACCGGTGAAGAAGGAAGCCTATTACGACGTCCGCCTGGTCAACACCGTCACCGACAGGGAAGGCGAATACCAGGTCTACTTCGAGCGCGGCTTCATCAACGACAAAGGGGTCTTGGTCCTCATGAACGCGGACAAGTCGCCCCTCGCCTTCGAATACCTCCGCAAGCCGAACAAGGTTGCGAAGAAACCGGAAGCGAAGTAACATAAACGGCGAAGGAGCAATCCTTCGCCCCCACGGGGGAGGGGTTACCCCAAATCGAATTGCGGATATAAAGAGCGGTTGGCCCCCAAACAGGGCCTATAGCCAAAGACAAACGATTAGATTCGTCCGCACCGCAGGCGGGGCCAGTCACCTCGGTTCGGTTGGTCCCCTCGCTCGTGGGTTTTATTTTAGGAGAAAAGAACATGGCGAAACGAATGCTCGACGTAATCAAGGAAGCCAAAGAGGCTGGCTTCAAAGTCAAATACACCAGAAAGAAGGACGCGGATGGATCCACGCGCGTCATCGTCCGCGAAATCGATGGTAAGAAATACGTAGGGAAAGAGGGGAACACCGAGCTCCGAGAGCGGACGGGGAATGCGCTGTCCGAGAAGGAGAAGTCGCAGCGGAGGAAAGCGAACACCGGGGACGAATTGGTCCCCTCCGCCAAACAGCGCGAACGGCATAAGCGGGGCTCGAAGAGAAACCCGCTCCCACAGCTGAGCCGAGAGGAGGATTCCCTCGTCAAGAAGGTCAATCGCGAAGCCAGGAAGCGGGGGAAGTCCTGGAGGGTCGGCAAGAGGAAGGCCCGCGAGCTGAAGAGGAGGGCTGGGGGGAAAGAGCTCAAGGAATCGCTCAAGAGGACGCTGAACATGCTCCTCGGGCTCGCCGCCCCGCTCAACTGGTGGCACACGTGCCAGATGATCCTCTTCAATGAGCATGTGGGGGACAAAGTCCTTTACAATTTTTGCATGAAATACATCAAGCCCTACTTCGGGAATTGGACTTGGAGGAACCCCCGCATCGGAATCACGGATTCGGGGATGATGACGTTCCGAAAATGGATGTACCAATTCGACGAAGCGCACCCATACAAGCCTTCAATCCATCGGGAGCAGGGGAAGGCGATCGTCAGGTCAAGCGAAGCGAGGACGGCGATATAAACCTGTTATAAAGATGATATAAGGAGGTTATATGATTCAAAGGAGGATAGGGCGGAAGGAGTATTCCGTCTACGCGTTCGACGTCGAGAGCCACAACGACGCCGAATCGCTCAAAAACAAGAGGACGGGCATTTGGCTCGCCTCTTTCATCAACGACGATTCGAAGCCCGAGGACGAGGAAAACTATTTCTACGACCTCGATTCCGTCTTCGATAAATGGAAAGAGCTGACGCACCGCGGGTCGAAGAGAAACCACCACGACGGGAAGGGGTTCGGAAGGCCGAAGAACATTCTTATATACATTTGGAACGCCGCCTTCGAGTGGTCCTTTTTGCTTCCGTGGCTCATCGGGCACGGGTTCGAATGCAAGCAGAAGATAGAGGACGGGGATTCGAATTGCTTCTCCTCGGTCACCACGAAGACCTGCTCGAGCGTTTGGAGCGCGGAAATAAAATTCGAGAAAACCGGGGGCAGGGTCGTCATCCGCGACCTATGCAAAATCATGACGGGCACCCTTCGGAGCGCGGCGAAGTCCCTCGGTCTCGCCACGCAAAAAGGGGTAATCGATTACCGAAAGAACCGCTTGCACGGATACAAGCCAACCGAGAAAGAGAAGCTCTACAACTTCAAGGACACCGAAATCATCATCGAGATATTGAAGATAATGGATCAGAGAAACGACCTGGAGTTTTGGCAGTCGGTGAGCGCCGCATCCTATTCCTGCAAGAAGATGGTGCGCGCCGCGTGGCCAAACGCCAGGCGGGTGATGAACGTGTATCGTCAAAGATTTCCCCATCTTCCGCCCGACCAAACGGAATTCCTGCGGAAGTCGGTGGCTGGCGGTTTGACTTATGCCCCTCCATTGTTCCAGTTTAAGGACATCCATGAGAAGATAGGCCACATCGACTTCCACCAGTCCCATCCCTCGCGGATGGCTTCGATGCACAACGAGCGCTTCGCCTATGGCGAGGGAGTCTGGGGAAAAGGGCAACCCGTTAAATCGTGGTGGAAGATAGCCTGTTGCCATGTGAAGGTGTCCTATTCCGCGGTTCGCCTCCATTCGGTCATCAAGCTCATCAACACGGAGGCCGTCCAGGACTTCGAGCTGTGGGTGTGGGACTTCGAATTGGAGACGATGAAGAAGGCTTATTGCGATTTGGAAATCGAATACATCGACTACCTCGAATTCAAGGCTGGCAGGCTCCCATTCGCGGAATATTTCAAGGAGAATTTCCGCATCCGCCTGGAAGCCAAAAAGAAAGGCGATCTATTCGAAGTCGCCCACCGCAAGCTACTCAACAATTCCGCGTATGGTAAGTTTCTGGAAAAGGGGCACGAGGTTTTCTACGCGAATTGCGTCTCCGTGGACGGCCGCATCGATTCCCTGGAAATACCGGTGGAGGATGCTCCCCTGGACGGTTCATTCACCTACATCCCAACGGGCTCGCTGACGGCCGCCTATTCGCGGTGCGCTTTGATTGAGGCGGGGCTTAAAATCGGATGGCAGTACATCGCCTACATGGACACGGACAGCCTTTTCTTCATCGAGAACGAGACCACGATGAGGAACCTGAAGAAACTCGAGATAAACTCGAAACTTGGTTCCTTTGGTTGGGAAGACGTGGACGAGAACGGGGACACCACCATCACCTGCGCGCAGTTCGCCTGCCCCAAACGGTACAAGTATTTATCCGCTGGCGTGCCAGTCGTCAAAATGGCAGGCGCCACGCGCCCCGATTTGGATCCAGTGGATTTGAGCGAAATCATCGACGAGCGGGATATGGTCATCGACGAGGACGGCAACGAAATCCGCCCAGCGAGAAAACTCTCCTACGGTGAGATAAACATCATCGACGGTACGTTCTTCTCGCATGGCAGGACTCGAGTCGAAGGCGGAACCATCATCACGGACAAAGCAAAGGTCCTGCAGGTGCAAGGAAAATACTATTCGACATATTTGGCCAACAGGGGATAGAATTGAATATGGAGAGGTGGTAAGACTCTCCTTACTCCTATGAGCGACTGGGTTTCCCTCCTTTCCCA
>SFHG01000052.1 GCA_004555765.1 Bacteroidales bacterium
GGCGATGACTTCGGCCATCTCTTCCGTGCAGCCGTACATAGAGCCGTAAGCGATGACGACCCCCGGCTCCGTCTCGTACCTGCTGAGCTTGTCGTAGAGGGCTATGACTTCCGGGATGTGCGACCGCCACACGGGACCGTGCGTGGAGCAGATGGTTTTGATCTCGAGACCCGAGGCTTTTTTGAGCGCGTTTTGGACCTGGCGACCGTATTTGGCTATGATATTGGCGTAATACCTATAGGTCTCGGAGAGAAAACGGTCGTAGTCCACTTCGTCGTCGAAGAGACCGCCGTCAAGCGCGCCGTAGCTTCCGAAGGCATCGGCGGAGAAGAGGACGCAGTTCTCGGGATCGTAGGTGAACATCACTTCGGGCCAGTGCACCATCGGAGCGAGGTAGAAGCGGAGGGAGCGGCTGCCTATGTTCAGCTCGCCATTTTCGTCCACCACGACGACCGGTTCCTGCCGTCCGTGGAAGGCGTTCAGCATCGGCAGAGTCCTTTTATTCACCACCATTTTCACCTCCGGGTGTCTCTGTCTGAGGAGAGCGATGGAGCCCGCATGATCGGGTTCCATGTGGTTGATGATGAGGTAATCGAGAGGCTTACCGGAGAGGAGGTAATCCACCTTGTCCAAGAAACTTTCTGCAAAAGCCGAGTCCACCGTGTCGATGACTACGGTCTTTTCGTCCTTTATGAAGTAAGAGTTGTAGGCGACACCGTCCGGAATGGGCCAAAGATTCTCGAAGAGCGGCTTGGTGCGGTCGTTCGTGCCGAGGTAGTAGGTCGTGCTGTTGATTTGGGTAATGACGGGTTTCATATCAGTCGTTTGTCGACGGGTGTTTTGGCGTTGAAGCTGTACCAGACAGACCAGATGCCGAGCAAAATAAACGGGATGCTCAACCACTGACCCATATTCAGGGACATATTTGCTTCAAAAGCCACTTGGTCGTTTTTGAGAAATTCGATAAAAAAGCGGGCGGTAAAGATGAGGATCATCGAGACTCCGAAGATAAGGCCGGTGTGCTTATAGGCCTCCTTCTTCCAATACATCCACATCGTGATGCCGAAGATGGTGAAATAGCAAAGAGCCTCATAAATCTGTGTGGGATGCGAGGGGACGGAGAATATGGGTTCGGCAAGTCCCGCACTCCACGCACGGACGTTTTCGATGAAGCGGAAGCCCCAGGGGAGGTCTGTGGCGTACCCGTAAATCTCGTGGTTCATCAGGTTGCCTAAGCGGATCATCCCGGCCGCGAAGCCCACGGGGACGCAGATGCGGTCAAACGTCCAAAGCATACTCCTGTGCGTATAGCGCTTGGAGTGGAAGTAGATGGCGATGACGATACCGAGTACTCCGCCGTGGCTGGCGAGACCGCCCTGCCAGATCTTGAGGATCTCGATGGGATTGGCGAGGAAGTACTCCGGCTCGTAAAAGAGACAGTGACCGAGACGGGCACCCACGACTGCTCCGATGAGTACGTAGTAAAAGAGCGAGGTGAACCACTTCTCCGGCAGTTTTTCTTTTTGCCAAATCTTGTCTACGATGTAGGGACCCACGACCACGAGACCGAGGGCAAAAAAGAGACCGTACCAGCCGACGGATGGACCGCCGAGGTCAAGCAGTATGGGGTCTACTGTCCAAGTGACGACGTTAAGCATTTCGCGGACGTGAATTTAATGGTTTTGTTTGTTTTGAAAACTTCGCTTTGCAAATATACCGCTTTTTGACAGTTCGGAGCTCGAAGTTTGGATTTCGGAGTGTAAAAAGAAAAGAAAAGCGGTGTCGAAAGAGCTTTCGGCGGGATACGTACCGAGGAGGAAGCGAGACACGTACCGGGGAAGAAGAAAGGTACAGACCGGGGATTTCTCCCCGGTCGTACCAAGGTTAGTCGGTAGTTAAGAGTTAGGAGTTAGCGGCGAGGAGACATAGGGTGTGAGCCTTGTACGTGCGTGCGAAAGTCCGGGGACGCGCCCTTCTTCTCCGGATAAAACGGACGCTCAACCGTTTCTCGACCTGTTCTTGAGGTGGGCTTCGCGCTGGTGGGTCTTGGCGACTTTCTTGGCTTTGGCTTTTTTTTCGACTTCGGTGACGAGTCCGGCGCTGTCGGGGAGAGCCGCCTGGGCTGCGGCGACGAAGTCGAGGGCCTTGGCGGCTGCTTCCATCGCCTCACGCGTCTTGGAGATTTGGTCTCCAAGGGTAGCGGCATCAAGGATGAGGAGCGATTTGTCTGCCGCCTCTTCCTTTTGGCGCTCCGTCCGGTAGGCTTTATTGCCGCTTTTTTCACCGAGGGGCTTGGAGGCACCGGTGAGCTCGAGGATGGAAGCAGAGCTTTTCCTGACGATCTGCTTGGGCACGATGCCGTGGGCTTCGTTGTAGGCAAGCTGTTTGGCACGTCGGCGGTTGGTCTCGTCGATCGTCATCTGCATCGAGAGGGTCATTTTGTCCGCATAGAAGATGACGAGCCCATTGAGGTTGCGGGCGGCGCGCCCTGCGGTCTGCGTGAGGGACTTGTGGTTGCGGAGGAAGCCTTCTTTGTCCGCGTCGAAGATGGCGACAAGCGAGACTTCGGGGAGGTCGAGACCTTCACGGAGGAGGTTCACGCCGACAAGTACGTCTATTTCTCCCGACCGAAGGGATTCGAGGATCTCGACGCGGCGGATCGTGACCACTTCGGAGTGGAGGTATTCGGTTTTTACACCCGCATCTGCGAGGAACTCCGCCAGCTCCTCCGCCAAGCGCTTGGTGAGGGTGGTGACGAGGATTCTCTCGCCCCGCTCGATGCGCTGCTGTACCTCTTCGAGGAGGTCGTCGATCTGGTTCTTCGTGGGGCGCACTTCGATGACGGGGTCGGGGATGCCTGTGGGGCGGATGATCTGCTCGACGATGACGCCGCCGCTCTTTTGGAGCTCATAGTCGGCGGGCGTGGCACTGACATAGATGACTTTGTCGGTGAGGCTCTCGAACTCGTCAAACTTGAGGGGGCGGTTGTCCACCGCTGCGGGCAGACGGAAGCCGTAATTCACAAGCACGGTTTTTCTTTTGAAGTCCCCCTCGTACATCGCTCTCACTTGAGGAATCGTGACGTGGCTCTCGTCGACGATGAGGAGATAGTCGTCCGGGAAGTAGTCCAGGAGGCAGTACGGTCTCTCTCCGGGACGTCTGCCGTCGAAGTAGCGGCTGTAGTTTTCGATGCCGGAGCAGTAGCCTACTTCTTGGAGCATCACCACGTCTGCCGTGACGCGCTCATAGAGGCGGTTCGCTTCGATGATCTGACCGTTTTGGTGCAGGAGGGTGGTCTGCCGCTCGAGGTCGGCTTTGATCATCTCGACGGCGCGGTCCGTCTGCTCTTTCGTCGTCACAAAGAGATTGGCAGGGTAGAGACTCACTTCGTCGAGGGGCTCGAAGTGGTCGTAGGAGAGGGGATTGAAGGCGGAGATGCGCTCTACTTCGTCGTCCCAAAACTCCACCCGGTACGCTATCCCCTCATAGCCTTCGACGGCAGGGAAAAGGTCGAGGGTATCACCCTTGTAGCGAAATGTGCCGGGTTTGAACTCTTTGTCGTTCGCGTTGAGGTAGTAGGCTTCTACGAGCTGTTTGAGGAGCGCGTCACGGTCTACGCGGTCGCCGAGGACGACCCGCACCTTTTTCGCGCCGTAGTCCGTGGGGTTCGCCATACCGTAGATGCAAGAGACGGAGGCTACTACGATGACGTCGCTGCGCCCCGAGAGAAGAGAGGCCGTCGTCTTGAGTCGGAGCTTTTCGATCTCCGCATTGATCGCCATATCTTTCTCGATGTACATATCCGAGGAGGGTATGTAGGCTTCGGGCTGGTAGTAGTCGTAGTAGGAGACGAAGTACTCTACCGCGTTACCCGGAAAGAAGGTGCGAAACTCACCGTAGAGCTGGGCTGCGAGGGTCTTGTTGTGCGAAAGGACGAGGGTGGGGCGGTTGATCTCCTTGATGACGTTGGCCACAGTGAATGTCTTCCCGGAACCCGTGACTCCGAGAAGCGTCTGATGCTTCTGCCCGGAGGCCAGACCCGAGACCAGGCTGCGGATGGCTTCGGGCTGGTCGCCCGTGGGGGTGTATTTGCTTTGGAGGTCGAACTTCATATCACGGCAGGGGCCAGATGGGCGCGGTGTCTTCGGGGAGTGGTTTGTCGGAGAATGGGAGGTACATCCAGCCGGCGACGAGCGGCAGGATGGTCTCGCCGCGGGAGGTCTTTTTCTCGCCGGATGCTTCGAGGTAGATTTGCGCCGCTTCACCCGGTATGAGGTACTCCCGTCCGTCCACCGGGGTGTAATTGTACGCGGGGGTATTTCTCTTCCGGAAGCCGAACCTTTCGTAAAACGCCACCAGTGTCTCATTGGTCGGTACAAGGAATGCACCTGCAAAACCCTTGCGGGAGAGGTCTTCGATGGTCTCGGAGAAAAGGGCACTCATCACCCCCTGTCCGCGAAATTTCTCCTTCGTGGCCACGCAGTACAGATACGCGTACTTCGCCCCGTCAGCCGATCCGTAGTAGGTTGCTGCGAGGAGGTAAGCCGCCACTTTGCCGTCCCGCTCGGCGACGCGCATCGCTTCGGGCTCCTTTTTCCCCCACACTTTGAGCTGCAGCTCGTAGTATTTCCGGTACTCGTCACCGAAAGCTTCGCTGAGGAGGTCCGTTATTTGTCCCTGTCGTTTTTCTTCCATAGTTTCACGCGGCATCAAAGGAGAGTATGACGGTGCTTTTGCACAGGAGGTACTCCGGATTGTAGGAGAGCTTGGCTTTCCTCAGTCCCTCTACTCCGAGGTCTTCTTCGCGGTTGAGGTAGGTGTACCGCTCGGGGACCCTGCGGGCAAACTCCCGATTGATGATGGAAAAGGCGCCTTCGTATTCGGTGTCGGCTTTCTCGATATTTACGTCGAAGGTGTCGGTGGACACCGGCATCCCGAGCGAGAAAGCCACTACCCTTTCGCCCACTTTGATGCACCCGCCGGTGAGTCCGATGGCGTCTTTATGCTTAAGCGCATTAAGCACCACCCGTCGTTCGGCCAGCTTCTCTCTGTCCGTCTTCGTGTTGTCGAGCCAGACGCCCTCAAGGGCGATGCACTTCTCCACATTATCCGCCGTAATCTCTTCGTATGACCAGTCGGGATAGAGCCGCTCGAACTTATGGATGTGGTTCCGCTTGCTCTGCAGCTTTTTGCCCGCCAAAGTGGCGAGGCTCTCGCGCAGGTAGATGTAGTCGCAGAAGTCCCTGTTCGGTAACTCCTTGATTTGGCTCGGGGAGAGGGCTTTGAGCGCATCCAGGGCATTTGCCGTGACGCTCATCAGGATGATGTGCTCTTCGCCTTTCTCCAAAAGATCCTTTTGGAGGTCGAGGAGCACCCCTTTGAGGTCGCCGTCACCGACGGGCATCAAGTAAGCCTGCCTCTCTTGCGAAGGGTTTTTGAAGCGGACGAGCATCATCCCTTTGTGAAAGGCCACCTCCGTGCCGTAGACTTCTGCCCAGCCGTAGAGGTTGGAGAAAGAGTAGTCGCAGTTTTGGTAAGGGCTGTTTTGGACGTGCCGGAGGACGGCATCCCGGTCTTCGAGTGTTACTTTGTGGAACGTGTCTATGAGGGGCATAAAATTATGCAGGGGTATTTGGTGTCAGTTCTTCAGTTCACTTCTACAACAACAAACACCCCCGCATAGTTCTCGGTCGGAAGTCCGGGTTTCGGGGCAATGAGGTACAGACCGGGAGGGAAGCGAGATACGGGACGAAAAAAAGAAAAGGTACAGACCGGGACAAACGCCCCGACCCGTACCTCTTTCCCCTGATATTTGCCCCCCTAGTGGTGAGGGGCGGGGTCGCTTTATCGAGCTTAGTGTTTCTCGTTGGTAAGCGCCTCCACGACGTTGATGGCGTAGTCGGCGAAGTGCTCGTATTCGTCGACGTCGTCCACGTAGTAGACGCTCGGCTCGTACTGGTATTTGCCGGCTTTGAGGTCGAGGATGTTTTGTGCTTCGAGGGTGTCGCGACGGTTATTCATCTCGTTTTCCATATTCTGAGCCTGGAAGAAAAAGTCCTTGCTCCTGGGCTCTCCGGCGTTGATGGTATCAATGGCGTGCGCTGTGATCTTCTCGGCCTTTTCATTGAGAGAGAGGAGGGTGGCGGTGAGTTCGGGCGGGAGCTCGACCGAGTTGCTTCTCCGCCTGTGGATGGAGCGTGCTATATTGAAGCAGGAGTCTCCCATACTCTCGATCTCGGAGGCACAACGCATATAGGCTTGGACGGCGTTGCGGGACTCATGGGTCATCTCGCCGTTGGAGAGTTTGGTGAGGAACTCCACGATTTCGATCTCGACGCGGTCGGTGATGTTTTCGTACTTCTGTACCCTTTCGAAGATACTCTGGAAGGTGTCTTCGTTTTCTTCCACAAAGAGATCGCGGAGCATCTTCAGCATTTCACTGATGCGACCAGCATAGCGGGCAAGTTCTTTCTGTACCTGCACGAGTGAGAGTTCACTCGTGGAGAGGAGCGGGGCGGAGAGGTATTCGAGGTGGGCGTACTGCTTCTTGGCGTTCGTCTTCTTGATCGGGCGGATCACAAACTCGCAGATGCGCGCATATACCGGCACAAACCACACCATAACGAGCGTATTGGTGACGTTGAACATCGTGTGGAAGAGCGACAGTCCGATGCTTACAGACCCTACGTAGCTGTTTACCCTCTGCCGTATCGCCTCCATGGCGGGATCCTGGAGGACGGTCGAAGAGGTCATCATCTTCACCTCTTCGGGTGTGTACTTGTCGTGAAGCCCCGCCACGAAGTTGAAGAGATCCCGGGGGTCATCTGCCGATTTGCTGACGATGGAGGCGACAAGGTCTGTGGCGAAGTGAAAAATGGAGAGCACCCATACCACCCCGAGAACGTTGAAGAGAAGGTGGGAAAAGGCGGTACGCTTTGCGCTGATATTGGCGTTGAGGGCGGCGAGGTTCGCCGTGATGGTCGTTCCGATGTTTTCGCCCAAAATCATGGCCACACCCATCGTAAAGGGGATCCACCCTTGGGCACACATCACGAGGGTAAGCGCCACTGTGGCACTGGAGGACTGTATGACGAGTGTGAGGATTGTGCCGATGAAGAGGAAGATAAGTACCGACCCGAATCCGAGTCCGGTGTAATGTCTCAGAAATTCGAGCGCCTCCGGAGAGGACTGCAAGTCGGGCATCGAACCTTTGAGGAACTCGAGACCGAGGAAAAGGAGCGAGAAGCCGATGATGAATTCGCCGATGGCCTGGGCTTGGTTCTTTTTCATAAAGGACAGCAATACTCCGACAGCCATGAGCGGGATGGTGACGGAGGATATTTCCACCTTGAAGCCCAAGAGGGAGATCAGCCACGCCGTGGCCGTAGTCCCGATATTTGCCCCCATTACGACGCCGATGGACTGGACGAGGTTAAGGAGTCCGGCGTTCACGAAGCTGACGACCATCACGGTCGTGGCCGAAGACGATTGGATAAGTGCGGTGACGAGGAGACCGGTGAGTACACCGAGGAAGCGGTTGCTGGTCATTGCGGAGAGGAAAGACCGAAGTCTTTCACCGGCCGCTTTCTGAAGTCCCTCGCTCATGATCTTCATCCCATATAGGAAGAGTCCGAGGGAGCCGAGCAGGTTGAGAAAATCAAGAAAAGAGTACTGCATCTGCCAAAAATTATTGATGGAAATCGGGAAATGATTGCTTCCTCACGAGATTACGGTCGCAAATTTACATAAAAAAGAAATTATTTTTTGCACGTCCCCCAAAAATCCCCTGCATTATCTGCATAGTGCAAAAAGCCTTGCAGGTTACGGCCAGTACCTCCCTAAGGCTCCCTAAACGAGGTACGTACCGAGAAAATCTCCCCGGTACGTGTCTCGCTTCATCGTGACACAGACCAAGAAGATCTCCTCGGTACGGCCGAGAAATAAAGCTCTGTCTCCTTCGGGGCTTTACATACAACCGTAATCTTGAATTGTTTCTGATGCGATGCCTTTTTCACTCCTCCTGCCATTTTTTCGTGCAAACTTGGTACTTTTGTGTTGCCGGCGGGACGCCCTCCGTATCAAGTCTCTCCGGACGTCGCATTTTCCACAAATAAACCCCGGACTATCCCTATGTCTACGCTTAGATTTCAAGCGGTGCAGGAGGCTTCGCACCGCAAGCCCCGTCCTTTTTCGGCTCCGAAGCTCTTGCCATCGGAGTACTACGGTTGCAACGTCTTCGACGAGAGGACGATGTCCCGCTACCTCTCAGGCGATACGATTAAGCGCATCCGCAAGGCCGTAAGTGATGGCCGGGCTCTGGATCGCGCCATCGCGGATCAGGTGGCGGCGGCGATGAAGACTTGGGCGCTTGAGCGCGGTGCCACACACTTCACCCACTGGTTCCAGCCGCTCACGGAGGGGACGGCGGAGAAGCACGACTCTTTCATCGATTACACCAACGGTCCCGGTTCCGACATCATAGAGCGTTTCGGAGGTAAGTACCTCGCCCAGCAGGAGCCTGATGCCTCTTCTTTCCCCAACGGCGGCATCCGCAACACTTTTGAAGCAAGGGGTTACACCGCGTGGGATCCTTCTTCGCCCGCCTTTATCATAGAGGATACGCTCTGCATCCCCACGGTCTTCATCTCTTATACGGGCGAAGCCCTCGATCATAAAGGTCCCCTGCTCCGCTCACTGAACGCCGTGGAGCAGGCTGCGCGGGAAGTATGTGCCCTACTCGGCAAAAAGACCTCCAAAGTCACCGCTATGCTCGGGTGGGAGCAGGAGTATTTCCTCGTCGACCTCGCCCTCTACAACGCACGCCCCGACCTCGTGATGACCGAAAGGACACTTATGGGACACGAGTCCGCACGCAATCAACAGCTCGATGACCACTACTTCGGAGCCGTGCCCGCGCGCGTTCTCGCCTTTATGCGCGAGCTGGAAGTGGAAGCCTATAAGTACGGCATCCCACTCAAGACCCGGCACAACGAAGTCGCACCGATGCAGTTTGAGGTCGCGCCCATATTCGGCGAAGCCAATCTTTCCGTGGATCAAAATCTCCTCATTATGACCTTGATGAGGAGCATTGCCGAAAAGCACGACTTCAAAGTCCTCCTGCACGAGAAGCCTTACGACGGAATCAACGGTAGCGGTAAGCATTGCAACTGGAGCCTGATGACAGCGGACGGGACGGGGCTTTTTACCCCGGGTAAAAATGCGTCCGAGAATCTCCTCTTTGTCACTTTCCTCGTCAATACCCTCGTCGCCGTCTACCGACACTCCGCCCTCCTCAAAGCCTCCATTATGAGCGCCCAAAACGCGAACCGCCTCGGAGGGCACGAAGCGCCTCCCGCCATCATTTCGGTCTTCCTCGGCTCACAGATCACAGCTGTCCTCGACAAGCTCGAGAGCGAATCCGAAGACGACGAGATTACGATGACCGAACTCTCCAAAATGACCCTCGGCATCGCTAACATCCCGGAGGTACTCCTCGACAATACGGACCGGAACCGCACCTCGCCTTTTGCATTCACGGGCAACCGGTTCGAGTTCCGCGCCGTGGGCTCATCGGCGAATACTTCGGCTCCCTTGCAAGTGTTGAACGCCGCCCTCGCCGAGCAGCTCCGCATCTTTCTCTCCGCAGTGCGGGAGCGCACCGAGCAGGGAGTCCCCAAGGAGAATGCCATCATGGAAGTCCTCCGCCGCTTCATTGTGGAGAGCAAACCCATTCGCTTCGAGGGGAACGGCTACTCGGAAGAGTGGCACCGCGAAGCCGTCCGCAGAGGTCTCGACACCGAGACAAGCGTCCCCCTGATGTTCGATGCCTATACCGCAGATAGTTCCGTGAAGATGTTCGAGGAGACCGGGGTCTTCACCGAGCGCGAGCTGCATATCCGCAACGAAGTGAAGTGGGAGATGTACACCAAAAAGATACAGATCGAAGCCCGCGTCCTCGGCGACCTCGCGATGAACCACATCATACCCGTGGCCACCCGCTACCAGAGCATCCTCCTGGATAACTACCGCAAGATCGTTCAGACGTTTGACAAAGAGCGGGCGGAAGAACTCGCGAAGCAAGACATCGAGCTCATCGTAGAGATCTCCGAGCGCTGCAATGAGATAAAAAGTATGGTCACCGAGATGGTTGAAGCGCGCAAGGTGGCCAATAAGGTCGCCGAAAACCGTAACCGGGCCATCCTCTACCACGATACCGTCCTGCCGTTTTTCTCGAAGATACGTTACCACATCGACAAGCTCGAACTGATTGTGGACAACGAATTTTGGCCCCTGCCCAAGTACCGCGAGCTCCTCTTCATCAAGTAAGCTCCCACTCCGGGCGGCCTCCGGTTTCGGGGTGTCAAGTTCCTCAGTACCGCCCCCGAATACACGCGGTTTCGGGAGGTGGAAAGCATCGGTAGTCCCAAACTCCCGCACATGGTGCGGTCATCTCTGCGGGCAGAAGGGGTTCTGCGACCGAATCTATTTGGAATCCCAAACTCCCGTATACGGTGCGGTCATCTCTGCGGCAGAAGGGGTTCTGCGGGCAGAAGCTATTGGGAATCCCAAACTCCCGCATACAGTGCAGTCATCTCTGCGGGCAGAAGGGGTTCTGCGACAGAAGCTATTGGGAATCCCAAACTTTTGTGTACCTTTGCCTCGCTTTCGGCTGGAGTTTGTTTTAGACTATATAAGGTGGAAGCAGGCAGCACTTATAAGGAGAGATGGCAGAGTGGTCGATCGCGGCGGTCTTGAAAACCGTTGACTGTAACAGGTCCGGGGGTTCGAATCCCTCTCTCTCCGCAATAAACGCTGAAAATCAGCAAATTATAAAACAAACACCCAATTTTATACCCAAGAATGTAAAGTTGGGTGTTTTTATTTTATTTAAGACGAATCATATTCGCTCGGAAAATAATTTGATAAAAAACAGAACAAACGAAAAAAACAACCAATTCATTTTCCGTAAGATTTCGTATCTTTGCAGTAAATAATAAATCAGGGTCTGTCATGATAATATATAATGTTTAAAAATCGTAGTATGAAAAAAAGTAGAAGAAAACGCCTTGTAATTTTGTGTATAGCTTTAGTTTGTATCATAGTTTTAGTTTTTTTATTGTTCTCTAAATCAACTTCTAATAATAGTACAAATCCACCTTTGACAGATGTTTTGACTGATAGCATTTCTCGGATAGTATCAGCTTGTCCTGGTGAAATTGGAGTGGCAATTATTATTAATAACACAGATACAGTTAAAGTTAATGATAAGAGTGTATATCCTATGATGAGTGTATTTAAGGTTCATCAGGCATTAGCTCTTTGCAATGATTTTGATAACAAAGGGATTTCACTTGATACCTTAGTAAAGATAGATAGGAATAGACTTGATTCAAAGACTTGGAGTCCTATGATGAAAGATTATTCCGAGTTGGTTATATCATTAACCGTGAGAGATTTACTTCGTTATACTATTGCTCAAAGTGATAATAATGCAAGCAATCTGATGTTTAAAGATATGGTCAATGTTGCTCAAACTGACAGTTTTATAGCCACACTTATTCCTCGTTCAAGTTTTCAGATAGCTTATACAGAAGAGGAAATGTCGGCTGACCACGATAGGGCTTACTTTAATTATACATCTCCTCTTGGTGCCGCAATGTTGATGAACCGTTTGTTTACCGAAAGTATTGTCAGTGGTGAGAAGCAAAGTTTCATTAAGAATACATTAAAAGAATGTGTGACAGGTACAGATAGAATAGTCGCTCCGCTTCTTGATAAAGAAAGGGTTTCTATTGCACATAAGACGGGTTCTGGTTATGTCAATGAAAATGGTATTCTTGCAGCTCACAATGATGTTGCCTATATATGCCTGCCTAATAATGTCTGCTATACTTTAGCGATATTTGTTAAGGATTTCAAGGGTAATGAATCACAAGCATCACAATATGTTGCGCATATATCAGAGGTCGTATATTCTTTATTAATACAAAATTCGGCAATTCCTTAAGTTGCGTTTACTTTGAAGCTTCAATGGTAAACATTATATAATTTATACAATATAAAAGCACTTCGTAACTATCAGAGTGCTTTTATATTGTCTTTTTTTCTATTATAACTTGAATCCTCTACTTTTTCTTGGTTCTTCCGTTGGTTGTCGCAAACCTTGCCGAAGTTTCTCCCATTGCTCTTTGAACCATTCGCTTATCGGTTGCCTGTTTATGGTCAGTACAAGTTTGCTATCATCGGTCGGATTCTTCTCCACCTTGAAGATGTTGTTTTTGATTTCAAACTTTCTTCTATGTTCCTCGGAATAAATCTTGCCATTACATTGGATAGCTTCTTTCCTTGTCAAAAGACAATCTATCATATCTTTGGTAAATCCAATGACAGCGCAGAGTTTTTCCATTCTCAACATTTCTCTAAGCATCGGAAACCACTTGAATGCCTTTTCAAGCAGAGTGTTCAATCGTGATATTTCCCTGTCTTTGGCTTCAAGTTCTTGGTTGTGTATGCTCTGAAGATTGCGTATCTGTTTGCCATGTCGCTCTTGCATTTCCTGCATTTGGATTTTGAGGGTGTCAATACCTTTGTCTCGTTTGGCAATCTCTTGGTGCAAATCTTCATTAGTTCGCTCCAGCTCTTTCATCTTTCCACTTCCGAAAAGAGAACCAACTCCGCTTGCTATGGCGGTGGCTGCATTGGTGGCTGTTTTCTTTAGCTTGTCAGTGCGTATTTCTGATTTCACCTGTTTCAGTTCCTGTTCAGCAAGACCTATCTGTTCTTCTTTGTGCCGTTTTGCAGCATCCATGCGTTGCAGTTCGGCTCTCTGCTTTTCAATGATGAAATCATTTCGTTCCAAATGTTCCTTTCCGGTCTCGGATTTAGATTGCCCACGTTGCATGGAGAGGATGTCAGATGCCAAAGTCTGCATTTCCATCATATCGTCATCATTGAGCTTTTGGCTCTTGCCCGTGTCGTGGTTCATCCAGTCGAATACGATATGGGCATGATAATTCGGCATAAACCACTTTTCACCGACTTGGAAACTCTCCCTATCCCCGGTTTTGGGTTGTCCACTAAGCCAGTGTCCCTCGTCCTTATGCAGGAAGATTTGGAGCGGTGTAATACCCCAGCGTCTCTGGCACTCCTCACCAAACTTTCGTACATCTGCCAGTGTTGTATCTGGTCTGATGAGCAATACTCCCTCACGGATTGGAGAACATCCAGCCACTTTTATAATCTTTCCATTCTTTCCCTTGCGCTCACGCTCCTTTTCCTGCATCGCTCGTCCGGTCTTTTCCTTGACCATCCGTTTGATGCTGTCATAGTGCGCCTGCAGGTCAGGACTGCCGAAGCCCGGGTTTATCCACTGCTCGTTATTGGAAGTCAGTTCGGGTACAATGTAGATTCTGGACTCGCCGATATTGCGCATGTACTCGGCAGTTCTCCGGTTATGAGCCCCGCTTGATGTCACTCTGCAGGGTTTGATATGTATGCTTGATTTTGTTGCCATAGCTTCTTTCCTTTGTTTACAATTGATTTACTTTGCTCGCTTTCGCAGAGGGGTTCTTAGGGGTAACCCATAAGCGGAGATTGCAAAGAGAGGGTCACTCTTTGCTCGG
>SFHG01000053.1 GCA_004555765.1 Bacteroidales bacterium
AAACAACACCGACCCCGGGCAGATTGAGCATTTCAAAGAGATTGAAGAGACTCAGTCCGATATCTCGAGACTCCTTTCGCGCCTAAACGGCATTAAGAGCAATTACCCGCTTGCCAAAGGTCAAAGCCCCGACGAGATACCTCACCCGGCCGTAAAGGAGGGCGAGACCTGGAGCTACGATGCTTACGTCGCGGCTTTTGACCGGATCGACAGGCAGATCAAAGAGCATCAAAAAGAGCTCGACAGACTGCACACTCAGCAGCGCGACCTTGAGACGTGGGGCGACTTTGACCCCACCCTCATCGAGAAATTGAAAGAGTCCGGACATTTCCTCCACTTTTGGACGGTGATGAAGACCCAGTATAATCCGGACTGGGAAGAGCTCTATGATGCCCAAATCATAGACGAAGCAGGGCGGTCGGTCTATTTTGTGACCGTGGACGCTACGGACGCGGTTCCGGACTTGGAGTTCGCCGAGCCCATCAGCCTGCCCAAAGGTGTAAGCCTCTCTTCGCTTAAGGTTAAGGAGGAGACCTTAAAGAAGGATATTCTGAGCTTGAGAGACAGCCAAGCGTATCTCGCTTTTCACGCCGAAGCCCTTAAGGCGAAGCGGGTCGAGCTGGAGAATACGTACCGTATGGACAACGCTCTCCTCCAGGGCGTGCGTCTCTACGACAATAAGCTCGTCGTCCTTGAGGGCTGGGTACCGGATCCGAAAGCACCGGCAATGGAAGCCGCTCTCTCCGCAGATAACGTAGTCTTTGAGGAGATGGCTTTCAATCCCAAAGAAGAGGATGTCCCTGTAGTGCTGAAAAACAACCGTTTCGTACGGGTTTTTGAGCCGCTCGTAAAGATGTTTTCCCTCCCGAATTACAACGAATTCGACCCCACGGCTTTCATCGCGCCGTTCTTCATGCTCTTCTTCGGAATGTGCTTCGGCGACTCGGGTTACGGTCTCCTGTACCTCCTTCTCGCTACGTACATCAAGACCAAGGTCGGTGCCTCGTGGAAGCCCTTCGTTGAGCTCTTCCAGTGGCTCAGCTTGGCAGGGCTTGTGATTGGATTTTTCTCCGGGTCTTTCTTTGGCATCGCACTCGTGGAAGTACCTTTCTTGCAGAAGATCAAAGGGTTCTTTATCTCTCAGAATAATATGATGATCATCGCTTTGGCACTTGGATTCGTCCATATCCTCTTTGCGAAATTCGTCAGTGCGTTTAAGGTAAAGAAGCAGGAGGGTCTGACTCATTCGCTCCATGAGTTTGCTTGGCCGCTCCTTATCGTATTCCTCGCTGTACTATTCGGTCTACCGTTCCTCAACATCGCTATTCCCAAACCCGTGGAGTACGTGCTGTGGGGTCTCGTCGCAGTATGCATCGCACTCGCCTTCCTCCTGAATATGCCCGGCAAAAACATCTTCGCCAATATCGGAAACGGCCTGTGGACGACCTATGGTGTGGCTTCCGGTCTTCTCGGCGATACGCTCTCCTACATCCGTCTTTTTGCCATAGGCTTGACGGGGTCGATCCTCGGGAGCGTCTTTAATACGCTTGCAGCCACTGTGACGGAAGGGATGCCTTGGTACGGTGCCATTCCGCTTGGGGCAGTCATCCTCATCCTCGGACACGGGATAAACATCGGATTGACTACCATTTCGGCGCTCGTACACCCCATTCGTCTGATCTATGTGGAGTACTTCAACAACTCCAACTACGAAGGCGGCGGCAAACCCTACGAGCCTCTTAAAAACGTCACGCTTGGTGACACAGCCAATTAACTCCTTCTACTGAACAAACCAATTAATTCATACAAATAAGCGATTTTATTCAAACTTATGGACGTAAACATGATAATGGCCTACACAGGCGTTGCGTTGATGGTCGGACTTGCCGGTCTGGGCAGCTGCATCGGTCTCTCCTACTGCGGTAAAGCAGCCATCGGAGGGATGAAAAAAGACCCATCCAAGATGGGTCAATTCATCGGTCTCTCCGCCCTTCCCTCTTCTCAGGGGCTTTATGGTTTTGTGGGCTGGTTCTTCTCCCGCTCGCTCATTACTCCCGAGATGTCTACTCAGGTGGCTGTGGCTATTCTCCTCTGCGGTCTTCTTCTCGGTGCCGTAGGTCTCGGCTCAGCCATCAAACAGGGACAAATCCTCGCAAACGGTATCGCAGCCACTGCTGACGGTCACAATGTCTTTGCCATCTCCATGGTCGAAGCGGTCTTCCCCGAGCTTTACGCAATCCTTGCGCTCCTCGTGTCGCTCCTTACCTTTATGACCTTCTGATCGTACATTATTGAGGCATAAATACTACCGGGAAATTAGGTACGTACCGACGACGTTGTCTCGGTACGTACCTTTTTCTCTTTTGTGCCCGTACCATTTCTTCTTCACGGTCTGTATCTTTCGACGCAAGACATCTGCATCGCATCTCAATAGCCGTTGCTTTTGTATCTCCGGCTTTGAGTGCATTTGTGGGCAAGTGGACACCAAATTAATTGGGGTTATTACCCAAAACGTTTTATTTTTATGGAAAGCCTTTCGATTTCAGATCACGGTAATGAACTTCAGAGAGAATACGGGGATTTGCTGAAAACCCTCTCTATGCTCATAACGCAAAGGGATGTGATGATTAACGATGAAGAGCCTTTTTTGACCGCCCTCTATCTCCGAGAAATAGGAGGGTTGCAGTATGAGGCTTTGGTACTCAAAATGGACGTCAAAGCACTTCTGTTAAAGCAGTCACTTCTTCAGAAGTATATCAATGAGGATAGGACACCGGACTTGGAAGCCGTAAGTCGTCAGGTAGAAGATTTCTTTATCGAAGCCGAAAAAGTCATCCATACACAAAAAGAGTACCTTAATTTTTGGGAAAAGTACCTTCAGAACGTACACTTTTTGTCAGAAGAGGAGACGAAAGAACTGCGCCACCTTTACCAAACGTTGGTCAAAGTGTTGCACCCAGATCTTAATCCCAATCAGACAGACGAAGAGAAGGCACTTCTCCTTGAGGTCATTAAAGCCTACAAGACTTCAGACCTGGACAAACTAAGAGCCATCTATCTTGAGATGAATCCCGATACACTTCTCGGAAATGGGATAGCAGGATTAAGAATGGAACTCGAAAAAGAAATCAAACGGCTCCAAGGAAAAGTCGAGGAACTGAATGCCCAAATCGACAAGCTCAACGGAATGTTCCCCTTCATACACCGGGATCATCTCAAAGACGAGGTATGGATAGAAGAGGAAAAAAGAAAAAACAGGGCTGCCATCGATGAACTTAAAAAGGAAAAAGAGAGGCTGACCGAAATTGTCTCTCTGATGGAGGAATACGAATCGCAGGGCTTATGAGCAGAAACTTAACCACACTGGACAGCAAGCTTCTTGCCATTCTCGGTACCGGAGGACTCAATAGCATAGGACTTCCGAAGCGGGAGATATTTCTCCTCGACATCGTCGTAGCCGGAACCTCTTTCTGTAAAGAAATCAATGATATAGCGCAGACTTTGGGAAAAGACACCCTACTCCGAATGGTGCGCAAGCCCAAGAATGAATATGACCAATACGCCATAGCCCTCTTTTGGGACAAAATCCAAGTCGGCTGGGTTCCGCAGGAGCTTAACCTAATTATCTCCCGCCTGATGGACGCGGGGAAGGAGTTTTATGCCAAAGTGACCTCCAAAAAGCTTATCAACAATTGGTGGTGCATCGGTGCCCAAATATATATGGTCGAGTAGCATCTCTTCCAATAGTGCAAGCTATTAAAGTGTCTCACTACGGGATTAAACACCAAAAGGGCTGACTCCCATGATGGGAATCAGCCCTGAAGCTATTTTTAAGCCAAGAAGAGGGTCAAATGAGCGCGGGCTCCGGCTGAAGGATTTTCAGGGTTTGGTCATTGCCCGAAGTCTCTTCGTCGATGTCGAGGGTGTAACTTCCGCCCTCTTCCGCCCGACCATCAATAATAGCCTGGGTAAGCACTTCTTCCACATACTTGGCGACGGCGCGTTTGAGCGGGCGTGCGCCCATCGTGGGAGAGTAACCTTTATCCGCCACAAATTCTTTAGCTCTTTCGGTCAAGGTCAGGCGAATGCTCAATTTGTCCAGGCGCTCTTGGAGGTCCCGAAGCTCGAGCTCTACGATGTCTCTGATGGCTTCCTTCGTGAGTGCGTTGAAGGTCAAAATATGGTCGATACGATTGAGGAACTCGGGGGTGAAAGATTTCCTCAGAGACTTGGTGATGACGGCCTCGCTCATCTTCCCTAAGTCCTCCTTGCCACCACGGAAACCAATCCCGGTACCAAACTCATTGAGTTGCTTTGTCCCTACGTTGCTCGTCATAATGATAATGGTGTTTTTGAAATTCACCTTACCGCCTGCGGCATCCGTAAGTACCCCGTCATCAAGGAGCTGTAGGAGAAGATTATGTACGTCAGGGTGCGCCTTTTCGATCTCGTCAAAGAGGATGACGGAGTACGGACGGCGTTTTACTTTCACCGTAAGCTCTCCACCTTGGTCGTAGCCGACGTACCCTGGAGGCGCACCGATGAGGCGCGATACGGTGTGACGCTCCATAAATTCGCTCATATCCACTCTGATCATCGCATCCTCCGAACCAAAGAGTTCGCGCGCCAGTTGCTTGGAGAGGTGCGTTTTACCCACCCCGGAGGAGCCGAGGAACATAAACGTACCAATAGGCTTGCTGCTGTCCCTAAGTCCGATCTTATTCCTCTGAATAGCGCTCGCGACAGCGTCCACGACGTGATCCTGCCCCACGACGCGGGCTTTCAGACGATCAGCCAGACCACGAAGGGAAGCAAGGTCGTCTTTTGTAAACGAAGCCACGGGAATACCGCTCGCAAGACTCACCACCTTCTCTACTTCCGGCACACCTACGATAATCGGATTTTCGCTATTATCGCCTTTTTCCAACGCATCCTTATAGTCCTCAAGATCCTTCTGTAACTGCTTTTCGAGGTCACGATAGCGGGATGCGCTCTCGTAGTCACCGTCTTTTACCGCTTGGAGCTTCTTGTCGTGGGCATCGGATATCTTCGCCTCAAACGGGGTAAAGTCCACCGCCTCTTGATTCATCAAATGAGCGTAAGCACCCGCTTCGTCCATCGCGTCAATGGCCTTGTCTGGGAAAAAACGGTCGGTGACGTACTGCGCCGTGAGCTTGACAGCAGCCTTGAGCGCATCATCGGTATAAAAGACGTGGTGATGCGCTTCGTAGCGGGGCTGGAGCTTCTTTAGGATGTCGAAAGTCTCCCTTTCCTCAGGTGCCGATACGACGACCTTCTGGAAACGCCTGTCCATCGCACCGTCTTTTTCGATTGTTTTGCGGTATTCTTCGAGCGTCGTAGCCCCGATTACTTTAATCTCGCCTCGCGAGAGGGCGGGCTTCAGGATGTTGGCGGCATCAAGCCCGCCTTGGCTGTTTCCCCCGCCCATCAGAGTGTGTATCTCGTCGATGTAGAGGATGATGTCGGGATTATTTTTAAGCTCTTCGAGCATCGTCTTCATACGCTCCTCGAACTGCCCCCTGTACATGGAGCCGGCCACGATGGAAGCCAAGTCCACGCTGACGATGCGTTTGTCGAGTAGGAAGATGGGTACGTCTCGAGACGCTATCTTCTGTGCAAGTGCTTCCACGATCGCAGTCTTACCGGTACCGGGCTCTCCAAGCAGGAGGGGATTATTTTTACGCTTGCGCGCCAAGATTTGGGCGATCCGTAGGAGCTCGTTTTCACGACCGAAGACGGGATCCAATTTGTCTTCCTTCGCCAAATTCGTCAGCCATACGCCGTATTTGTCGAGCGTAGGGGTATCCGAGTCTTTTCCTTGCGCCCCTTTTTTGCCCTTGGCGCTCTTTCCGAAGAGCGGATCGTTCCGGCGCTCTCCGGACGAAGAATGGTCACTTCCGGAACCTCCGGAGTCACTCTCGCCATTTTCTCGAGGAGTGTCTTCTTCAGGCGGAATGCCGACCGCCATCAGAGGAAGCGCTTCTTCAAAGCTTTTATTTTGGTCTATTTCGTAAGACATTGTCTGTTCCTTTCTCTTTTTGAGGTAAACGGTAAAGAATGAGCTAAGCGACTAAGCCTATCTCATCCTTTGGTATGGGTAGGTCTTAAGCCCTTAAATCAACCTTGACTTGTGAGACCTACTGTGCTTTTCGACCGCACCGCCCTACTCCTTCGCGGGAGCTTCCACGGGGAAACCTTTCCGTTTCAGTAAGTCTGCTATGAGACTGATTGCATAATCTGTGCCAAGCTCTGAGAGCTTAAAGGAGAGATCGTAGTTTTCACATCGACCCCATCTTCCGCCTGTGTAGAAATTGTAGTACTGACGGCGCTGGCGGTCTACTTTGATCATATACTCTTCGGCTTCTTCTTCGGTCTTCACATCCTCGATACGCTCGATGATGCGCTCAAGGCGCAGGGACTTATTCTCCGTCACAAATATAGAGAGAAGGTGTGGGTGATCCCTAAGGATAAAGTCACTGCAACGACCTACCAAAATGAGAGACCCCTTCTTCGCCAACTCTTTAATCGTGTCGGAGACGATATTGAATAGATTCTCGTTCGAGAGGTAGTTGTCGTTGTAGAGGAAAACCGATCCCGGCATAGATACTCCGCCGGTATTGAAGACGATGGGGACGGAGAAGTCGTTGCTTTCGTCGATTCTTTGGAGCAAATCCTCTCTGATATTGGAATCTTCCGCGGCTTTTGCGAGTATCTTCTCGTCGTAAACGGGCAAACCGAGGCGACGACCGAGCTCACACGCAAATTTTCCTCCGCCACTGCCGAAAGAGCGGCCTATGGTGATGACGAAAGTATTGGGATTGTATGTATCGTTCATGTCCTATGACCTATGCAAAAAAGTTTTCCGCGGTTGCGGACCAGGAAATTCTAATTACCTTTGTCCCCGCCTTGTCTTAGACAAAGGTAATGAAATTTTTCATCCCAAAAGTTTTCTCACCAATAAGTAAACACCAGTATGAGCTTTGAAGAGATAAGCGGTTCCTTCACGCCCAAAGAGACGAAAAGCGAGCGCTACCTGAAAATTCGCAGTACAATTCCCGCTTTCTTTTCGAGCGGGGTGCCGGCATTCTCCGCCGCCAATAATTTCATCGCCCTTCTGCACGAGGCGATGGGCAATCTCTGGACCGGATTTTATTTCGTCGACACTCCGGAGAAAAAAGAGCCGACGCTTCACCTCGGATTCTTCCAAGGGTCAGCTGCCTGTGACACCATTCTTTATGGACGAGGAGTATGTGGCACCGCGCTCAAAGAAGCCGAGACACAGGTCGTGCGGGATGTGGCGCTTTACCCCGGTCACATCGCATGCTCCTCTGCGTCCAAAAGCGAAATCGTCCTACCCTTAAAGGACGAAAAGGGCAGAGTAATCGGCGTACTCGATATGGACAGCGACGAGATAGGAGCCTATGATGATGTCGATCGCTCGGCTCTCGAAGAAATTGTGAGCGACTTAGCCCCGAAGCTGTCCGTGGTGTATCGTACCCTTAGCCCTCTATTTAGTCCACAAGACGAGTAAAGCGCTTTTTATTTTGTAGCACTTACTCTATTATTTGGATTGATAATTGTAAAAAAGATTGTATCTTTGCGATAGGGTTGTTCGGGGAACTTTAGGTATTTTTCCCATCGAAGCAGTCCTAAGAGTGGTGGCTTTTTGGTCACACGTGCCGCTTCCGGTGCCGGGTCTTTATGTCTCGGACACAAGGGGGCGGTGATATGTACCTTTCATATTCACAAAAACGTATGCACGATTTTTCTGAACCAGTAAACTTATCCCGACACCTCGAGTGCCACTTTTACGCAGGCAATCACTGTCCATTTGAAACCAAACTCTACAAAAAGGGAACTTCTTTGGAGAGTTCCACAGGAGACAAATATATGTTTGTCTTCACGGACGGATCTTCCGTCATAAGCATTGACAAATCAGGCCGGCTCAATCTGTCTGGGACGGACACGTGCAGTGATCCCCGTTTCTTCTTTCTTGGAGCAGACACGGATTTCAAGGTCACTGCCAACTCGGATAACGTCCGGATCAGTACGTTTGCGTTCGATAAGCCCGCCCAGCTGTGCGGAACCTATTCCATTAGCCAGCTCAAGCCGTTTGCCCCGAGCGAACACAAGTTCACGACCCTTCCCGTCAATGACGCGCTCAGTCGCACGGTCGACAGCATCGTACAACTGTATGAAGCACGCCTCCGGTGCAGCAACATCCTCTCAATGAAGCTCCAAGAAATCTTCTTTGTCATCTCCGCATACTATACGTCTGAGGATCTCGGCAGGCTTTTGGCTCCGCTTTTGAGGAAAGAAATCGACTTCAAAGAGTTTGTGACCCAAAACTTCCTGCGTTGCGACACCGTTCAAGACCTGGCAGACCTCAGAGGCGAGAATATCCGCCAGTTCAAAAAGGAATTCTCCGAAGCGTTCAACGTCCCCCCTTACACGTGGATGCTCCAGCAGAAAGCAAAGTTTATCGACGAACGCCTTGCGGATCCCACCGTCCCCTTCTCCGAGATCGTGGCGGACTTCCGGTTCTCTTCTCCAAGCCACTTCACCGTCTTCTGCCGCCGACAGTTCAATATGACACCGACACAGAGACGCCGAATGCTTATCCGTGACGAGGCTCAAAAAAGAGCGGCAGAGCGTCGTGCACGCCACCCGAACATTTTGGAGAAATAATTACGCCTCTCACTTTTATTAAACGACAAAACATTAGTTATGAAGATAAATAAGGACAAACTTGTGCGCGTCCATTACCGTCTCTACCGGGGCGAAGATACTTCCGACCTTGTGGAAGAGACCTACGGCAATGACCCTATGGAATACATCCAGGGATTCGGCCTTTTGATCCCTGCTTTTGAAACCCAACTTTTGGGCAAAAAGGCTGGTGATACTTTCGATTTCGTGATTCCCGTAGATGATGCCTATGGTCGGGTCAATCCTGATCTACAGATGACTCTTCCCAAAGAGACGTTCTTCGTAGACGGCGTTTTTGACGAAGAAATGGTACACACCGGTGCGGTACTGCCGATGCTCACCAGTGACGGTCAACAGGTAGAGGGAGAAGTCATCGACGTATGGGAAGAAGGTGTAGATATGGACTTCAACCATCCCCTTGCCGGTGAGACTCTCCATTTTGTGGGCGAAGTGACGGAGGTTCGTGATCCGTCTCCGGATGAACTGAAAGCCTATACGGACACTCATCACCATCACCACCACGAAGGGGGCGACTGCTGTGGCGGGCATCACCACCACGAAGGGGGCGACTGCTGCGGCGGACATCATCACCACGAAGAGGGTGACCATTGCTGCGGCGGACATCATCACCACGAAGAGGGTGACCATTGCTGCGGTGGTCATCACCACCACGAGGATGGGCAATGCTCTTGCCACGACAAGAATTAAAGTGAAATAATCTTCATACAAAGGGGACGACATGAGATGACTTTCTCTACCCTCTGCATCTAATAACTTTTTTGACCGTACCGAGAAAGAATTTTCGGTGCGGTCAAGTTTATTACGAGGTACAGGCCTAAAAGATTTTCCCGATCAGACCAAAATTAGAAACCTCCAGGGCTGACGCATTAGAAACTTTGCCAACAAAGAATCATCGCATAAAGCCCCGGAGGGGCAGGACGGCTCCAACGGAGTCGAATCTCGGTAGACCGGTACGAAGACCGCGTTAGCGGTCGATGTGCCGGGGAGAGAGGGACATCCTTTCTTGATTTCTGTGGCTCCATTAGAAACCAAATTATCCATTCAGCTTCTACGGAGCTGTAAAAGGGTCAGAATATCGCTGATGCCCCGTGGTACTCTGTGCCACTCCGCCCCTCCGGAGCTTTACATACCACACTAATCTCGAAATGTTTCTAATGCGTCAGCCCTGCAGAAACCTCCCAAGAGACCTTCTTGCAAGGATCTTTGTACGGCAGAAGAAGACAGGAAAAGGCATCCGGACCTCCGCCTATTAAGCGAAAGTCCGGATGCCTTCTCGTAGCAAAAGCTCAAGGGCTGTCCAACCGAATCAATACTCTTCTTCGTCGAAGAAGAAATCCTCTTTGGAAGGATAGTCAGGCCAGATCTCCTCTATAGACTCGTAGGTTTCCCCCTCGTCTTCGATTTCTTGGAGGTTTTCGATCACTTCCATCGGCGCACAGGTGCGCTGAGCAAAGTCGATCAATTCGTCTTTAGTGGCAGGCCATGGTGCATCGTCGAGTTTGGATGCGAGTTCGAGTGTCCAATACATATTTAGTCAGTTGCTCTAAATAATTTGTTTTCTTTTCGTCGTTAGTTGGATACCTATCTTTTCGTCCGATAAAGTAACCGACACTTCGCCCAAAAAGTTTACGCAAAGGCTTGTTTTATCCGGCAGGAAGCTTAGCTCCCTAACCGCGTGCAAAAATAATAAATTCGCCCAAATTACCAAAGCCTTTTCGAGAGATGCTTAAAACATTCAGTCCGTCAACTCCGGGATATATACAAAGGACTTATTCTCAGGAATATATCTAACGGGATGATTCTCTCTTTCGTAGAAGGCTTCCATCTTCTCGATGTCTTTGGAAGTCAATGATGCGTACTTCGATCGAATAAAGTCCTCCGTTACGGCTCCCGTCTCAGTCACCAACACCTCTATTTCATCAATGATGCGGTAAGTAAGTCCCTTCGGTTTTTCCGCCAAACACCAATCGCAGTACCCACACGGGAGAGTATCCTTTTCCCCAAAGTACCCTTGCAGGTATCGGGATCGGCAACCGTCTCTGTCTTGGAGGTATTCGATCATATTCTCGCACCGGGCTTCATCCCTATCCTTCATCTCTTCGTAAGCCGACTTGGGGATAAAAATTTTCTCCCGGAGTACACGGCTTTCGAGCATAGTGATTGTGCGGACTTTTGCCCCCGGAATATAATCGATAACCTTCCACCTCTTCAAGTCTCTAAGCATCGTCTTGAGACGGATTTTGTCCACGCCTACGAGATTGGCGACTTTGGTCTCCTCGATGGGAACATAATCGGCAAAAAGACCTGTGTAGGTTCTAAGAAGTGCGATAACGAG
>SFHG01000054.1 GCA_004555765.1 Bacteroidales bacterium
GAATCGGACATAAGTCGGACGATATTCGTCATCCCTATAAGACATATAGCCGGAGTGCTCCAAGATGCGAAATGCCGCCTTTTGAGTAGCAGGATTGTCTCCAAATGCCTTTTGAACCTCAAAGAGATCGATGGAAAACGAACGACCATAGCCCTCACCCACCGGAATCCTAAGGTAGTTACAGATATGGTCATAGATCAGCCTAACGTCCTCACGGGACGGGTACTGCAAAGAAAGAATCCTCCGAAGCCTTTTTTCGTCATCACCCGGACTGTACAAAAGTACGGCATAAGACTTCCGATCATCCCGCCCGGCGCGACCTGCCTCCTGGTAATAGGTCTCAAGTGCACTCGGAGCTGTGGGGTGAATGACGAGCCGCACGTCTTTTTTATTGATTCCCATACCGAACGCATTCGTACAGACCATAATCCGGACGATCCCTTTTTGCCAGTCGGACTGCCTTTGGGACTTCAATTGTTCGCTGAGACCGGCATGAAAAAAAGTGACACTAAGCCCGAAACTTTGCAAAAGCTCAGACACATTCACCGCCTCGCGGCGCGTACGGACATAGACGAGCGCACTACCCTCCACACTTGAGAGAATGTGGTAGAGCATCCTGGGCTTGTCTTGGGTTCTTCGGACGACGTAAGTGAGGTTCGGACGGTAGAAACTTTTGGAGAAAAAACGGTGTCCCGGCTTGAAGTGCAGGACTTCGCGGATGTCACTGACGACTTCGGGCGTGGCGGTAGCGGTTAGCGCCAAAAGCGGGGTCTCTGCGGGAAGGCGCTTCCTGATTTCGGCTATTTCGAGGTAATCGGGGCGGAAATCATACCCCCACTGACTGATACAGTGCGCCTCATCGACGACAAGAAGGGAGACCCGCAAGGCGGACAGATGTGCCAAGAAAGACGCGCTCTTGAGGCGCTCGGGAGAGACGTAAAGGAGCTTATAGTCTGCGTAAAGGACACTCTCCAGCTTGCTTACCACTTGTGAGTGGGTCATCCCGGAGTGAATGGCTGCGGCGCGAACGCGTACTTTGCTCAAGTCCTCCACTTGGTCTTTCATCAGCGCGACGAGCGGCGAGACGACAAGGGTGACCCCTTCGAGCATCAATGCCGGGACTTGAAACGTGATAGACTTACCTCCTCCCGTAGGCAGAAGCGCCAAAGTATCCCGACCTTCGAGTACGGAATCGATGACCTCACGCTGCAGAGGTCTGAAATGGTCGTAGTGCCACTTCTCACGAAGTACGTCAAGGGGCGTCATCCCCTCCAAAGCTTTCCGCATAGGACAGCTTATAGCCCCTCCCCGGCTTTTTCGGGGAAATGGATGTCGAGGATATTGAGATAGATGCTCCTCGAGTCCCCTTTGTTGCTCTCGTCTATGGTATAGAGGATGTCGAACTTCTGTCCTTCGGCAAAATCAGCCAGGAGGGTGGCACGATTGTACGCGGTACCTTGCAGAATCGGCAATTGATCCGGCATACTTATGACGAGCTTAAGGTGATTCTTTCGGAAACCCATTACCCTGGGAGGCGTGACGTTTACGACACCACGGGTGAGGAAGATTGGGGACTCGTTACGCGGGCCGAACGGACTGAGCCGGCGAATTTGCCTCTTAAGTGTCGGGACGATCTGCTTAAGCGAAATCTCGGCATCGACCCGATAAGACGGCCGGAGATCTTCGCTCGAGATATTGCGCTCGGCCAAGGCCGTAGATTGCTGAATGAAGCGGTGGAGATTCTTTTTCTTTATGGAGAGACCGGCAGCGTGGGTATGGCCGCCGAAGTTTTCGAGGAGGTCTTTGGAGTGCTCCAAGATCGAATAGACGTCATACCCGTCGATGCTTCTGGCAGATCCGCCGACAAGATTGTCCTGTGTGTCTGCGAGGACGATGGCAGGACGATTGTACTTCTCGGAGAGACGGCTCGCCACGATCCCGATGACGCCGCTGTGCCAAGACGGGTCATACACAATGATGACCTTGTGATTCTCCAAGTCTGTGAAGCTCTCGACGATATCATTGGCCTCCTGTGTGACGAAACGGTCAAGGTCACGACGCTGATTATTGTAGTCGTCGAGGTGCCTGCTCAGTATGTGCGCATCTTCTTCGTTGCTTGAGAGCAGAAGGTCGACCGACTCGCGTCCGCTTCTGATACGGCCTGAGGCATTGAGCCGGGGTCCTATCTTGAGGATGATGTCTTTAAGCGTCAGCTCTTTATTCTCGAGTCCGCTCACTGCGATGATGCCCTTCAAGCCGAGCAAAGGGGTCTTATTGAGCTTACGCATCCCGTAGTACGCCAGTACCCGGTTCTCTCCTGTCAAGGGGACAAGATCCGCCGAAATGCTGACGGCCACGAGGTCGAGCAGATCATAGACTTTCTGCATAGAGATGTCGTTGCTGAGTGCAAAGGCCTGCATCAGTTTGAAGCCCACTCCGCAACCGCTAAGGTACTTGTACGGGTACTTGGATCCCTTGTTTCGGGGATTCAGATTTGCCGATGCATCAGGCAATTGCTCTCCGGGGTTGTGGTGGTCGCATACAATGATGTCGAGACCTCGTTCCTCGGCATACGAAACCATCTCCGTGTTTTTGATTCCGGTATCGAGGACGATCATCAGCTTACACCCGGTTCCGATGGCAAAATCCACTCCGGCTTGAGAGATTCCGCTACCCTCATCCGATCGATCCGGTATGTAGTAATCGATATTCTGCGTGAATTGCCTCAGAAACTTATACACCAGAGTGACAGCCGTCGTGCCGTCCACGTCGAAGTCCCCGTAGACCATGATCCGCTCCTTATTCCCGATGGCGGCATTGAGCCTTTTGATGGCCTTGTCCATATCGGGCATAAGGAATGGATCGTGGAGCTGATCGAGTTTCGGAAAGAGAAAGCTATGGACGTCTTCCGGGGTTTTCAAACCCCTTCTCACCAGGATTTCTCCGATGACAGGCTGCAGTTTCTCGCCCGATGCCAATCGTTCGGCAAGTTTTTGCTGTGCCTTACTTAGTGGCTTAAAATCCCAGTAATGGTGTCCCATGGCGGTTCGCTTTTCGGATAATTATTTGATGTTCGGTTCTTCGAGACCGTACCCTTTCTTCTTGTCTTCCGCTTTCAGCCAGAAACCGAGAAGGAGTGCGAGCACTCCGAGGAATGCGAGCATCACGAGAGCGTAAGTGTAGTCGTAGGACGTGGCGGCCACTTCCGGAGAAATAGTCCCTGTGGCCAACTGTGTCTCAATCTCGGGATTGGTGGCTTTAAGGATTTTGCCTATCAGCAGCGGGAAAAGCCAGAGACCGATATTCTGGATCCAGAAGATAAGTGCGTAAGCAGATCCGATCACTTTGGCATCCACCAGCTTGGGCACGGAGGGCCACAGTGCGGAAGGCACGAGGGAAAAAGAGGCACCGAGGACGAGGATGGTCACGAAGGCAAGCACAACGCCACCGACGAGGTTCCCTTTGAACATCGGAAGCACGTAGGCAAACGTCAGGTGGCACGCAATCAAGAGAAGAGAGCCGAGTATGAGCATACTGGCCGCCTTGCCCTTATTGTCCACATACTTGCCGAGAATCGGCGTGATGCCGACAGCGAGAAGCGGGAAGACTGCAAAGATGGACTCTGCAGACTGGCGCATATAAGATATGTAGCAGAAGCCGATGAGGAAGATGACAGAAACGGCAAGCAGGAGCACTCCGAGCGATTTCTTGACGAAATTGCTGCCAAAGGCCGTAGCCGCCACAACGAGCATAATGACGTATTGGAGGATGGCCACCATGTTGGAGTTCCAGAAAGAGTCCGCCGGAAGCGTCTCAAAAGCGATGGTGCTCTGAAGCATATTCACCGCATACTTCTGGAAGGGGAAGATGGCAGAGTAATACAGCACGCACAGGAGAGAGACGAGCCAGAACACTTTGCTTGAGAAGATTTTGCCCAAGTCTTTGATCCGGAAGGGATCGTCTTTTTCCTCCGCCTCTCCGGTCTCGGCATCCAAAGTCCGGTCCATAAAGAAATAGACGACGAACATAATGAGTGCAATAACGAGAAGCACGAGTCCGAAAGCGACGGAGCGAGACACATCTATGCGGCCGCCAAGCTTCGCGAAAAGCGGAGAGAACATCATACAGGTGGCCACACCCAAGCGTGCCAAAGCCATTTCAGACCCCATTGCGAGCGCCATCTCCCTGCCTTTGAACCACTTCACGATACCCCTTGAGACGGTGATGCCGGCCATTTCGACACCGCAGCCGAAGATCATAAAGCCGACAGCCGAGAGTTTGGCAGAAGCCGGCATCCCTCTGTAAAATGGCGAAACACCGAGTTCGTCAAAAACGGGGATGTAATTGAGGTTATTCGTGAACCACTCTTCGAGACTTGAGCCCATAAAGGACTCCGTCACGGCATACCAATTGATGACGGCACCCACGACCATCACCACTCCGGATAGGAGCGCGGTGAAGCGCACGCCCATCTTGTCCAGGATGATGCCTGCGAAAATAAGGAAGAAGATGAAGACGTTAAGGAACGTCTCAGAGCCTGCATACGTCCCAAAGGCCGTGGAGTCCCAACCTCTTGTCGATTGTAGTAAGTCTTTGATCGGCGAGAGTATGTCCATAAAGATGTAGGCACAAAACATCGCCAGAGCCAGAAGCAACAGAGCCGTCCACCGGGCCCAGGCTTTGTCGCGGAGCGTTTCGGTATTCAAAACCATAAAAGTTTGATGTTATAAGGGTTAAAAATTCAGTCTTCCTTCCTATGCCCTCCGCCCATTTGACCGTAAAGGTAACTTATTTCTACGAGAAATATTCCTCCCGCCCGCGTGTATTGTTCCGAAGGCGGTAATTTCTCTCTTCAAAACGACACATCTCAGTCCCTAAAAGATTAGTCGACTAATTTTCCGGATTTAGTCGACTAATTTTCCGGATTTAGTCGACTAATCTTCCGGAATAGGTCGACCCTTTTGCCCGAAACCCTCGACCCTTTTGCCCGAAACCCTCGACCCTTTTGTCCGAAACCCTCGACCCTTTTGACCGAATAGGTCGTCCTATTTGCCGGAATATGTCGTCCTATTTGCCGGAATAGGTCGTCCTATTTGCCAGAATAGGTCGTCCTATTTGCCGGAATAGGTCGACCCTTTTGCCCGAATAGGTCGACCCTTTTGCCCGAATAGGTCGACCCTCCTTCCGGTCACCGTCTACCGCCCCATCAGTCTCCCGATAGCGAGTGCGGCATTCAGAGAGGCCGAAGAGCCTGAAGCGGACAACTTGGCACGCACCAAGTCGTAACCGAGAAGCATTTCCCGCCGCTGAGAGGTGTCCGAAAGCAGAGGCATCAGAGCCTTGCGGATCCTCTTTTTCGTAAAGAGACCGCCGTACATTTCCGGCACCACCTCCTGCCCGGCGATGAGATTGACGAGCGAGATATAAGGTATCGAGAAGAAATTATCGAAGACAAAATTGGCCACCGCCCCGCCCCGCACGGCATAACAAACGACTTGGGGCGTGCCCAGAAGTGCCGTCTCAAGGGTCGCCGTACCACTGGTCACGAGTGCCGCTTTGGCACCCCTCACGACCCCGTAAGTGTCCCCGTGCACGATCTTGACGAGCGCGCGGTCCCCGGGGGGTAAGACTTCCCCGATGAGGGCATCCGTAACGCTCGGAGCAGCCGCCAAAATACCCCTTTTCCCGGTCTCTCTGAGGACAGAGACCATAGTCGGCAGATTCGTTTTCACTTCACCGGTACGGCTTCCGCACAGCAGAGCCACGTAATCGGAGCCGTAGTTACCGGACTGCCCGGAGGAGAGATATTCCGTGACGGTTTCATAAGTGGGGTTGCCGACATACCCGACCTTCGTGACCCCCTCTTTTTTGAAAAAAGCAACCTCGAAAGGAAAGATGCAGAGGACGAGATCCGTCAGCTCTCGAAGTTTCGGGATCCTCCACTTTTTCCACGCCCACACTTTGGGCGGGATGTAGTACACCACTTTGGACAGTGGCAGGTAATCGTGTGCGAAAGGGAGAATGTATCGGAAGCAAAACCCGCTGAAGTCGACACAGATGAGGACATCGGGACCGAAGTCGAGCATTTTTTCCCGAACCTTGCGCCCCGTCTCGGACAGGTATCCGAGATTTTTGACCACGGGGATAAAGCCCATAATCGCCAAATCCTCCGATTTATGCACCAAGAGCCCCCCTTCCGCACGCATCAGAGGTCCCCCCACAAACGCAAACGAGGCACCGGGATCCTCTTTCTTCAAGGCCCTCATAAGCCTCGAAGCGTGAAGGTCACCGCTTGCCTCGCCAACAACAATAAAGTATTTCATCCGGAGATACCCCCTCCCCGCCTAATTTATTTGAGATCCTCCCAGTGTTTGATCTGCTGAATGTATTCGTAGTCGGTTACGTCGATATTGCAGGGTACCACTGTTGCGAATCCGCGCTCCAAGAGCTTGATGTCCCAGCTCTTGTTCTCCGGTTCGCGCAGGACTATATCTCCCGTGTGCCAATACACATCATCCCCCTTGGGCGTCACTTGGCGGATGAACTCTTTGTCATAACGCCCATCCGCTTGGCTGCTTATTTTCAGTCCTCTGACTTCCGGGACATCGGGGACGTTGACATTCAGATAGACACCCTTCGGGATACCTTCCTTAAAGATGCGCCGGGCGATAAGCCTCGCGTATCTGCACGCGTCCATAAAGTCGCTGTCCTGGGTACCCTCTGCAAGCGAGATGGCAAAGGAAGGAATGTCGTAGATGGTTCCCTCTATCGCCGCGCCTACGGTGCCGGAGTAATTGACCATAATGCTGTGATTGCTGCCGTGGTTGATGCCTGCGACAACCATATCGGGCATACGGGGTACAATCTCGTTAAGCGCGAGCTTGACGCAGTCCGCCGGTGTCCCGCTGCAGCTGTAGACCGTCAGCCCCGGCTCTGTCGACACCATCGCATAATGAATGGGGACAGAGACCGTGATCGCACTCGAAGACCCCGACTGGGGACGATCCGGAGCCACGACGATGAGATCCCCGAGGTCTTTGAGTGCCACACAAAGCTCCCGAAGCCCTTTGGCAAAGACACCATCGTCATTGCTGATGAGGATAAGCGGTCTTTCTGTCAGGGTCATAATTCGCACACCTCTCCTTACGGTTTAACTATTTGATCCAAAGTGAGCGTGAACTTCAGTGGAGAATACGCAGGGATAAGACTGCTGACCGGCGTGGCTCCATATCCTAAACGCCATGGGACAATAACTTCCCAAGTATCTCCCACTTCCATATTCTGAAGCGCTATTTGGACGCCCTCCACGAGATTTTGGGAAGAAGCTGCGGAGACATTGCCATAGAGTACCAGGCTCGCAAGCTTTTGCTCCGGCTGAAACTCTTGCCCCGTGATCGCATGCTCGCCTCTCAAGGTAACGGCCACAGTGCTGTTTTGGTATGGGTGCACACCCTTATTGGCTGCCGGCGCATCTTTGATCTCCTTATAGAAAATCGATTCGTCGCCATTGAGGAAGGTCAGCTCCTTGTAGTCGCCCTTCTCCTTGAGTGCGGTGATGAAAGCGTCGCTGTCCTTTTCGGCCTGGGATACCTGCTCGACCACAGTCGAATTGCAGGAAGCGATGAGCAAGCCGAGGACGAGACCGAGTATGCCGTTATGAATACGCATCATAGAAATTCAATTCAAAGTTTCTTAAGGAGACTCTTAATGGTCACCTTTTCGTCAATAATATCGTGCAGACTCGCGATGGGTACACGCCGCTGCTCCATTGTGTCTCTGTCACGGATCGTCACTTGGTTATCTTCCAGAGTATCGTGATCGACCGTGATGCAGTAAGGCGTACCGAGCGCATCCTGTCTGCGGTAGCGTTTGCCTATCGAGTCTTTTTCGTCGTAAGCACAGGTAAAGCTGTACTTCAGGTCTTCTTTGATTTTCTCCGCGACCTCGGGCAAACCGTTTTTTTTGACGAGTGGCAGTATCGCCAGCTTCGTAGGCGCAAGAGGAGCCGGGAGCCTGAGAACGGCGCGGCTCTCTCCATTCTCGAGCTGCTCTTCGGTATAGCTTCCCGCAATGATGGACAGGAATAGGCGATCCACCCCGATCGAAGTCTCAATGACGTACGGCACATAGCTGTCGTTCATCTCCGGATCAAAGTAGCGCAATTTCTTGCCCGAGTATTTCTCGTGCTGACTCAAATCGAAATCGGTTCGGGAGTGGATGCCTTCCACCTCCTTGAACCCGAAAGGCATCTGAAATTCGATATCTGTCGCCGCATTCGCGTAGTGGGCGAGCTTCTCGTGGTCGTGGAAACGGTATTTTTCGTCTCCCAGTCCCAAAGTCTTATGCCACTTCATCCGGTAGGATTTCCAGTACTCAAAGGCTTCCATCTCCGTACCCGGCTTGACGAAATACTGCATCTCCATCTGCTCGAATTCGCGCATACGGAAGATGAATTGACGCGCTACGATCTCGTTGCGGAAAGCTTTCCCGATCTGTGCGATGCCGAAAGGTATCTTCATCCGACCCGTCTTCTGGACATTGAGGAAATTGACAAATATGCCTTGTGCCGTCTCGGGACGAAGGTAAAGCGTCATCGCATTATCGGCAGTAGAGCCCATCTCGGTCGCAAACATCAGGTTGAACTGACGCACATCGGTCCAATTGCGTGACCCTGTCTCGGGATCTGCTATCTTGAGCTCCTCGATGAGGGCTTTCAGGCCTTTGAGGTCATTATTGCCCATCACTTCGGCATACTTAGCGTGTACCTCCTCGATTTTTTTGTTACGTTCGAGTATACGGGGATTCGTCGCGCGGAACTTCTCTTCGTCAAAGTCTTCTCCAAACTTCTTGCGTCCCTTCTCCACCTCTTTGTTGTTTTTCTCCTCCTCTTTGCCTATGTAGTCTTCGATCAGGACATCGGCACGGTACCGCTTCTTCGAGTCCTTATTGTCGATGAGCGGGTCATTGAAGGCATCCACGTGACCGCTTGCTTTCCAAGTCGTGGGGTGCATAAAGATGGCCGCATCAATCCCTACGATATTGTCGTGAAGAAGTGTATTGCTCTGCCACCAGTACTGCTTGATGTTGTTTTTGAGCTCTACTCCGTTTTGCCCGTAATCGTACACGGCACCGAGACCGTCATATATCTCCGATGAAGGGAAGACGAAACCGTACTCTTTGCAATGAGCGACTAACTTTTTGAACTGGTTATCCTGGTCTGCCATTAGGGTTCGTATCTTTTGGTGTTTGTATTCGTTCGACCTCCACTCCCTTTTCGGGATGGAGCTTCACAAAGATACAAAAAAGAGAGGTTGTTACCCACATTCGGGCAACAACCTCTCTTCTTCAATCTTCCGGAAATATTACATCACTTTCTTGAGAAGGGTGTACATTTCAGGACTTTCGGGCATCGTACCGTCAGCGCCAACCATAACGACCTTGTCACCTTGGAAGCTGAACTTCGTAACGGTGTTATCTGTAGCCGTGAGGGTGAGGAGTGCGCCGTCTTCGGTGTAGATGTAAGAGCCACTCTGAGTTTCAGCTGCATCCTTACCACCGTTAGCTGCTTGGGTAAGCGTGAAGGTGTTGTCGGCATTGAGGACAAGCGTAGTTACATAGCCTTCGCCGTCAGCCTGAGCGATGGTACCTTCGTAGGTGCCGGTGTATTCAGCGATACCGGTTGCTTCTTCTTTTACCTGAGACATGTCTTCAGCAGCGCTTGCTTCGATTGCTGCAGCTTCAGCCTGAGCATCTTCAGCGGACTTCTTGGAGTCGCACGCACCGAGAGAAAGGGTAGCAGCAAGAGCTGCAACGAAAAGAATGTTCTTGTTCATGATTTTCAAATTTGACTTGTTAGTTTTGAACTAAAATTATTTGTTTTCTCTACTTGTTTATTCGCGATTTATGTGTGAGCCGTTACCAAAAGACTTTACGACGTTTGAACGCATCCATCGCAAACCGAAGCCACTGCTTCGGGTAAAATGCGCTTTCCGCCCCGACTCGCCTGCAAAGTTACCTATTTTTCTAAATTTCACAACGAGTTTAGCCCTAAAAGCACTCTTTTAACACTCAATCGGCTCAAACAAGACACCACTGTGTCCATTTATAAAGAGAAATAGGCGCACCCCGCGTGTCGACCCACACAAGATATACACCTATCACTCTCTATCAGTCGGGATGACTGGATTCGAACCAGCGACCTCACGCCCCCCAGACGCGCACTCTAAACCGGACTGAGCTACATCCCGCTCTCACTTTCTTCGGGATAACTAACTATCCCTTTCGTTTTGTGTGTGCAAAGATACCAATTTATTCTAATCCACCAAATATTCTGACCAAGTTTTTCTGGCAGCAGTGCACCGCAGAGTCCCAATAGCCTGCTTCCAAGGCGGCATTTCACCGCACACATTCCACTGAAACTCACTACATAGAGACAAATTAAGAAACCACACAAAGTAAGGAGTAAATGAGATACAGACCAAAATGCTTTTCACGGACAGACCGGCGCGTTTGTCCGGTACGGGTCAAAGTTTTCTCCTCGACCTGTATCTCCCTTTGGCAGGACAGCACCTACTGCATAAAATTATCGGTAGACTTGGGAGGAAATTGCAGAGAAGCACGCACCAAGATATCTACTTTTCTCACCCCACTACAATAGTCCAACAATATGACAAGGCACCTCGACGAAATGATCGGCACCTTAGTCCTTGACTTTAATGGGGTGCGACATCGCCGTCAGCCTTAATTGTCCTTTCGGCTACGTCGTCAATACGGCTGATGTGGCCACAGACTCTCGACCGGAAACTTCGGTCTGGATGTTTTTTATGCATCGCCCTCAATGGGAGCAATAATGAATAATCCGTACATTTTTCGCAGAAAACAGGGATATATTACTAAATATATTACTATATTTGCAGTAGAAAATCTCACACACCGCATAAATCCAGAAGATTATGGCATCATTTCCAAAGATTCAAGGGCTCATTACAGCCCCATTCACTCCGTTCGACAACAACGGAGAAAAGGTTAATCTCGACATTATCCCCCGTTACG
>SFHG01000055.1 GCA_004555765.1 Bacteroidales bacterium
TTTGTACACATCGCTACACTCTACGCCGCAGTCTCCAAAGCCGAAGCCATTCACGCCGAAAATCACCAAAAAGTACTTGCCGAACTCGGTGTCACCATGGATCCCTTCACTCCTACTTTTGAGGTGAAGACGACGGCCGAAAATCTCCAAGCTTCCATTGACGGCGAAACAGAAGAATTCACCAACATGTATCCCGCTTACATCGAAGCTGCGAACACCGAAGGCCGGGACAAGGCTGCCCGATCCTTTACTTGGGCTAACGATACCGAAAAGAAGCATGCGGCACTCTTCACTTCTGCACTCGCCGCACTGAATGCGGATGGGGACAAGGCTGTACCTGCCGAATACTATGTTTGCCCCGTATGCGGCAATACCTGGGACGGCGCTACTGTCCTCGATACGTGCGACTTCTGTGGCACAGCCAAGGACGCATACATCACCTTTAAGTGACCCGGTTTTGCGGTAGTCCTTTTTCCTTGAATACTGCCTGTAAGGGACTTTTTCGGGGAAGGGACGCTCCGGCGTAAACTCTTAGAAGAGAGGATCGGTAAAACACGATCCTCTCTCTTCTTTTTCTATACGAAAGAGTCCTCTGTTTCTTGACGCCGTTTTTGTCTACGAAAAGGTACAGACCGGGGAGAATGTTTTGGTCTGTATCTCGATGGAGCGGGGTACAGACCAAAACATTTTACTCGGTCTGTGCGAGAGAAAAAGGGCGTGCAGAAAGCAATTTCCGGCACGCCCTCTTTAAAAGATCTTGTGCAGAAAGATCTTTTTACTGACGGGAGGTTTATTTAGTGACGATGGCGAGCGTGTCGCGGGCGATGAGCAGCTCTTCATCCGTGGGGATGATGGCTACTTTCACCTTGGAGTCTGGGGTGGAGATGACGACATCTTTGCCGCGCACTTTGGCATTCAGCTCCTTGTCGAGTTTGATGCCTGCGTACTCCATATTCTCGCATACGTACTCACGGGTGACCGCTTGGTTTTCGCCCACACCGCCCGTGAAAATGATGGCATCCGCACCGTTAAGCTCGGCGAGGAATGCACCCACGTACTTCTTGATGCGGTGGTTGTACATATTCATAGTGAGGATGGCGCGTTCGTCCCCGCGTTCCATAGCGGACTCTACGTCACGCATATCGCCGGAATCACTCTCCATCACGCCCATCACACCGGACTTCTTATTCAAGATTTCGCTGAGATCGTGAGCCGAGAGGTGCTCTTTCTCCATGATGAATGTAAGCGCGCCGGGGTCGACGTCACCGGAGCGAGACCCCATCATCAGTCCCTCAAGGGGGGTCATACCAAGTGTGGTATCGATGGCTTTGCCGTCCTTAATCGCCGTGATCGAAGCTCCGTTGCCGATGTGGCAGGTGATGATCTTGGACTTATTGTAGTCGAGACCGAGAAACTTGGCTCCGTGCAGAGAGACATAGCGGTGGCTCGTGCCGTGGAACCCGTAGCGACGTACCTTGTAGTCCCTGTAGTAGCGATAGGGGATCGGGTAGATGTACGCGTAAGGCTCCATAGAGGAGAGGAATGCAGTGTCGAAGACGGCCACTTGCGGCACTTTGGGGAGGAGCTTGGAGATGGCTGCCACGCCCTTAAGGTTGGCGGGGTTGTGGAGAGGGGCGAGGTCGGTGAGACTCTTGACCGTGTTGGTGACTTCGTCCGTGATAAGCGTACTTTCCTTAAATACCTCGCCGCCGTGTACCATACGGTGTCCGACGGCATCGATTTCGCCGTAGGACTTAATCGCACCGTACTTGGGATCCGTGAGTGTGCTGAGAATCAGTTCCACCGCTACCGTATGCTCCGGTAGGGGTTTCTCGATCACGACACTCTCGCCGTTATTGTCCTTAAACTTGAGGAAAGAGCCGTCGATGCCGACGCGCTCGACGCCTCCTTTGGCGAGAACCTTCTCGCCGTCCATATCATAGAGTTTGTATTTAACTGAGGAGCTGCCACAGTTCAGTACCAAAATCTTCATTGCGGATGGATGTGTATTTGGGGTTAAAGGTTAGGCTTTCTTGGCTGCAGAGGCCTGAAGGCTCGTGATGGCAATCATATAGAAAATGTCGTCCGTGGAGCATCCTCGTGAGAGGTCGTTGACGGGGAGTGCCATGCCTTGGAGGATAGGGCCGACTGCTGTCGCGTTACCGAGGCGTTGGGCAAGCTTGTAGCCGATGTTTGCGGCTTCGAGGTCGGGGAAAATGAGGACGTTTGCCTTGCCTGCCACCTTACTGCCGGGGGCTTTGAGGGCACCGGTCTTGGGGTCGAGTGCGGCATCGACCTGGAGCTCGCCGTCAATGTCGAATTGCGGGGCTTTTTCTTGAGCCAACTTGGTGGCTTCGACCACTTTGTCTACAAATTCGTGCTGAGCCGAGCCCTTGGTGCTGAACGAGAGCATAGCTACGCGCGGAGTGATACCGGCGATGTCTCGCGCAGTCTCTGCAGTCGAGACGGCTATCTGTGCGAGCTCTTCGGCGTTGGGGTTCGGCATCACGGCGCAGTCCCCGACGACGAGGAGACCGTTGTCCCCGTAGGGATTGTTTTTCAATTCTTCGGAAATCATCACGAGGAAGGCACCGCTGACTACTTTCGTACCGGGTTTGGTCTTGACGATCTGCAGGGCGGGACGAAGTACGTCGCCCGTGGCGTGAATCGCGCCGGATACTTCCCCGTCGGCATCACCGTTTTTGATCAAAAGGGTACCGAGGTAGAGCGGATTTTCCGCGAGCTTCTCTGCTTTCTCCATCGTCATACCTTTTGCTTTGCGGATCTCGTAGAGGAGCTCTGCGTATTTCTGCTTGTCCGGGTTTTGGGTAGGGGAGAGTAGGGTGGCTTTTCCGATATGGGCAAGTCCGAGTGCGGAAGCTTTTGCCTTAATCTCTTCCGGTTCGCCGATGAGTATTATTTTTGCCACGCCTTCTGCGAGTGCGCGGTCTGCGGCACGGAGGTTTCTCTCCTCGGTTCCTTCGGGAAGGACGATGGTGCGTAGTTCTTTCTTAGCTTGAGCTACAAAGCTTTCCAGTAATTGCATGATGCTAAATTATAGAAGAATATATGTTATTGATTTCATTCTATTTACGAATAAACAAAAGTACCCACTTTTCGCGAGAAAAGGGGCACATTTGTCTCTATGTCGGGGTCAAACTGCATTTTCTCCCGACTTTACGTGCTGCACCTAATGGGCGTACGGGTTCCGGATCAATTTTGCACGGACCGAGAATTTATTTTTGCTCTGACCCGGGAATTCTTTCGGTACAGACCAAAAAAATGTTCCCGTACAGACCGAGATTTCTCCCGATTCGGATACTTGAATCCTGAGTGGTATTACTTCGCGTAGGAGACGACACGCGTCTCACGGATAACGGTGATTTTCACCTGGCCCGGGTAGGTGAGTTCGTCCTGAATCTGCTGGGCTATCTGATGGGAAAGATCCTCGGTCTGGATGTCGCTCACCTTGTCTGCCCCGACGATCACGCGCAACTCACGACCCGCCTGGATGGCGTAGGTCTTAAGCACGCCCGGGTAAGACTGGGCGAGCTTTTCGAGGCTGTCCAGACGCTTGATGTAGGCTTCCGCGATCTCGCGACGTGCACCGGGGCGTGCCCCGCTGATGGCGTCGCAGACTTGGACGATGGGGGCGATAAGCGACTCCATCTCCACATCTTCGTGGTGGGCACCTACGGCGTTGCAGATGTCCGGTTTTTCTTTGTACTTCTCGCAGATCTTCATCCCCAAAAGTGCGTGCGGCAGCTCGGGTTCGTCGTCGGGAACCTTGCCGATGTCGTGCAGCAGTCCCGCACGCTTGGCTTTTTTGGGGTTAAGTCCCAGTTCCGTAGCCATTACCGCACAGAGATTGGCCGTCTCGCGGGAGTGCTGCAGGAGGTTCTGACCATACGAAGATCGGTACTTCATCTTTCCCACCAAGCGGATAAGCTCCGGGTGCATCCCGTGGATGCCGAGGTCGATGACGGTGCGTTTGCCGGTCTCGGCGATTTCGTCCTCTATCTGCTGGCGGACGCGCTCTACGACCTCCTCGATGCGGGCGGGGTGGATCCGACCGTCCTGCACGAGCTGGTGGAGTGCCAAGCGGGCAATCTCTCTGCGCACGGGATCGAAGCAGGAGAGCACGATGGCTTCCGGGGTGTCGTCGACGATGACTTCTACGCCCGTGGCGGCTTCCAGTGCACGTATATTGCGACCTTCCCGACCGATGATGCGCCCTTTGACTTCGTCGCTGTCGATGTGGAAGATGGTGACCGAGTTTTCGATCACGGTTTCGGTCGCTATGCGCTGAATCGTCTTGATGATGATGTTTTTGGCTTGGAAGTTGGCCGTCATCTTGGCTTCGTCCATAATCTCGTCGATAAGCGACTGCGCCTCTTCTCTCGCCTCATCTTTAAGCCCTTCGACGAGGCGTTGCTTGGCTTCGTCGACGCTCAGACCGGAGATTGTTTCGAGTTCGGAGAGCTCTTTGCGCTTAAGGAGATCCAGCTCGGCCTCTTTCTCTTTCACGAATAGCTGCTGCTTCTCTAGATCGGTCGTTTTTTGCGTCAAGTCATTGGACTTGGAGACCAGTTGCTCTTGGCGTTGCTTTAGGTCTTGCTCTCTGTTTTTGAGCTTTGCCTCCACACTCTGGAGTTTATTTTGGCGGGAACGGATTTCTTTCTCGAGCTCGTTCTTCTTGTTCATGAACTCCTCCTTAATTTCGAGGAGCTTATTATTCTTGAGCAGTTCGGCATCTTGTTCTGCTTGCGCCCTGAGCCGATCCATTTCGAGCTTATTCTTCTTGCTGAGTGCATTCCAAAGCAAGTATCCGCCGATAACGAGTATCAAAAGGGCAATGAGCAGAGCCATTAAAATTGGGCTCATATATGGTTGGTGATTTTGATTATTATGGTGTAATGTAAAAAGTTTGTCTATGTATTACGATCCGCTTCGTCGAGGTCTTTGAGCAGGTCGCTTAGGATATCGGGAAGTCGGAGGCTGTCGACGGCATCCCGGAGGGCAACCAAGTCATTGGCCAAATGAATGGCGACATAGGTCATCACCTCTTCTTCGGACGCATCCGGGTAGGCGGCTTCGTACTTGGCAAGCAGTCGATTGAGTTCACCGGCACCTTGGCGCAAGTGCTTCTCGGAGTCTGTGTCCGCCGGTATGGTGAAAGGAATCGGATCCTGCCGACCGATACGCAGGTTTATGCGTCTGAAACGTTTGACCTCCATAGTCTCCCGGTTACTTTACGCCCACTTCGAGTGCGGCGAGACACTTGTCCACTTCGCCGATGAGGGTCTCCACATCGTCCCTGAGTCTGCGTGTGGCGGGGTTGTCGGAGTCTGTGTTTCCTCCGTTGTTTCCGAAGGCCAACTTTTCTTCGAGCTTGCGGACGGTCTCCTCCTTTTGCTCCAGTTCGACCCTAAGCCGGTCTCTCTCGGCAGATACGGAGGTGAGCTCGTCCCGGAGCAGACGGTACTGTCTTAGGAGGTGTCCTACACCGTTCCTCAGATCACTCAGCAGCTGTCTCTCTTTCCCGAAAAGATTGTCGTCATCCATCCGATGTCCCTATCCGCGAGAAAAGCGTGTGCCGGTTTCTCAAGACCCGAAGCCTGAGATCACTATGTCGGATCCGGCGGGTGCGATCTTCTTCACCAGCCCCTGTAGCACGTTCCCGGGACCGAACTCGGCGAACTCCGTTGCGCCGTCCTTGAGCATATTTAAGACCGTATTTGTCCAAAGGACGGGACTATTGAGCTGCCGGACGAGGTTCTCCCGAATAAGGGCGGGGTCGGTGTAGGGTTGCGCGTCCACGTTTTGGTACACGGGGCATCCGGGTGCATTAAAGGGTGTTTTTTCGATGGCTGCCGCAAGCTCTTCGCGTGCGTCGCTCATGAGTGGGCTGTGGAACGCTCCGCCGACCTTGAGTGGTAGGACGCGTTTGGCTCCGGCTGCTTTAAGCAGTTCGCCCGCTTTTTCCACACCGGCAAAAGAGCCGGATATGACGACCTGACCGGGGCAGTTGAAATTCGCCGCCACGACCACTTCGTCTGTTACTTCTGCGCACTTGGCGATAACGACGTCATCCGCCAAACCAAGTACCGCCGCCATCGTGGAGGGGTGCGCCTCACAGGCCTTTTGCATCGCAAAGGCGCGTTTTGCCACCAAAGACAGCGCGTCGCTAAAGGCGAGCGCTCCACTGACGGCAAGAGCGGTGAACTCTCCGAGCGAGTGTCCCGCCACCATATCCGGCTTGCGGTCGTGGCCAAAAACCTGAGCCGAGAGGTAAGAGTGGACGAAGACGGCAGGTTGTGTGACTTTTGTCTCTTTGAGTTGCTCTTCCGTTCCCTCCAAAACTACCTTTCTTAAGTCGAACCCGAGTACTTCGGAAGCCTCGTCATAGAGCTTTTTGGCACCGGTGGCAGGATCCTCGAAGAGCTCCTTGCCCATTCCTACGTATTGCGCTCCCTGACCCGGAAAAATATATGCTAACATATTTTGGAAATCTATGTTGATAATAATAACGGTTTCGCGGTCACCCTTACAGGGAAACCGTGGTGGCAGTTTACACCACCGAATACAAATCTACCAAAAGTCTGAGAGAATAGGTAGCAGCCCGATGTCCGCAGTCGGTGACAACTCTTACCGGGCACACCCTGTGTCTCCTAACTCCGCACTATTAACGGCTGACTGTTAATGGCTAAATGACTTTTGGTACAGACCGGGAAGAAATTTTTGCACGGATCCGGACAGAAAGTAGACACGGATCGAAACGATCTTCTCGGTACGTGCAAAAAGTGGCTCCCGAGCCTTTGCCCTCGGCTCCCGAAGTGCCCCGTGGAGTGCCGTTCGTCTCCAATCTTTGGGGTTTGGAGATTTTGGGTACCTTTGCGATGCGCTTAAAGGAGCGTGAGAAGCCTGCGACTGTGGCGTAATTGGTAGCCGCGCCAGACTTAGGATCTGGTGGAGCGATCCGTAAGGGTTCGAGTCCCTTCAGTCGCACAGTAAAAAGAGTACCCTTGGAGATTCGTCCGATCCCCAAGGGTACTCTTTTGCGTGGCGTTTAGACCGAAGTTTTTGTCTTAAGACCTGCGCCCGGACCCCGTTACTCTGTCTCCTTCGTGTCGGGTATGATGTCTACCTTGGGGCGCTTGTAGGCTTTGAAAATGATGTACGTGAGGGCGATGAGTACGACGGTAAGGATGCCGTAACCTATCTCGTGCGAGTATTTTGATACGACCTCATTCAGCTCGTCGTAGGGGACGGTTCTCTCGAGGAACCAGCCCAAGAGGGCAAGTACCGTGTTCCAGATGCCCGCTCCGAGAGCCGTGTAAAGGATAAAAGGGAGAATGGGCATTTTGGACAAGCCTGCAGGGATGGAGATGAGCTGACGGATGCCCGGCACGAGGCGTCCGATGAACGTAGCTACGGCTCCGTGCTTGACGAAAAACAGTTCGGACTTGACCACCTTGTCTTTGTCCAAAAGAAAGAGGGCGCCCAACTTGCTCTCGGCGAAGCGGTAAATGATCGGTCGCCCCAGCCATACGGCGAGGTAGTAATTGATGAATGCGCCGCAGATGGCTCCCAGTGTGCCGACAAGGATGATGAGCAGTATATTCAGATCTCCTCTGCTCGCTGCAAGATAAGCGGCAGGCGGGATGACGACTTCACTCGGAAACGGGACGAAGGAGCTCTCGATGACCATCAGAATAAAAATGGTGAAGTAATTGAGGTTGTCGAGGCACCATTGTATGAAAGGAATACTCTCCATAAAGATATATTTGGGATTGATGTAAGTCCGGATGCTCAATTCTCCGGCAAAGGTACACTTTTATGTGCCAAAAGTTTGCTGTTTTAGGTATTTGTCCGAATTATTTTACTACATTTGTCCGGTCGGCAGTCGCTTCTTTAGGCAGGCGTTTGTCCCGGCCAAATTCACGGAAACCTTATCCTCAATAGAGATTCATTATGCAAGAGCCTCGTAAACATCCTTTAGAGCAGTTCCATTTTTGTCCCAAATGTGGGAGTCCGAATTTCGCGGTCAATAACGAGAAATCGAAGGTTTGTCCGGACTGCGGGTTTGTGTACTACTTTAACCCCTCCGCCGCTACGGCCGTCTTTGTGACCGATCGGCGCAATGATCTTCTCGTCTCTATCAGGGGGAAAGAACCTGCCGAGGGTCTCTACGACTTGCCGGGCGGGTTTGTGGATCAATTCGAGACGGCACGCGAAGGCGCTGCTCGCGAACTCTTCGAGGAGACCGGGATCGACTTCAAACGCGGTCTCTCCGGCGGCATCCTCTCACCTCTGCGTTACCTCTTCTCGATACCGAATATCTATCCGTATTCGGGCTTTGAAGTGCATACCCTCGACCTCTTTTTCCACTTGGAGGTGGAGACGATAGACCCCTATCTCGGACCGGGCTTCGATGATGTCAGGGAGTTGATTAAGATACCTCTGTCCGAGACGGTGCCTGAGGACTTCGGATTGGCTTCGATGAAGAAGGCAATCGCTATGGTTCACGAAAAAAGGTTGATTTGAGTCGGGAAATCTTTTGCAGTCTCGCCCAAAAGCAGTACCTTTGCACACGTGCTTAAAAGTGCACGCTTCCGGTGTCTTATCCGCGGCGAGTGCTTATAAGAGACGGAGGAGGATTTACACCTTGTACGGACGATAATTTAGAGACACAGATTTAATATAGACTACTGCGATGAAGAGAACATTTCAGCCCTCTAACAGGAAGAGAAAGAACAAACACGGGTTCCGCTCCAGAATGGCGACCGCCAACGGACGTCGTGTACTGGCAAGTCGCCGTGCGCACGGAAGACGTAAACTTACCGTTTCCGACGAATACAACGGCTAATTCCTTTTTATGAGTCCGCCCCGACCAAAGGGGTGGCGCGAGCTCATAAAATAATCCCGCGAGGCTCTGTGCTGCGCGGGATTGTTTTTGTGTACTCGGTGAATGGCACCTACCGGTGACGGAGATTCGAGGTGTCGGTAGGCGGGGTGATGAAGAAAGTGGGAAAGGGATGTGTGCAGATCTGCACACATCCCTTTCTGTATCTGAGCGAAGGAAAGTCCCGGTATGGAACCGGGATTCCTTATGCTTCTGCGCTTTCTTCGGATGCCGGTACTTCGGCTTCTGCAGATGCTTCAGCTTCTTTTGCCGCTTCCGCTTCGGCTGCTCTCTTAGCGGCCTCTTCTTCCGCCTTCTTGGCTGCGAGGGCTTCGGCGCGCTGTTTGTTCTTTTCGCGCTCTGCTTCCAGTGCCTTCTTGGCAGCTTCTACCTTATTGGTCTCGTCCTTGGCACGGACGGCTTCGACGCCGGCTTTCTTTTCTTGCATCCATTTGTCGAAACGGGCTTGAGCCTCCTCCTCGGAGAAAGCGCCTTTCTTGACGCCGCCTTGGAGGTGTTTCATCATCATTACGCCCTCGCGGCTGAGGAGACTTCTAACGGTATCTGAGGGCTGAGCGCCTACATTTATCCAATAGAGTGCGCGATCAAAAACGAGCTCTACGGCTGCGGGATTGACGTTGGGGTTGTATGTACCGAGCTTCTCGATGAAGCGACCGTCACGCGGTGCACGGCTGTCGGCAACCACGATCTTGTAGACGGGGTAATTTTTGCGACCGTGTCTTTGGAGCCTTATTACAGTGGCCATAGTCTGAAAATAATGTGTTTGAGAGTATGAAAAAGTATTATGAATACTGTGCCCGTCCCACGGTCTTCTCCCTTGAGGGTGCACGACCCGGAGAGGTGAAACGTTCACGCCCGCAAAGGTACCACTTTTTCTTCGTTTTTGCACGCATGGTGTGTGCCGGTTCCGAAACGTGACCGGACCGGCGGCCTAAAAGAGTCCCGAAGTTACTTGACGCCGGTCAGTTCTGCGATCGCCCTGTAAATGTAGGAGGTGGGAAGACCGATGACGTTATTGTAAGAGCCGCGGACTTCGTCTGCGGCCATCAGTCCGATCCAGTCCTGTATGCCGTAGGCACCGGCTTTGTCAAGGACCTCACACCGACTCAGGTAGTAATCGATCTCTCTACTTGTCAGCGGGCAGAAATGAATCTTTGTCTCCACCGTCCCGTCTATTTCCTTTCGTCCCATACGTACGCAGTATCCCGTATAAACCGTGTGCCATTTGCCCGAGAGTTCCCGGAGAAAAGACCTGGCGCGGTCGATGGTACCCGGCTTCTCAAGTACACGACCTTCCAACGCCACGATGGTGTCTGCCGTGATGAGAATATCTGTTTCCGCCAAAGTCCCGATTAGGGCTTCGGCTTTCCTTTTTGCCAAAATAAGTGGCAGGGTGGCCGGATTCACGTCGTCCGGATGGCTTTCGTCCGCGTCCGACGGTCTTACCTCAAACTCGAGACCGAGTTCCTCCAAGAGTGCGACGCGCCGCGGGGATTTGGAGCCGAGGATGAGCCGGTGTCCTTCCATAGCCCGGGCTAAAGGGTGCCGGACTCCGGGTGTCTTACCAGCCATAGGCTTCACTGCTTTTGATCCATTTGCCTTGTGCTTTGAGGACCTGTTCAAGGATGTCGCGAGCCACCCCTTCGCCTCCGATGACGGGAGAGATATAGTGGGCTATTTCTTTTACTTCCGGTGCGGCATCCGCGGGGCAGACGGCGAGACCCACTTCGCGCATTACGGGGAGGTCGGGGATGTCGTCGCCGCAGTAGATGATGTCTTCGGGAGCGATACCCGTTTTTTCGCAAAAGTCACGGAGGCAGGGCAGTTTGTCGTTGGCCCAGAGGTAGAGGTGCTTGATGCCGAGTGGTTCGAATCTGAGTTCGATCTGGTCGCCTTTGCCGCCCGTGATGAGTCCCACG
>SFHG01000005.1 GCA_004555765.1 Bacteroidales bacterium
GAAAGGCCTTTCCGTCAATGTCTACGGCGGCGTGCAGCAGATAGGCTACAAGGAAGAGGGCTCCACCAATACCCGCATTCCCCAGGTGCTCTTCAAGACCATCGCCGAGCGCAACGGATACCCCGACATCAGTAAGGTAGAGCCGCTTGTCGTGACCCTCTCCGGGCTTAAGGACGGTATGATAGGCAAGCTTGTCGAGTTCCGTGACGTGGCATGGCAGGAGCCGGGCGAAGTCTTTGCCGTGAAGGACGAAAACACGAACCGCCACCTCACCGACGGCTCGAAGACCCTCATAGTCCGTAACTCCGGCTACTCCCTTTTCGCCGGCGACAAGCTCCCTGAAGGGATTGGCACGGTGCGCGGTATCCTCTCCAAGTTTGGCAATGACTACCAGCTTTTCCTCCGCACGAAGGACGATGTCTTCGGCTTCCGTCCCGGCACACCCTCCGGCTCCAACCCCTCCACGCCTTCCGATCCCACACCTCAGCCCGACCCCGGTGCACCTTCGGCACAGGGTGCTGACGCTATCCTCCTCTTCCCCGGCTCCGACTTCGAGACACAGGCAGACTTCGGCAAATACGGTCTCAAGGACTCTGCCGTCAAAGACGGCGTGGGGATGAAAAACTCCAAAGGTCTCCATATCTCGGGTATTCCGGGAGGCAATAATTTCGTCTTCTCCACCACGACCAGCAGTGCCAAAGCGGACAAGACCTATACCAAGATTTCGTTTTGGATAAAAGGTACGGCAACCGGTAAATCCCTGTCCGTAAATGTCTACCAGGCTGACGGCACCATCTGGGGCTACAACCTCGGCGATGTCACTTCTTCCAAGATGGTCGCGCCCAAAAAGCCCACCGCTTCCGACACCTTCGTCAACGACTACAAGGGTTCTATCGACACCGGAGGCAAGTGGGTTCTCGTCACGCTCGACATCACGGGAGCCAAGCTCAATACTTCCGGATCAAATAACACCTTTGCCATCAAGGACGGCAAAGCTGCGACTTATGACCTTGTGATAGACGACATCAAGATCGAGTGATGAAAAACCTCAGACACATCGTACTCCTCATCGCTCTTGCAGCCTTCTTCCGGCCGGGGGGCGGTGAGGTTTTTGCTGCCGGTCAGAATCCGGAGAAAGGCGGAAAATACCGCACGTATGCGGTTGCTTTTTACAACCTCGAGAACCTCTTCGACACCGTGGACGACCCCGATAACCCGGGCGATGACGATTTCCTGCCGGACGGTCCCTACAATTGGACCGAAGTGAAGTACCGGAAGAAGCTCCATAACCTCGCCACCGTCATTTCCAAACTAGGTCGCGAGTACACGCCTTACGGGCCTGCCGTGATCGGCGTCTCCGAAGTGGAGAATAAGAAAGTCCTTCTCGACCTTGTGCGCGAACCCGAGCTCGGAGACATGGGGCTCCGCGTCCTCCACCACTCGGGACCCGACAGGAGAGGCATCGACGTGGCGTTTCTGTACAACCCCCGCCTTTTCCGTCTCGACGGGTACAAGGCTTTTAAGTACCGGGCACCCGCTTCCAAGCCCGATTACGTGACGCGTGACGCACTCCTCATCTCGGGGCTTTTGGCGGGCGAAAAGGTACACTTCATCGTGGGGCACTGGCCCAGCAAATACGGCGGAGAGTCCTCTTCCGTCCTCCGCGAAGCTGCCGGTGCCCAGATCCGAAGCATCATCGACTCGCTCTACACGGAGGATCCCTCCACGAAGCTTATCTTTATGGGCGACCTCAACGACAACCCCGACGACAAGAGCGTGGCGGTGTCTCTCGGAGCCAAGGAGAGGAGGGAGGACGTGGCACCCCGCGGGACGTTCAACGCCACCTGGGCTCCGTATGCCAAAGGGATAGGCTCCCTTGCTTACCAGGACAAGTGGAACCTCTACGATCAGATCATCCTCACGGAGCCGCTCATTTCGGACGCGGAGTGCCGCACGCTTACTTTTTGGAAAACGGAAGTCTTCAACCGTCCTTTCATCACCAACAAGGAGGGCAAACGCAAGGGCTACCCCCACCGCACGTTTGAGGCCAATACCTTCATCAACGGGTACTCCGACCACTTCCCCACGCTGGTCTATTTGATCAAAAAAGAAGGCGCGGAGTGACCCTCCCCGCTCCTCCGAATCGCGACAACGGGAGATACAGGCCGAGCCGACTTTTTTGGTCTGTAGGACGTCTCTCTCCGGTACAGGCCGAGGAGACTTCCCCGACCCGTACCAAACTGCCCGTCGTCTTTGGTAGAAGCAAACTCGCGAAAAAAGGCTATATTTGTCCCGATGTTTGTGTGCCGGGGGTATCGTACCCGGTAGTTTGGCACAAATGACACACGCTTACTTACACTTATGGATGTTTTTTCACTCATAATCATATCCCTTTTGGTCGTGGCTCTTTCAGTCGTACTCTTGGGCATCAGGGTATTCTTCGTCAAGGGAGGCGTATTCCCCTCTTCCCACGTCGAGGATCAGCCCATCCTGAAAGCCAAGGGGATGAGCTGCCACACGTCGCAGCACATCGAGGCTGTACGCCATAAGAATCTTTTTGAACTCCTTGGAGAGAAGGACTGACTGTCCTCTCCCCGTCTTTTGAACCCCAATGCCTACCTTAGGCGTCAAAACTCACTGTCCCACAAAAAATAATCACGCTTCGGATATGAAGAATATTTCCCGATCGATTTCTGTCGCTGCCTTTGCGTTTCTCGCCGCTCTGCTTTTCTCCCTGCAGTCTTGCAACCGATCCGAGAGCGAAACCGCCCGTACTGTCGTCACCGGCGATACCCTTTCCGGAGGTCGTCTTCAGGTCGCGTACGTCAATGTAGACTCGCTCCTTACGAATTACCAGTACTCCAAGGATCTTCAGGACGAATTTATGCGCAAAGCCGAGTCCAAGCAGGCAACCATCAATCAGCAGGGAAAGTCTCTGGAAGCCGATATGGCGGAGTTCCAGAGAAAAGTGGAAAATAACGCCTTCTTCGACCAAGATCGCGCCCGTAGGGAGCAGGAGCGTATCCTCAAGCGCCAACAGGACTTCCAGGCACTCTCCCAGCGCCTCAGCGCCGAGATGCAGGAAGACCAGCTTAAGATGAACGCCGCCCTCTCCGACACCATCCGCTCCCAGATCAAAGTGTACAACGCGACCATCGGGCACTATGCGATGATTTTCTCCAACACGATGGGCGACAATCTCCTCTATGCGGACGAAGTGTACGACATCACCAAGGAGGTGACCGAGTTCCTCAACGGTCGCTACAAGAAGAGCGACAGCACCCCGGTTGCCCCCGCACCCGCCACCAAGAAGTAATCCCACACGGACACAAGTGCCCTCCGGACACGCCGAGAATGCAAGGCATCACACTGCTCTTCGTAGGTCAGACGGCCGATGACCGGGTCTCTTCTTTCCTTGATGAGTACGTGACGCGCACTTCGCGCTTCGTCTCCGTCGATGTCAAGACTCTTCCCGAGCCTAAGACGACCAAAAACACTCCCCCGAGCCTCCAAAAAGAGCTCGAGGGAGCGTCTGTTTTGGAGGCCGTCACCCAAGGGGACGAGGTTTTCCTCTTGGACGAAAAAGGCAAGGAGTACACGTCCAGGGAGTTCGCCGGACTTGTGGAGAAAATGATGATGACCACGTCCAAGCGCCTCGTCTTCGTCGTCGGAGGCCCTTACGGATTCTCGGATGCCGTCTACAAAGCTTTCCCCCGCAAGATCTCTCTCTCACGGATGACGCTCAACCACCGGATGGTCCGCATCTTCCTTGCCGAACAGGTCTACCGAGCCCTCTCCATCATCCGGAACCTTCCCTACCATCATGATTAAGCGAAGTGACGCCCTGCACCGCTACTTCCTCACCCTTGCCTACAAGGGCACCCGGTTCCTCGGCTGGCAGAAGCAAAAGGAAGGGCGTACTGTACAGGGTACGCTCGAAGAGGCACTCTCCACGATACTGAGGGCGGAAGTCTCCGTGACGGGAGCGGGACGCACGGACACCGGGGTACACGCCTCGTCCTACGTCTGTCATCTCGACTTGCCGGTGGAGGCGGAAAGTGCCGGAGAGCTCATTTTCCGCGCCAATAGGCTTCTGCCTCGCGATCTGCGGCTCTACGACATCCGTGAGGTTGTGCCGGAGGCTCACGCCCGCTTCGATGCCCTTTCACGCCGCTACGGCTACCACGTCACTTCGCGTCCCTCGCCTTTTGCCTACGAGACGGAGACGGAGATACCGGCTTCGGGGCTTGACTTCGACCTGATGAACGAAGCCGCTGCCGCTCTCCTCGGCTCCCACGACTTTACCACATTCAGCAAAGGGCACACCGATGTGAAGACCCACCTCTGCACCGTCACGCGTGCAGAGTGGAGGCGAGAAGGGGCGAGCGGATGGGTCTTCGAGTATGAGGCCAACCGTTTCCTCCGCAATATGGTGCGCGCCACTGTGGGTACCCTCTTCGATGTGGGGCGCGGCAAGATGACCGTCCCCGAATTTGTGCGTCGCTTCCTTGCCCGAGACCGCGCTCTGGCTTCCGGCTCCGCGCCCGCTGAGGGGCTTTTCCTCGAAGAGATCACGTATCCGTCTCGGCTTTTCCTGTCCTAATCCTCCCCAAAGATTTGGAGGAGAAGGCAAAGAGGGGCGGATCCGTGGGGAAAATTTTGGTCTGTACCACGCGACTTTTTTGGTCTGTACCTTTTAAGCGTCCCGGTCTGTATCTCGCACTCTCCGGATACGTACCAAGATCTTTGCTGCTGTGCCTTGTCCGAAATCGGCACAGTGGGTGTGGGGTTATCTCTGAGGTTTTGCTTACATTTGCAAAAAGGGAGACCTCCCTGTGAAGGATTCCCTGGGAGAAGGGTGTTTGTTTCAGATAACGAAGAGCAAGAGCGCGCAATGGCTATTTCTTATTCAAGTCAGGAGGGGGTGAAAGTCCCGGGGTTTAAGAGGAGATTGATGGGGTCTTGGCTGAAGTCCGTGGCCGCTATGCACGGTCGTGAGATTATCGACGTGGCCTATCAGTTTTGCGACAACCCGGGGATTTTGGAGTTCAATAAGAAGTTTCTCGGACACAATTACTACACCGACATCATCACGTTCGACAACAGCCAGAGCGACGAAGGCATCATCGCCGACATCCTCATCAGTGTGGACGAAGTGGCGCTTAATGGCGAAGAGTACGGCACCGGATTCCGGGACGAACTTCTCAGGGTGATGGTGCACGGCATCCTTCACCTCTCGGGTTTTGACGACCACACCGAGGAGGAGTCACTCGAGATGCGCAAAGCCGAGGACGAAGCGCTTGCCTTGGTGCCGGAGGGGATTTTTTAGCGTGTGGCCGGTTTTCGGGCATAGGTACGTCGCAGAGGTGGCAGCGGGAGCGCCTGCGTATCGGGATTTGCTCGTCGTCCTTTTGATCGCCCTCGTCGGTATTATGGGCTATCTCGTGACGCGCTTGGGGCAGAAAGGCACCGCCCATACGCTCGGACTCGTGACACTGAGACCTCGTAATATCGTCACCCTCGGAGCGTACAGAGTGCCTTTCGGACAGTATCTCCTGGGGAGTGTCTTTGCGGTCGTACAGATCGCGCTTTTCCTCCTGCTCCTTATCTTGAAGTCCGGAGGTACGGGCGGGGAGGACTTTTGGATTCTCTTTGGGGAGATAGCCCTCGGGGTAGTCGTCTTTGCCCTCGTGCGGTATCTGCTGATGGTGTGGACGGGGTTCACGTTCGCGGAGAAGGACGAAGCAGACCTCTGGCTTGCCAATGTCGTTATCCTCTTTATATTCTATGGGTTGTCGCTTACGGTACCGATAGCGCTCTTGATTTTTGTTCCCTCATCGGTGCGGGTCGCCTCTTGGGTCGGAGCCTGCCTTTACCTCGTCTACCGCATCTGGTTTGTAGGGAGAGGTTTGGCGGTAATGCCTAAGCTCCGGAGATCTCCTTTGCTTATAATTTTGTATCTTTGCAGCTGCGAAATCGCCCCTCTTTACATCGCTTTTTCGGTCACCCGGCCTCTGTGATCGGGGAAATCGCGTGCGGGGGTGCAATGAATGTCCTTTCCCGTCTCTCATAAAGAGCACACGCACAGATGCAAAAAGAAGAGATTAAAAGCATACTCGTCTCCCAACCCGAGCCTTCGAGCCCGCGTTCGCCTTACTTTCAGATTGCCAAGGATTACGGCGTGGAATTGGTTTTCAGACCGCTCTTTTCGATCGCGCCGATAGGACTGAGGCCACTGCGGGATCAGAAGATAGATCCCTTGGCCTTCTCGTCCGTCGTCTTGACGAGTCGCACAATCACGGATCATTTTTTCACCCAACTGAAAGAGCAGCGGATAGAGTTGCCCGCCACGATGAAGTACTACTGCATCAGCGAAGTGGTTGCGGGCTACCTTCAGAAGTACATCCAAGTGCGCAAGAGACGTGTCTACCTGCCCGTCACCAACGGTTCCCACGACGAACTCCTCGACCTCATCCTCAAGAAAAAGAAAGAGAGCTTCCTCATCCCCGGCATCGAAGGACAGAGGGACAGCATCGCGAGTGCCTTGGAGGAAAAAGGCTTCACGATGGCGCGTTACGTCGTCTCCAAGACGGTCTACGCAGATTTCGATGCCGACTTCGTCAAGGGCTTCGACTTAATTCTCTTTTTCAGCCCCAACGGTGTCCACTCCCTTTTCCATAACGTCCCCGATTATGTCCAAGGGGCGCAGCTCGTCGGTTGCTTGGGCGAAGGTACAAAGAACGCGCTTACGGAGGCGGGTTTGAGGGTGGACTTGTCCGCACCCTCACCCGAGGCACCCAGCATCACTGCGGCACTCGAACTCTTCCTCAAAGCGCGTACCGCCTGACTTTGTCCGTACGATGGGGGAAAGTCGGGACGGCGGTACGGTGCCGATGGAAAAAGGACGCTTCACGTTTCCCAAGTCGGAGAAGCTCTGCCTTAGGGACGAGATAGAAGTCGTCTTTGCCTCACGGACTTCGTTTGTCAATTACCCGGTGCGGACGCTTTTCGCCTTTGCGGACAGTGCAGACGATGCCCCGCGCCTCAAGTTTCTCATCAGTGTCCCCAAGAAAAGGCTTCGCCACGCCGTGGATCGCAATAGGGTCAAGCGTCTGTACAGGGAGGCTTTCAGACTTCGGAAAAGCGCCTTTGAGGAACTTGTCCCGGAGGGAAAAACGCTCCTTTTGGCGATGGTCTTCGTGTCGGACAAAGTCTGCACCTTCTCCGAAGCCCAAGCGTCGGTTAGGAAGGCTCTCTCCAAACTCTCCGGGGCGCTTCGGGGCGAGAAAAGCAATCCCACAGAACCTCTTTCCGATGTCGATTCTTAAGACCCTTTACCATAAAATCGGGGCGCTTCTCAGTGCCCTCCTGATTTTCCCGATACGCCTGTATCAGAAGTTCATCAGTCCCCTTCTGCCGCCTTCCTGCCGCTTTACCCCCACGTGCAGTGCCTACGCGGTGGAGGCTTTGAAGAAACACGGACCGGTGAAAGGGCTTCTCCTTGCCGTATGGCGGATATTGCGCTGTAATCCTTGGGGCGGATCGGGCTATGACCCGGTGCCTTGACGCCCCGGCGCCTTAGAAAACGGAGTCCGATGAGACCTTTTCTTTTGGTACAGACCGAAGACTTTTTCTTGGTCTGTACCTTTTTTATGTCCCGGTCCGTATCTCGCGTTTTCCCCGGTCTGTGCAAAAATAATCGCCCGAATAATGTGTTTTCCAAGGAAAACGGTAGTGTGTATAAAAAGGAATTGCTATATTTGCAGAGAAAAAGGCGTAAAGTCACTATTTCAGGGTGATTTATACGAGAAAAATCAAAACGACAGACGAATTAAAGCAACCGATCCATATGGAAAAGGTTATCGAGATCAAAGACTTGCACAAGACCTACCCGGGCGCCCAGCCTCTTCACGTCCTCAAGGGCGTCTCGCTCGAAGTCGAGCGGGGTGAGATGGTGGCTCTGATGGGTGCTTCCGGTTCGGGCAAGAGTACGCTCCTGAATATACTCGGTCTCCTGGATACTTATGACGAGGGGAGTTATCGATTGGCAGGTCAACTGATGGAGGATCTTTCCGAAGACGAGGCCGCCGAGATGCGGGGCAAGCACATCGGTTTCGTCTTCCAGTCTTTTAACCTCATCTCTTTCAAGACGGCGCTTGAAAACGTGGCTCTTCCACTCTATTACCAAGGTGTCGGGCTGAGGGAACGTACCAAGAAGGCGGAGTATTACCTCGACAGGGTAGGGCTTCTCGACTGGAAGGAACACCTCCCGAGTGAGATGAGCGGGGGACAGAAACAACGTGTCTCCATGGCGCGCGCCCTCATAGCCAAGCCCACCGTCCTCCTTGCCGACGAACCCACCGGAGCCCTCGACAGCAAGACGACGGACGAAGTGATGAACCTCCTCCGGGAGATCAACGCCGAAGACGGTCTGACGATGCTCATCGTCACCCACGAGCAGGACGTGGCAGACCGCACACAGAGGATCATTCACATCAAAGACGGGCTCATCGTCCCGGATGACCGCGTAAGGACGCTATAGGCGAGGGCTATGAACGGTTTTATCCAAGAGATCATCAATTCGCTGAGGAATAACGTCCTCCGCACCGTCCTCACCGGGATGACCATCGCGTGGGGTATCGTCCTCCTCGTCGTCCTCCTCGGGGTAGGCGACGGCGTGAAAAAAGGCGTACGGCAGACCATCAGCCAGGTCGGCGCGGATAACGTGGAGATGTCCATCACGCTCAATACCACGGAAAAGGCTTACGGAGGCTACCGGAAGTACAGACAGGTGGAGATGACACCGTCGCAATTTGAATACTTCAGACAGATGACGAAGGGGGACTTCGCCGCCATGGAGCCTTCCTATACGACAAGCGTGACTCTGGAGACGGACTTCGGACGATCCGACGTATCCTACGACACGATTACGGAAACGGAGCAGAGTTTCAATAAGAAACAGCTCAGAGGCGGTCGCCTTTTCACCAAAGAAGAGCACGAGGAGGGCGCACGCGTCTGCGCCATAGCGGAGAAGGATGTCTCCAGACTCTTCCCTGCTTCAATGAGCGCTCTGGGGCAGAATCTCGTCGTGGACGGCATCAGTTACCTCATCGTTGGGATTTTGGATCATTCCAATCCCTTCGTTGGCGAGATACTTGTACCGTACAACACTGCCAAGTCAATTTATCCGAATAAGTTTCTCAAGATAAAGAAAGTCAAACTTTTCCCAAATACCGCGGATCAGACTCAACTCAAGGTTATTGAGGAAAAAGTGGCGGCTCTCTTCCGGAGGACGCTCCGTGTCTCTCCTGACGACGAATGGGCTGTACGCATAGAGAGCAACACATCTATGGAGTCAGGGATGAGCGTTATGTTTACCGGTTTGGACATACTCTTATGGATTATGGGCATTGGGAGCTTGAGCATCGGAGCTATAGGTGTGTCCAACATTATGAGCGTAACGGTGCAGGAGCGTATGAGGGAGATAGGCATCCGCAAGGCTTTGGGTGCCCGTCCCCACAACATCCTCACGATGGTGCTCGGCGAAAGTGTCTTTCTTTCGATTGCCTTCGGTCTCGTCGGTCTCGCTTTGGGGTACGGCGTGATTGCGCTCATCAATTTTCTTGCCGGGAAGTACGAGTGGGCAACGCAGTTTATCCCTATGGGGCCGAGCGGTTCCTTTATGAAGGTGCAGGTTTTCACGGATCCACGCGTGAATCTCACGGTAGCGGTCGGTGCCCTCGTCGTGCTCGTCCTCGTGGGGCTCTTCGCAGGGTACAGCCCGGCGCGTAAGGCCATCAAGATACCTGCCGTGGTCGCTATGAGGGACAATAAATAACGGGAGAAGGAAGAAGAATTATGAGAAACATCTTTTCCAAAGAGCTTCGACAAGAGGTCTGGTACACCATCAAGACCAATAAGCGCCGTACGTTCTTCACCAGTCTCGGTGTCTTTGCGGGGATGTTCTTTTTCACGCTCCTTACGGGACTTGGGAACGGTATCCGCAACAGCATCGACTCGACTATTGAAGGGGTCTCCTCGGATATGATGCTCGTGATGCCGGGACGTACCACTCTGCCGTATGAGGGCTTCAAGGCAAATCGGGATATTTTAACGGACTATTCGGACTACGAGTTTCTCAGTAAAAGAGTCTCCACGGTTGGGACTATCGCCGCCACCAGCCCGTGGGGGGGAATGTGGGATAGCCCCAATATCCGACTTAATGGAAAGGCACTCGCGTTCACAGTAATGGGTCTCTCGTCCAATTTTTACCCCGACATAGCTCAAAACATTGTGGTCTACGGCCGAAATATGAGGTCGGAAGAGATAGCTGCCGGCGACTACATCTGCGTCATCGGCACCAAGGTCGCGGAGAATTTTTTCGGCAAGGACAAGATCCGGGACGCCGTGGGCAAAGTCCTCACCGTGGACGGCATTTCTTTCAAAGTAGTAGGGGTAGCCAAACCCTACTCGGACGGCGTAACTTTCGGCTTCAATCAAGATTGGTCTGTCGTTGTCCCCATAAGTATCGCCACGCAGGGCAATCCCACCAGATTCACTCTCATCTACTACACGCCAAAGCCCGGTCTGGATAAAAAGGCGGCCGAGGAGGAGATTCTCCCGCTACTTTTCAAGAGACATAAAATCAACCCCAAGGATGACAAAGTATTCTCGACATTTGGGATGGACACGTTCCTCTCCATATTCGAGATGATCGAAAAGATCATTAATGTCCTCATCTGGGTTATCGGCTTAGGCACCCTCTTCAGCGGGGTCATCTCCGTCTCCAATATCCTTCTCGTCACCGTGCGGGAGCGTCAGCGGGAGATCGGTGTGCGGAGAGCCATCGGAGCTAAGCCCGGGGATATCCGGTTGCAGTTTATGTTGGAAGCCGTCTTCATCATCCTCTTAGCCGGTATGGCCGGGCTGGTCTTCGGACTGCTCGTCGTTCTCGGCATCGGAACTGTGACGGAGGGCACGAGTGTGGGCGATTTTCTTATTCGCCCGTATCCATCCGCCCGTATCCTTGTCTTTTCTCTTGTCGTAATGGGACTCTCAGGAGTCTTGGCAGGTCTCCTTCCCGTATATAAGGCATTGCAGATTAAAGCCATAGATGCCATCCGTGATGAATGACGCAATTCCCCTGCTACTTTAGGTCTGTGCAAAAAATAATCGCCGGTCTGTACCCGGTCGGAAGTTTGCTCTGTAAGACGAAAACATTTCGGTACGTGCAAAAAAAAGAAATAAACATCAACTCCTCATACGCTCTTATTTATGGAAAAGAAAAAAAAGATGAGCGGTGTGCTCAAAACCCTTATCTGGATAGTCGCCATTCTTGCCGTCGTGGGCATTTTCGGGGTGGTTATTATCAAAAACCAAGCCCATAGCGCGACCTACGAGCTCCTTTCAGTCACACCGAATGACACCATCGTACGCACCTCCATCCTTACGGGTTCCATACAGCCACGTGATGAGGTTCTTGTCAAGCCGCAGATGAGCGGTATCGTGGCCGAACTCCTTCACCAGCCCGGCGATATGGTCACCGAGGGCGACCTCGTGGCCCGTATCAAGATGGTACCCGACATGGCGGGTGTACAAAACGCACTCTCCCAAGTGGAGCGGGCACGTGTCGCCCTCCGTACAGCCAAAGATGTCTACGATCGCGACAAGGCACTTTTTGACCAAGGTATCCTTGCCACGGAAAAGTACGAACAGAGCAAAGGCGCTTACGACCAAGCCGTCATAGATCTCTCCAGTGCACAAGAGCAGTACGAATTGGCATCCAAAGGCTCCTCAGCCTCCACCGCCAAGCAAAATAATACCCTCGTGCGCGCCACCGTCACCGGCACCATCCTCGAACAGCCGGTCAAGGTCGGAACCTCCGTCATCCAAGCCAATAACTTCAATGACGGTACCACCATCGTCTCCATCGCAGACCTCACAGACCTTCTTTTCGTGGGCGATGTCAACGAGAGCGACGTCAATAACCTCGCCGTCGGCGCTGACGTGGCAATAAAAGTGGGAGCCATACCGGGTCAGACGTATAAGGCCGTCGTGGAGTATGTCTCGCCTAAGGGGGTGGACAAAAACGGTACCATCTTCTTTGAAGTCAAAGCCGCCATAGACCCCGCAAACCTCACCGGTCTCCGTGCCGGACTATCCTCCAACGCCGAAGTCGAACTCGACAGGCGCAACGGTGTCACCACGATACCCGAGAGCGCCGTCTCCTACCGTGACGGCCAAGCCATCGTCTACGTAGCCAAAACCGGATCTGGCGAGGTACAGGACTTTGAGGAACGCGAAGTCACCCTCGGTCTCTCTGACGGTCTGAATGTGGAAGTGGTCAAAGGGCTTGAAGGAGGCGAACAGCTCCGGGGCAACCTCAAGAGTAAGTGATAACCCGCAATCAGACACCGTTGAAGTAATACCCGATATGAAACCTCGCTCCATCCTCGCGCTTATCCTCCTCGCGCTCCCCTCCTCACTCTTTGCCCAAAAGAGTGGCGAACCGGTCCTCAAACCCGTGATGAACCTCTCCGAGTGCGTCGCTTACGCCCAGGCCAACAGCCCGCAGGTACTCTCCCTCGCACCCCAGATCGAGAACCTCCTACTCCAGGAACAGCTCTCCAAAGAGGCCTTTCTCCCAAGCGTCAACGCTTCTATCGGTGAAGATGCCTCCTTTGGGCGCTCGCCCGGTGTCGACGGCGTGACCCGTAATGTCTCCAGCGCCAATACCTCCTTCGGCATCTCCGCGTCCTTAGATCTCTTCCGCGGTATGTCCCGCATCTTTTCTCTCGAGAAGGCGCGTGACGCGCTCAAGAGCAGGGACTACATCGTCTCCGATGTCTTGGACAACATCGCACTGCAGACCGTTGAGGCCTACACCACACTCCTCCTCTCCCACCAGCTCACAGCGGCTGCGGAGGAAAATCTTGCCCTCTCCAAAAAGAACCTCGAAGAGACCTCCGTCCAAGTCGAACTCGGTAAGCTGCCCATCTCCCAGAAGATACAAATCCAGTCCCAGGTAGGTAATGACGAACTCACTTTGGCTCAAGCCAAAGCCGACGAAGAACGTGCCCGGCGCCTCCTTCTCCTTAATATGGGCGTCTCCGATCCGACCGCTACCATAGCAATTCCGCAACCTTCCCCGGAGGAAGTCGCGACTCAGGTCGAAAGTTTTGAACCCTACTACCGGGATCCCTCTTGGGTACTGCCTGCCACGAAGAAGACGGCCTTAGACCTTGAGCTCTCCGAGTACGATATCAAGATCGCCAAGTCCGCCTACTGGCCCTCTCTTTCGCTCAATGGCGGCTACTCGAACGGCTACTACTACAACTTCGGCGACGGTGTGGACAAAGCCGCGAATCCTGCTTTTAATGATCAATGGGCGCAGAACGGACGTACGTTTGTGGGGCTTACCCTGTCCATCCCGATTTACAATAGGGGACAGGTACGCGGTCAGGTGCGGCAGGCGGAACTTCAGCAGCTCTCTCTGAGGAGCCAGTATATCCAAAAAACCTATCAGGACGAGCAGAACGTTCTCCTCGCAGAGACCGACCTCAGGAAAGCGGAGGACTCCTACCGCATATCCAAGCAAAACATAAGTTACACCAAGCAGTCCCTGGACATCGCGGATCTCGAGTACAAAGCGGGGCGCATCACCGCCTATGAGTGGGAGCAGGCCAAGAACAACCACATCCAGGCGCAGGCCACGTATCTCCAGGCGGTCTATACCCGCTTACTACGCACCATCAATCTTGAGTATTACCACTCGGGACGCCTGCCTCTTCACTTGGCTCAGTGACCTACTTAATGCCCTGTCCCGCCCCGGACAAGTTCTGTGCCGCAACGGCTGCAGTAGAGTGCCGAGGGGTCGGTGTTTTGGTAGCCGCAGTTGTAGCAGTAGACCTGTTCCTTTGAGCGTTTGCGGGCGACTTCGCTCCGATTGCGGCTGTTTGCTTCTTCGTGTCCCATAATGGCAGAGGTTCCTTTGGCTACTTCGGCGGTGACGATGCCGGTGGGTACCGCGATGATGGAGTAACCGAGGAGCATAACCACTGTGCTGATGAATTGCCCCAATGCCGTAATCGGCGTGATGTCGCCGTAGCCGACTGTCGTGAGTGTGATGATGGCCCAGTAGATGGAGCGTGGTATGGACGAAAACAGTGGGTTGATGCGCCCTTCGACAAGGAACATCACCGTACCGAGCACGCAGACAATGACGACGAGCCAGAGAATGAAGATGACGATCTTGATGAAACTCTGCCTCAAGGCGGCTGCGAAGACTTTGCCCTCCTGCACGAAGAGCCCCATGTGGAAGACTCTGAAAACGCTCAAAAGACGCAGTAGGCGGAAAATGAGCGCGTAGTGTGTCGAGACGATGGAGAGGATAAAGAAGGTGGGCAAAAAAGAGATCAGGTCGATGATGCCGTAAAACCCGAAGATGTATTTCCGCACCTTACGGGTGGCCGCAATGCGGATGAGGTACTCGGCGGTAATGGCAAGCGTGAAGACCCACTGCACGCCTTTGAGTACTTTTTCGCCCGTCCCCGTGATATTGCCTATGCTGTCAATGAAGACGACGGAGGTACTCACCACGATGCCGACCATGATGAAGAACTCGATGAGCCAGCCCTCGCGCGTGTCTGTGAAAAAAAGGACACGGTAGAGCTTGTCCCGGTCGTACCAAGGGCGATTGCGGTAGTCGGCTATGTCATCGATGCTCTTCTGCTTGTAGCCGGCGACAACCGGTGCTTCGGGTTCGGTAGCTAAGTTCCTAAACTTGATGGACATTTTTTCGGCCTGTATGAGAAGTTATTCCCGGTACGTGTGAGCGAAAAACTTGGTACGGGTCAAAAAGAAACTCCCGGTCCGTACCTTTTTTACTGCCCTTCACAGCGTGAGCGCGACGCTTCACCGAGGTAGCCTCCGTGGTGGCGCTTGGCGTAGTCTTTGTGCGTGAAGCCTATCGCCGTCATCGTGCTGACGACGAGGAGGTCGCCCATCACGGTCATCACGGTGGTGCTCGTGGTGGGGGTCATCCCGAGGGGGCACACTTCGTCGGGGTGTCCGGTGTAGAGGGTGATGTCTGCGCGGCGTGCCAGTTCGCTCTTGTCGTCTCCCGTAATGCAGATGAAAGGAATGCCCGGGACAAGACCTTTGGCGAGATCGATCAGTTCGAGGATTTCGCGGGTCTTGCCGCTATTGGAGATCAGGAGCAGGAGGTCGTTTTCCCTGATGATGCCGAGGTCTCCGTGCTGTGCTTCCGCGGGGTGGAGGAAGAAGGCCGGCGTGCCTGTGGAGGAGAAAGTGGTGGCGATATTCTCCGCTATCTGTCCCGCTTTACCCATGCCGCTGGTGATGAGCCGTCCCCGTCTGTCGTGGACGTGGCGGATGATGAGTTCGACGGCCCGGGTGTACTCTTCGCCCACAGGGATGGCTCTTACCGCGTCTGCCTCACGGCCAAGGATGTCGTGTAATGCCTCTGTGGAGAGGATGGCATTTTTTCCGCTCATTGCTTGCATCTTTATTTGGTAATTTTGCATCGCCGGAGACGTGCCAAGAGTACTTCCGGCGTCGTAATACAAAAAAATGATTTCACGCACAAAGAACACTTTGGAAGCTCCAAAATATTCCCTCTTTACCCTCCAAAACGGTCTCCGCGTCGCACTCCTTCCCGTCAAAAGCCGGGTCGTGTACTGCGGCTTCGCGGTGCTCAGCGGCAGCCGCGACGATGACCCGGATCATCCGGGTCTGGCGCATTTGGTGGAGCATATGCTCTTCAAAGGTACCCAAAAACGCCGTGCACTACATATTAATAAGCGTATGGAGCTTGTAGGCGGGGATCTCAACGCCTACACCACGAAGGACGAGACCTTCTTCTATGCCGGCGCCCCACGGGGCGAGCTGGTGCGCGCGATGGAGCTACTCGGAGACCTCCTTCGGCACGCCACTTTCCCCGAAAAGGAGCTGCTCAAGGAGCGCACCGTGGTCACGGACGAAATCAATCTCTATAAGGACACCCCTTCGGATCAGATATTCGACGATTGGGAGGATCTCTACTTCCGGGGCACCCCGCTCGGGCACCCGATTCTCGGCACGCCGGAGAGTGTGATGAGCATCACTCCGGAGGATATGAAAAGGTACGTCCGAAATCGGTACCGCCCGGAGCGGATGCTCTTTTTCTGTATGGGGCAGGTCAGTGAGGGACGTTTTGCGGAACTGTGCGGGAAGTACCTTTCTGAGCCTTTTGAAGAGCGGACACCCGTGGAGAGACCATCGCTCGTCCTTAGTCCGGAGACGTTCCGCCTGGAGCTTGGGAGCGACACCTACCAGGCACACACTCTCCTCGGGGGTAGGGCGTTTGGGCTGAAAGATGCCCGTCACATCGAGACCGGCATCCTGCTCAATATCCTCGCCGGGCAGAGTACCAATAGCCGGCTGAACCTCCTACTCCGCGAAAAACACGGTTGGGTCTACGGGGTGGAGTCGTCGAGTGTCGCCATCTCGGACGTCGGGTGGTGGCAGATTTACTTCGGCAGCGATCCTGCCAACGCACGCCGTGCACTCGAAGCGACGCGCTCCGAGATTGCGCGTTTTTGTGCCAATCCTTTGCCGGAAAACATACTGAGGGCGTGGAAAAAACAGATCAAGGGGCAGTTCGCCATGTCGAGCGAGAATCCCGAGAGTCTCTTCCTCGCTTTCGGCAGGCAGCTTCTCCACTACGGGGACTATGAAGGGGTATCGGGAGCCGTGGCGCGCATTGATGCCGTCACGAGTGAGTCGCTCTACGAGACGGCGCGCGTCCTCTTCGCCCCCGAAGGCATCTCCCGTCTCGTCCTCACGGGAAAGAAAGACTGACGCGCCGTAATTAGACTCTATGCGGAAAGCGAAAAGATTTTGACCCGTATCCCGCGTCCTTTTCGGTCTGTACCGGAGAAGGGCGAGACACAGACCGGGAGGAGACTTTCAGTCCGTACCCCCGTATGATGTCCTATTTGGCGGTTCTAACTTCTGACTGCTAACTATTTGGTATCTTTACACCCGAAATCAAAATACATTAAAGTCGAATACCCGTTTCTTACATGGATAAAATAAGCTACTCGCTTGGGTTGAGTATCGGACAACAGTTTCAGAGCCTCGGCATCAAAGAGCTTCACACCGATGATTTCGTGGCTGCGGTCAGGGATGTCCTCGAAGGTCGTGAGCCCCGTCTCCATTTCACGGAGGCCAAGGAGCTCATCAACGACTACTTTACCAAGCTCCAGAGCGAACGCTTCGAGAATAACAAGGCCGCCGGCGCGGAGTATCTGCTCATCAACGGACACCGCGATGACGTGACTACCTTGCCGAGCGGTCTCCAATATCGGATCCTCAAGCGGGGTGAAGGTGCTACTCCCAAGGCTACGGATACCGTGAAGTGTCACTATCACGGAACCCTTATCAACGGCACCGTATTCGATAGTTCCGTAGACCGTGGTGAGCCGGCTTCTTTCCCTGTAAGTGGCGTGATCAAAGGCTGGCAGGAGGTACTTCAGCTGATGCCTGTCGGCTCCAAGTGGCGCGTGGTTATCCCTTATGACCTCGCTTATGGCGAAAGAGGTGCGGGACAGATGATAGAACCCTTCAGCACCCTCGTCTTCGATATCGAACTACTCGATATTCTTTGATAAAAATACACATCCAAATAATAAAACTTTTATAGACAAAATCATAGATTATGATTAAGACAGGTTCATCTCTTCTCGTCGCTACCGCGGTTGCTTGCGGTGTGATGTTTTTCTCTTCTTGCGGCGGTACGATGAGCGGCAAGAAGCTCAGTACGCCTGCCGACAGCGCTGCATACGCCATCGGTCTGGGCAACGGCTTTGCTATGGGGCAGAGCCTTGCGGGCGCTCCCGGAGACTCCCTTGATGTCGAAATTCTTGCCCGCGCTCTCCGTGACGGCTTGAAGGGCGACACTTCCGTCATGACACCGCAAAAGGCGCAGATGTTTGTCCAAGAGTACTTCCAGAAAGTACAGGAAAAGCAGGAAGAAGACAACAAGAAAGCCGGTCAGGACTTCCTTAGTGAGAACGGCAAGAAAGAAGGGGTAGTCACCACCGCTTCCGGTCTGCAATATAAGATTCTCAAAGAGGGTAACGGTCCAAAGCCCGCCGCAACCGACACCGTGAAGATTCATTACAAAGGCACCTACCTTGACGGCACCACTTTCGACTCTTCTTACGACCGTAACGAACCCGCCAAGTTTGTCCTCAACCAGGTGATTCCGGGTTGGACGGAAGGTGTGCAACTGATGAACCAAGGATCCAAGTTTATGCTCTGGATTCCGGAGAACCTCGCCTACGGCGCGCGTCCTCTCGATCCTTCCAAGGGTGGCTATCAGACGCTCACTTTCGAGTGCGAACTCCTTGAAGTCATCCCCGGCACACCTGTTCCGGAAGCGAAGTAAGTACCCGGGTACGACGAATATTTTGTACCTTTAGGGGCAGGATAACGAAGACGTTCCGCCCCCGAGTGCGGAGGCGCCGTCATACGGCTACCCGGGCACGCGGGGACGGAACGCTCTTTAATGAAACAATTTTCAAACCCATCCGCCCGCATAAAACGCCATGAAACAAAGAGTAGAAGAGGGCGAGCTGAGAGTGCCCGCCATCCAAAACGGCTCCGTCATCGATCACATACCGGTGGAAGAGATGCAGAAGGTCATCGCACTTCTCGGACTCTTTGATGCCCCCAATCCCATCACCATAGGGCTCAATTTCAAGAGCCGTAAGCTGGGTCGGAAAGGACTCATCAAAGTAGAGGACAAGTTCTTCACTCCGGAGGATGTGAATACCCTCGCACTCGTCTGTCCCGACGTGGTCATCAATGTCATCAGAGACTACCGGGTGACGGAGAAGATAGCCGTCCATCCGCCCCGGAGGGTCGACGGACTCGTAAAGTGCACCAATCCCAAATGCATCACCAATAACGAGCCTATGGAGAGCTCCTTCACCCTGCTGGAAGAGAAACCCGTAGTGCTGCAGTGCAACTACTGCACCCGTAAGGTGCACGGAGACGAGATCGTATTCCGGGACTGACGGGGTGGGACGGAGCCGGAAATCCCGGTCTGTATCTCGCGATCGTCCCGGCCTGTATCTCGCGATCGTCCCGGTTCGTACCTCGCGATCGTCCCGATCCGTATCTCCGAGAAATGGAGCTAAAGGCTGCCCGAATGTGTCCCATAGACGGAGCATAACTGATAACACAGACAGTATATTTTTATGAAAAGCAAAGGTTCACTCATCGCCGTCATCGTCGTCCTCGTCCTCGTGGTTTGGGCTGTGGGCGCAGGCATCAAGGCCAATAACAACATGGTCACCAAGGACGAAGCCGTCAAGACCTCTTGGAGCCAGGTGGAAAACCAGTACCAGCGTCGTGCCGACCTCATCCCCAACCTCGTTAACACGGTCAAGGGCTATGCGACACACGAAAAAGAGACCCTCGAGGGTGTCATCAACGCGCGTGCCAAAGCGACACAGACGACGGTAGACCCCACCAACCTTACGCCCGAAGCTATGCAGGAATATATGGCGGCACAGGGCGAACTCTCCCAAGCCCTCGGACGTCTGATGGTGACCGTGGAGCAGTATCCGGACCTTAAGGCGAACGAAAATTTCCTCGCTCTCCAGTCCCAGCTCGAAGGCACCGAGAACCGCATCTCCACTGAGCGCAGACGCTTCAACGAAGTGTCCAAGGACTACAATACCTATATCCGTACGTTTCCCAACAGCCTCTTTGCCGGCATCCTCGGGTTCGACCAAAAGCCCTATTTTGAGGCAGAATCCGGTGCGGAAAAGGCTCCAACGGTCGAGTTCTAAAGTCGCATTCCCTCCTTGCGCTTCCGGATTATGAGACTGCGTATCTTCTTTCTCTCTCTCGCGTGCTTTGCCGTCCTGCCCCTCCTCGGGCAAGAGACGCCCAAGGTGTACACGATAGACGATGTGCCGAATGTCTTCGAGAGGGATTCCACGCAGTTTGTCAGCGACCCGGAGGGCTATTTTGCCCCGGAAGAGCGGGCGGCGATTAACCGCCGGCTGGATGACCTCGGTGCGCACAACGGCGTACAGGCTGTCCTTGTCGTGGTTCCTGCCGTGCCGGAGAACGACGAGCTTGCTTTCTCCACGGGGATTTTTCGCAAGTGGGGTATCGGTAACGCCCGTGACGACTCCGGTCTCCTTATCCTCTTTGTGACGGATCCCTCGTACCGTACGATCCGCTTTGAAGTCGGGTACGGTCTCGAAGGGGTCATCACCGACTACCGCAGTGACCGCTACATCCGTAAGTACCTCGTCCCTGCAGTGACAGAGGGAAGGGCGGCGGAGGGCTTCACCGCGATGCTGGACGATATGGACGCGCTTTTGCAGAAGGAGCACGACGCACTTTTCGTCCCCGCTGAGGGCGATGCGCTCTCCGACGGCGGGACTTTCTGGACGTTGATCCTGCTCTGGCTGGCGGCTTCGGCCGTCTACGCCGTCCTCGTGGTTCTCTTCCTGAAGTGGCGTGTGGCACGGAAAGGCTCATCGAGTGTGGACTCGGTCAAGGAAGTCATAGCCCTCACGAGCGGGCAGGGGTACACCCTGCTCGTCACCCTTACGGTGATCTTTATGCCTTCCGTCTTCGTGCTCCTGCCTTTTATGATTGCGATGGAGAAAAAGAACCGCACCCGTACGGTCGACTGCCCCGAGTGCGGCACGAAAGGAAGTGTACACCAAGTTCACTATCCGGCCAACCTCCCTTATCTCTCGAAAGGCGAAGAGATGGAGAACCGCTTAGGCTCCAAGGAGTACACCATCCTCGAGTGCAACCGCTGCGACTACAGGGAGAAGGTTACGGCGATCCGGCCTGAAAGCAGTTATGCCGACTGCCCTTCGTGCGGATTCCGTACCTACCACAAGGTGCGTACCGTCAGGACTGCGACCAACTTCGTCACCGATCACTATCTCTGCGAAAACTGCGGTCACAATGAGCGTAGGCGCCGCCGCGTCAGCCGGGACAGCGCGCCCCTTGTCACCGGTGGGGCTGTCGGCGGCTTCATCGGAGGAGGCGGTTTCGGCGGTGGTGGTTTCGGTGGAGGCAGCTTCGGAGGAGGCGCCTCGGGAGGGGGCGGTGCATCGGTTCGTTTCTGAAGAAAAGGACAGGTGCGGTGTCTCCCTGCGATTTGGTACGTACCCGGGACGATTTTTCGACCTGTACCTTTTCCGGATTTCGGTACGGGTCTCGAAGCTTTTTCGGTCTGTATCTCGCTTGCCCCGCATACCGCACGATGTAAAGGTTAAACTATTGCCAATTTTTTAAGTCACAAATCACATACAACGTCCGGCATTTCGGACGAAAAATTTTTCACGCACACAGTACCTATATGCTTACCATCAAATACCTTTCCGAACACACCGAAGAGGCCATCCGCAGGCTCGCCATCAAGAACGTAGACGCGCGCGAGTCAATCGAAAAAATACTTGCCCTCTCGGAAGAGCGTCGCAATTACCAAAGAGACCTCGACGAGTTACTTGCGACCCAAAACCGCCTCTCCAAAGAGATCGGCGCGCTGATGAAGGGCGGCAAAAAAGCCGAAGGCGAAGCCAAACGCAATGAAGTCAACACCCTCAAAGAAGAGTCCAAGACTTTGGAGCAAAAGAAAAACGAGGCCGAAGAGCAAATGAATGCCCTCCTTGTCCTCCTCCCCAATACCCCCTCCGAGACCGTCCCCAAGGGTAAGAGCGCCGAAGACAACGTCATCGAACGCACCGGCGGAGTAATGCCCTCCTTGTCCTCCGACCACAAGAAGCCCCACTGGGAGCTTGCCAAGGAGTACGACCTCATCGACTTCGAGCTCGGCGTCAAGATTACGGGAGCAGGGTTCCCCGTCTACAAGGGCTACGGTGCCCGCCTCCAGCGTGCCCTCATCGACTTCTTCCTTGATAACGCCCGCGAAGCCGGCTACCTCGAGATCCAACCCCCGTATGTGGTTAACGAAGACTCCGGTTTCGGCACGGGGCAACTCCCCGACAAGGAAGGACAGATGTACCACGTCGGGATCGATAACCTCTACCTGATTCCTACGGCCGAAGTGCCCGTGACGAACATCTTCCGTGACATCATCGTGGACGAAAAGGATTTCCCCATCAAGCTCACGGCATACTCTGCCTGCTTCCGCCGTGAGGCCGGCAGCTATGGTAAGGATGTGCGCGGTCTGAACCGCCTCCACCAGTTCGACAAAGTGGAGATCGTCCGCATAGACAGCCCCGAGCACTCCTACGAATCACTTGACGAGATGGTCCGGTACGTCGAGACTTTGGTGCAGAAGTTGGAGCTGCCTTACCGCATCGTCCGTCTCTCGGGTGGTGACATCAGCTTCACGAGTGCGCTCACTTTCGACTTTGAAGTCTTCAGCGGTGCGCAAGAGCGGTGGCTCGAAGTCAGCTCCGTGTCTAATTTCGAGTCCTTCCAGGCGAACCGCTTGAAGTGCCGCTACCGCACCGAAGGTCATACCGAACTCTGCCATACCCTCAATGGTTCTGCCCTCGCCTTACCGCGCATCGTGGCCGCTCTCTTGGAGAATAATCAGACGGAAGACGGGATCGTCATTCCCGCGGCACTCCGACCGTACACCCGTTTTGACCTCATACCCCGTCCCTAATCCGACCTTGTCCCCGAGGAAATGAAACGCACCGTTCTCTTTTCGGCGTTACTCTATGCCCTTTTGACCCTTCTCCCCTTGGGCGCAGGGGCGCAGAGCCCCTATGAAAACTCCAAGAGCCTCGGTGTCACCGAGACGCTGAGGTACGATCTCGCGTTCCGCTGGACCATCGTGCGGGGGAAAGTGGGTGAAGCCCGACTCATCAATAAGCCCGCCAATAAGAACCAGTATTTCTCGCAGCTGATCTTTCAGACTACGGGCATCGGCGATAATGTCTTCCCGATGCGTGACACGTTGGAGACCCTTTTCTCGGCTCAAAAACGCCCCATCCGCTTCGAGAAGAGAACCAATGAAAATAAGTTCAGGCTCTACGACGTCATCAGCTACGTCTACTCGGCACAGCGGACAGCGCTGAAGGTGAAGCAGTGGAACGAAGACGGGGTTCGCATCGACACCACGCTCTACCTCGATCCCGGCACGGTCGTGGCGGATATGCTCTCCACGATAGCTCTCGTCCGCTCCGTCGACTACCGGACAATGAAGGTGGGACACAAGTACGCTTTTGTCTCTCCCTCAGACGACAAACTCGTGGAAGCCAATTACCGCCTCACGGGCTATGGTACCGCTAAGATGGGAGGCTCCGAGGTAAATGTCCTCAAGATAGCCGTCCAAGTCCGTGACGATGCTTTCGATAAAGGAGGTAATGCGATGGAGGTCTGGCTTACCCGCGATGACAGACTCCTGCCGGTCTTCATTTCGGCCCGGCTCAACTTCGGATATGCAGAGTGTACCCTCACCGGTTTCTCCGGAAACTGACGTCCCCCTATGACACCCAAGAAGCTCTCCACACTGCCCAAAAAGATCATAGGGAAGTACTACACCAAAGGAACCCCCCTCTACGACCTCCTCGTGACCCACTCCAAGCTGGTCTCAGGTCTTGCACTCGAGATAGCCGATGCCCACCCTGCGTGGGAAGTGGATAGGACGTTCCTCTACGAAGCGGCTATGCTGCACGATGTCGGAATCTTCCTCACCGACGCGCCGTCCATAGGGTGTACGGGTACTCACCCCTACATCCTGCACGGTATCCTGGGCGCGGAGCTGCTGAGGGAAGAGGGCTATCCGAAGCATGCCTTGGTCTGCGAACGCCATACCGGTGTGGGTCTGACGTTGCAGGAGATCGTCTCCCGAGGGTTGCCTCTTCCTGCACGGGAGATGGTACCCGTTTCCCTTGAGGAGCAGATCATCTGCTACGCCGATTGCTTTTACTCCAAGAGCGGGGATCCGAAGGAGAAACGCACTGTGGAGCGCATCCTTTCCTCCTTGGGAAAAAGAAGCGAAGATCAGGTCCTCAAGTTCAGGGCTTGGCACTCTGTCTTCAGCAGTTAGCAGCCGTCCGTCCCAGGTCGTGCCCTGCGCAGAGTCGTGAAAGGTAAGGAGGCTCTGTTAACTGTCGTCTGCCGTCCGGGAAGTTTTTTGTGATTTATTTTGGCGGTGTCAACATATTTGGTACCTTTGTGGTGTAAAAGAGACAGACATTTAATGCAATTTTGTGATTACGGAAGGGAATTGCGCCCGAAAAATCCGTGTCCGATTTGGCAGTTGATGTTCCTGTTTTTGGATAGTTTAAGTGTTACTATTTGGTAATGTGTCAAACTTTCGTTAGAGAGAGAGAGAGAGAGAGAGAGAGAGAATGACGCTCTAAGCATTCCTCCCCCTCACCATCTCGGGGTCTCTCCCCTTAGCAGCCGGATGGCGGTAAGTAGTTTATCCGGCAGACATTCTTCTCTCAGTGACGGCTCATGGGTGGTGCTTTGCGCCCCCGGGTGCCTCTCTTCGTCCTCGGGGCTTTCGAGCCTTTGGGGACATCCAAATCCTCCGATCTTTTCGATCTTTCAGGAGCGTCCGCGCTTTTTGGATCACTTGGATCCGTTCCTTCCCCGTGGCGGGCTGCTCACCGCTTGGGGTGGTGGCGCGTCGTTCTTTTCTCTTACTACCGTACCGTTTCTTTGTTCGTCACCGTGGCGGGACCTTCTCCCGCCGGCGTCTTCGTCGTGCCTTTTTGCCTCCGGAGAGGGGCGAAAGGGTGCGTCTTTTTCGTCTGCTGCATGCCCAAAGCCGGGGGCACAGATGAAGTGCTCCTCAATATTTAACCGTTTCTTTACTCGTTTTTCCCCTTTATAAAACACTCGTATTATATGGATCGACAGTTCTTTTCTCGTCATGCCGGGTGGCGTCCTTTCGTCATAGCCCTTGCGGTTTCCTTCACCCTTGGCTTGACCTCCTTTGCGCAGACCATTGCGGTGAAAACCAACCTTGCTTACCTTGCGACGACGACCCCCAACCTCGGTCTCGAGTTACGTCTCCACGACAAGTGGAGTCTGAATTTGAGTGGGAGCTACAATCCTTTTCTCTTCCCGCAGTGGCAGGATGAGAGCGGGAGGGAGTATAACCCCAAGGTGATGCACTGGACGGTGACTCCGGAGGTGAAGTATTGGTTCTGCAAGACGTATGAGCGCAGTTACTTGGGAGTCCACGGGCTGTATGGTCGGTACAATATCGGCGCGCTTCCTTTTATCTCGACCCTGAAGGACGTCCGCTATTACGGACAGATGTACGGTGGCGGTCTGACGTACGGCTACCACTGGGCTGTTGGTGGCAGGTGGGGGATAGAGCTGTCGGCGGGCGTGGGTTACTTGCGCTTTGACTATAAGCGCTGCGAGTCGTTTGTCTGTGGCGAGGAGCTTGGTGCGGTGAAGCGGGACTATTTTGGTCCCACACAGTTTGCCTTGTCGCTGTGCTACTTTATCGATTAGGGATTGTGTCAGAAGAAAAACTCCAAAAACACGCTATAATGTATATGAATACACGCTATCTATCGCGCGCCGTCGTCCTTGTGGGGCTGTTGCTTTCTTTTCACACCGTCTTTATTTCGGAGAGTGTGGGTCAGACGCCGGACGACCTGGTTGCCGCCGTGATCGGTGGCAAGACGGCAGAGACCAAGAGCTACTCTGCGGAGCTGCGTTTCAGCGACATCAGTGCCACATTCGAGGGGGACAGCCTCCGTGTGAGCTACCGGTTAAATATCCAAGGACGAGTGGTGGGCTATGACGAAGCGCTGCACGTCGTGCCGGTGTACGGGGCGGGTCATGAGCTGTACTCCTTTCCTCCCGTATTGATACAGGACGGCGCCCGCAACAGCTACTACCGCAGGGAGATGAATCTGTTGGACAACGAGACCTACCTCGAGAGACGTCCCTACCGCTTGGTGGTCTTGGATGGAGCGCGGACGCGGGAGACGGTGGAGTACCGGTACAGCCTCTATATCCCGCGGGAGGCGCGTAAGGAGGGCAGCACGCTGAAGATCTACCAGTTCTTGCAGGACTGCTGCGACCTGCGGGAGGCGGACGCGTATGAGGTGCCGCTCACGGACGGGCAGGTAGAGGAGGCGCCGCGGGTCGTGGAGCTGCCGCCGGCAGCCCCGGTGATTACGCCCTCGGATGTGCGTTTCCTCCGTCCCGCTGCCGAGGCGGTAAAGATGCGAGAGGAGCACGCGACGGTACGCATCGGCTTCAAGGTGGCGCGCCACGATATTCTCCCCACTTTCGGACAGAACTATGTCGAGCTGCTTAAGGTCAAAGAGCTGCTGAGTCCGCTCTTGAGCGGCAGGCCGGGCGACATCGAGGTCGAGGAGGCTTCGATACGGGGCTACGCGTCTCCGGAGGGTGGCTTCGAGTACAACCGCAACCTCTCTCAGCGTCGTGCGGACAGCTTTAAGAACTACCTCCTGAACCGGTACGGGAGCCTCCGAGGCTTGAGCAGCTTCTCCGCTATGGGGCTGGGCGAAGACTGGGAGGGACTCCGCAAGTCTGTCGAGGAGCACAGTGCGGTGCCGATGCGGTCTCAGGTCTTGGCGATAATAGACTTTGTGGACCTCTACTCCGGGAGGGAGAAACAGCTGATGGACCTTGGTGGGGGTGTGCCGTACAACTATATGCTCGAGCACCTTTTCCCGGCGCTGCGTCGTATGGAGATGGAAGTGCGATACCGGGTGCGGAGCTACCGTCCGGAGGAAGTGGGTCGGATCTACGACAGCCGTCCTCAGGACTTGTCACAGGAAGAGATCTACGAAGTGGCTCAGCGACGTAACGACGCTTCGACCCCGCGCCACCTCTACGGTCTGGAGTACGCTAAGGCGGCGAAATACTTCCCCGAGGATCGCATTGCGAACCTGAACGCCTCCTCCGCGGCGCTTGTCCGTGGGGACCTGAAGGAAGCTTGGACGTACTTGAGCCGGTTGGTGGACGCCCCGGAGGCGACGAATAACCTCGGGTTGTACTATTGGCTGAAAGGCGACCTCCCCAGGGCGGAGGCGTACTTCAAGCGCTCGCTCCGTGACCCCGCTCAGGCAGAGAAAGCCCGCGACTTCCTCCGTCGCCTGGCTTCGGACGCCGCGGCTTCCGGCTCCGCTTCGAGTTCCGCGGCTCCCCATTCGACCTCAGGAAGTGACGTAAAGTAAAGTGAGGTAAAGAAAATGGGACAGGTTAGAGACCGGCATATCGGACGGCAAGGCAGGCTGCTGGGCACGCTCCTGGTGCTCTTTGTCACCGTGATGACCCAGGCGGGGTGTACGGTGACGGACGAACGCGATGAGTGCTGCGAGGAGCTTGTCCTGCACTTCCGGTACAGCAAGGGTGCGATAGACGAATTGCCGCGTTACATCCACTCGATGAGTTACTTCTTTTTCGACGGCGACGGCATCCTTCGTCAGCGCTTGGACAGGCGCGAGGGAGAGGGGGACTTGAGTACCCTTCGTCTTAAGCGTGTGGATGCGGGACGCTACCGGGTGATCGCCGTGGGCAACGCGGTGGGCGCCACCCGCTTCGAGGGGGTGAAGACGGGCGAGAGCCGCGTAGGCGACTTCCTGCTCAGCTTGGAGCACCGTTTTACGGCGGGCAGCGGCGCGGCGGGGAGCGTGCCGGGCGCGGATAGCGGGGAGAAGCGCAGCGGCGCGATGGGCGACGGCGACCCTTTGTACTACGGGAGCCGTACGTACGAGGTGGAGCCGGTGACGCGGTTCCAGGAGGTTCTCGTGGATATGAGCAACGTCCACTGCCGCTTCATCGCGACGATCCGCTGGCACGACACGCAGCCCTCAGACCGGACGACGCCTTTCCGCTTCGAGCTGGAGGGGGTGCCGGGGACCTACTTGCAGGGGGATGCGTACGCCATCGGCGTGAGCGGTGAGGGGGTGCTGGAGAGCGCTCCGATGAGGGTGGTACACCGCTTCCCGCGAGTCCTGAGTGACGGGGGCATGCACCCCCTCCTCACGCACCACAAGGAGGTGCCCTACCTCGCGGGTCGGGTGAAGGGAGAGATGCGGACGCTCCGCTACACGGATGAGCTTGTACCCCGCTTTCGGGTGATGCAGGGGGAGAAGGAAGTGATGCGGTGGTTGCCATTGGCGCGGATCTTCCGGGATCTGAAGTGGGCGGTGAGCGAGAATATCGAGCAGGTGTATGAGCTGGAGTTCACGCTCTACGATGACGGGCGCATCGAGGTGCGCGCCGGAGGCAGTCTTCAAGTCTTGGATTGGATCAATGGAGGGACGATAGGCTGACGGAGATGTGCCAAAAGTCCGAACTGCTGCGTTGATATCGGCATTCGGGCTCGGTCATGTACGAGCGTACACTCCCGTCGCCCTCAGCCTCATCGCCTTGCATTTCGACCTTTATACACATCTCCGATGCGCACCCCGGGTCTCCCGCTGGCGGGCTTGCCCTCCTTTTTAGAAAGAGCGTGGCGAAAAGACCCCTTACCCTTCGACGGCGCGAAAGCGGTCGAAGCCGGCGACTATATTTTTATCTCTATCTATCATATTTCAATCATTAAATCATTAACAACCAAAACAAGTAAACAAAATGAGAAAAACAATCGTTTCACTTGCGTTGCTTCTTCCGGTGATCTTCAGCGGATGTAGCAATGAGCTTGGGTTCTCACCCCGGGAGTTGTCGGGGACGGAGGCGCACGCCGGTCAGGAGGTCGGTGTCCGCTTCGTGCTGAGAGCTCCGAGTCCGGATCCTGTGGTCTTCACGCGTGCGATCCAGACGAAAAACGAGACGCTCATCGAGACGCTGGACATCTACCAGTTCACGGGCTCGGCGGGCAATGAAGTACTGGAGGAGAGCTACCTCGGTCAGAAGTTCACGAGATTGAAGGATGGCGTGAGCCTGGTCCTGAAAGTAAAGGGGACGGGGACGAAGCGCTTCGCCTTCGTGGTGAATAACAAGGGCGCGGGTCGCGTGGCTTCGATCGCCAACGTCCGGTCGGGTATGCGCCTCAGTGACTTCCAAAAGCAGGTCACGGAGAGCCTCGGCACTTCTGCCCTCTCCACGCCGCTTCTGATGGAGGCGCTCTCGGGAGAAGTGGACGTGAAGGATGGGATGCCGGCGCAGCAGGCGGAGCTTCGCCGCATCATGGCGCGTCTGGACATCAAGAACTATGAGCCGCACCTGACGCTGAAGCGTGTCCGCCTCGAGAATGTGAACGACCGCAGCTACCTGATGCACGTGGGTGCTCCGGGCGACGCACAGACGGTGCCGGGCACCCAAGTGATCAATCTGCCCGTCGTGGAGCTGCCGGCGCAGCCGACGGCAGCCGGCGAAGACCCTGCGGTGGCTATGGAAGTGGTCGCGGACCGCGTGGTGAACGGCGTGATACAGGAGCCGGCGCATACGCTCTACAAGCACGTCTGCTATCCTTTTGTGAGTGACGTGGTGACGGATGCGGCTAAGGCACCGGTGCTGGTGATCGAGGGGACGCTCTTCAAGGGCGACCCCGAGCGAGAACACGACGTGGTGTATAAGAAGGTCCTCAAGCTGGACGGCGAAGCCATCAATTACCTCGGCTTTGCGCGCAACCACCGCTACACCGTCGCCATCAAGGGCGGCACCATCCCCGGCGAAGTCGACATCAAAGTCTACGTCGACCGGTGGAACCTCGAAGAGGTCGTGCTGGACGACATCGAACCGATGGCACCGGTGGTGACTGATCTGATCTATAGCTCTGGATTTTACAAAAGTGACTATAAGTATGATCCGGGCATCAGCTGGACTCAGGCAGCGAATGTGGCGAGTGCCAATCCACAAGTATGGTCTCGTGATAAAGTCATTCTCAGAGTGAATCGCAATACCGATTGGGAGATTACGCTTGACGGCACGACTCCTGCTCCTGAGCGGGTAGCTTCTTGGCTGATCGCCAGACCAAATGCGGAAGACTTTTGGGTGAATGGTGCTTACTCAAGGACTTTTGCAGGGGGATTGGAGCTGGACTTCCTTGAGCCGAATACCACGGGCGTGGACCGTAGCGTGAAGCTCATCCTGAGAAGCAAAGTGGCGCCCAATAAGCGAACCGAGTTCGTGGTGACGCAGAGTGCCAAAAGCAGCCTCTGAGTGCCATTACTCCCCCTTTACGGGGTGGAGCATGCTAAAATACACGTATAGCGTAAACACACATTAGAGAAAGAATAGTATATACACAGAATATGAGACATCATTACACTAAGATTGGTGCCTGCTTCGCCGCTGCATTGATGCTTGCTCTCGGCTCCTGCACGATGGAGCGCGAGGGGGAGCGTCCCCTGCAGTACGGAGGGAGCCAAGTCCTGAGCGTCAGCTTCCCGGGGCGCACCTTAGCAGGCGGAGCCACGAGAAGCTTACGCGCCGGTACGATTGCCGCAGCGGACTATGAGAAGTCGCTTCAGAAGGACCACATTTTCTTTTACGTCTTCGAGGACGAAGGCGGACAGCCGGGGCGCCTCAAGCGCATAGAGCCGGTGACGGAGCTGGCTGCGGGTGACGTGGAGACCGGCGTGACGGGGAAGGTCTTCTTCCGTGACGCGGGGACTTTTCACGTGGTGCCGACGGCGAACCTCCGCCTCACGAAAGAGGAGCGGGATGCCCTCCTCGGCAAGACCTTTGCCGAAGTCTCCAAGACCTTGATCACCCAGGTTGCGGGCGAGCCGGACTGGTTCCCGATGGCGGGTGAGCCGGTGAAGGTGGAGACGGCGACCCTCGGGACGAGTGCGGGGAGCTTGCGGTTTGACCTCGAGCGCCTCACTGCCCGCATCGACTTGGTGAACGAGACGAGCACCGCTAATGGCGGCCGCTTCGAGATTACGGGCGCACGCCTTATCAAAGCCACGCGCAGAGAAGCGGGTAAAACTATTCGGGTTGGAGGCGACATCGACCGCTCTTTCCTGATGAAGGGACAGACCCCTGCCTTGAAAGTAGGCGACCCGACGTATGGTGCCGTGGCACTGAATGCGAGGATATGGGTGGATCGAGACCCTGTGAAGAACACGAACCCCGACGAGATGAAGATGCAACTCTACACCTATGAGAATGAACCCGGCGAGCTGGCCATCGAGGTGAAAGGGACGTTTGAAGGCAAGCCTGCCGAGTTCACCCTGCGGTTCCCGCCTGCCGTGAAGCGCAACACCCTCTACCGTGTGGCGCTCCGCAACCCCAAGACCACGGATGTCCCCATCGTCGACCCGAATAATCCCACCATCGAGCCCGCCATCCGTGCCATCGACTGGGAAGAGGGAGGCGTCTCCACCATCGAGCCGACTCAGGACACCACTAAGCCGGTCATTACGTTCTTTGACGCCAGCACCGCTACGGGTGCTGCTGCACCGGCGACCCACACTGCGACCTACACCACGGGGACGGAGATCGGGACGATCCGATCCGTCTCGCTTAAGGACGACAACGCCTACACGATGAAGCTGACGCTGAAGAGCAAGGGCGCCGAGCCTATGGTGCTGGTCACCAAAGCGGATGCCCCCTGGATCAGTGTGGCGCCTCTCGGAAAGGCTGTGATCTCGAGCGAAGGCTTGGAGCAGAGCTACATCGTCACTTTCGGTAAGAACGTGGACCTCTACTCCCGCTCTGCAGTATTAGAGGTGCAGAACCGTTATTTCCCGGATAAAGTCACGCCCCGCACGATTCAAGTCACTCAGCCTGCGGCGGCGACTTCTATGAACCTGCTGGCCTACTTCGCTAACGCCAACGTGGGTGAGCTGAACCGGTTCGCGGCTGTTGTGACGGAAGACAATGCCTCCTCTCCCGAAGTACGCGGTAAGCTCTATCAGTGGGGCAGAAACGTCCCGTTTACGTATGGAGATACGGGAATCACTTTCGTGACGACGAAGTCCAATGGCAATGACGCCTTACTGTGGGATAAAACGAAGCTGATTTATACAGAGGGAAGACCTCATACGTGGCATTCGTTTGAAGGGACCAAGGCGGACACATGGGAAAGTATCGTGGCAAAGGCGACGAATGCGCCCGATTGGTATAAGGGAACCAATGGTGGCGATCCTTCACCTGCCGGGTACAGGTTGCCTGCAAGGCGTGAGATGACTTGTCTATTCCCTCGGTATGATATAGCTCACGTTTCTTTTTCCGGGGCTGTGGATTACAGGGGTGTGGTAGAGAACTGTCTAGTGCGGGGTGCTTCTGCTCCTGCAAACTTTACCGCAGATTACTACTCCACGGAGAGGAATGTGATTTATGCCCTGAAGATGAAAGGTGGAGACAACAACAGCCGGATTACGGCCTTTCGGTATGAATACAGAGGTGTGAAGGGGCTAAAGGTGACCGCCCGCCATTTGGGCGCTGCCGCAGCTGCTTTGGACGTCAAGAGCATTGCCGATAAAGCCTACTGGGCAACGAATGCCGGAAGTGATGTGGTTCGATACTTGCCTTGTACAGGGGATGGACGTTATGGTTCTTTTTACTCCATTGACCATTCATATACATGGTGTTCCGATACTGCAGATAAAGATGTTGCCGATATGTTCGGATTTGATCCTGCAACACTCCTTATCTCTCTTGGTTATAGTAGAAGCATTGCCCTGGCTCTCCGTCCGGTGCGCAAATAACCGATAGACGCGACCCACACCGTCCGGTGCGCAAATATTTCCGACCCCGCCGGGAGGCGGGGTCGCATCTGAATAGCCCCCGTCGCCGACAGGCAACGGGGGCTTCCGCGTCCTCCCTCTCTCCTCTCCGACCCCGCCGGGAGGCGGGGTCGCATATTATATTATGCGGCATACAGGAGGTACAGACCGTGGCCTGTGCAGTTAGTAGTTTGTAGTCAGCAGTGGGGCATCGCAGGGAGTGCCGAAAGGGTGCACTACTAACAGCTAACTACTGACTACCCAGGTGCCCTCCTATTTGCGATGTTGTCCGACTATGTCCGACTTTCTCAGAGATTACTCCGGTTCGTGGAGGATGTATAAACACAGTATGCAAGGAGGTGAGGGATAAGTTTCGGGTCAGGGCAGATTGATAATAGCGTTACTTTTAGGCTGTTGGAGGCTCTGATGGTGAGGTAAACAGTTCCCGTGGAGCAATCGGGCTTGCAGAAGAATGTCCGGGAGGTGTATCTTTGTTCTCGGGAAAAGATATCGGGCGATGGAGAGCTCGGAAGAGAAAGACCCCGAGCCTTTTTATACAAAGGGCGCGAGGTCCGGATTGAAGTTGATGTGCTTTGAGGGACTTTTGGGGGCTTACTCGGCTTTGTCTCTATGGTTGATTGCCTCTTGGAGGTGTTCGTACCAGATTTGGAGTATTTCGGGGTAGTCGCCGAGAGCCTTGAGGGGTTGGCGGGCTGCCGCATCGTAGCCTTTCGCCTTGAATTGGTTGAGCCAGCTCTGTTCGTCTATGTCGAGGGGCTGTCCGTCTTCCTCAGTGGCAGTGCCTGCCATATCGTTGTTGGCGTGGTCACCGGCTATGGACATCAGGATTTGGAGGTGGATCTTGCCGGGCTTTTTGGTCAAGCCTTTGATCTGATCATACACGTAGTCGAAAGCCATTTCGGTGGGCTTGCGGTTTTCGTCCTCGATCATCCCTTCGACGGTTCCGACGAAGATATTTGAGGAGCCGTACTTGGCTTTGGCATAAGCTTTGAGTTCCTTTTCAAGCTCCACGTACTTCATATTGGCGTAGATAAAGCGTACTTCGGGGTTGCCGTGACCCACGAAGACGACGGCATCGCCCTTTTCGAGCTCCTTGGCGTAGTCATCGGCAAGGATTTTTGCCACGCGCTTGATGCTCTCCGTGTCGTTGAGAAGGGGCGCTCCGCAGACGGCTTTGTGACGCCCGGCGAGCTCCTCTTTAGACATATCGATGAGGGGGACATTGTAGATCTTCTTGACGTAATAGTCTTCGAGGAGCGTGAATTCTTCCCCCGGAATTACGTGGAGGGACTGGACGTAGACGTTTTTGTACTTCGCGTTGAGCATCGCCTTCATATAGAGGGGCGGAGCGAGGAAGTCCTCACCTTTGGCGTGCATACGGTTGATGATGGTCTTACTCGTGAAAGAGAAGTACAGATCGGCATCGGGGAACTTCTTTTTGAAGAACTCTTTCTCCCGGTTAAAGGTGACCTTCGGTCCGGGGTAAGTGGAGCCGAAAGTGACGAGAAGCACGGCCGTCTCACTCTTCGGGGAGAGCGTAGGGACGTCTTCGATGGGATTCACCGGGGTTTTGCCGGTATCTGTTTGGCAGGAAGCCAAAGAGAGTATGCCGGCAAAGGCAGTGCCGATGAGGGCAAGAGAGGATAGAGAGCGTCTTTTCATGATTGCGTTCTTTTTAGAATGAAATGATTGTTTGGTAGATGTGTTTTTAGGTCAATATTGAGAGCAATCAGATATCCTTGGTGTTTTTGAAACCGATGTTCAGACTGATGAAGAAGGTGCGCCCCGGAGTATAGGTGCCGAAGTTGTAGCCATAGGGATGGGTCTCTTTGTAATCGAAGAGATTGTCTATGCCGGCAGTGAGCGAGCCGGAGAGATGCCACGGGAGGTCGAACTTGTGTACTGTCGTGAGGTTCCAGAGCACGTACCCCGCTGCCGTGCCGTAGTAGAAGTAGTACCTGTCACTCTGAAGTCTCGAAGAGAGAGATGCCGTGAGCCGGTATTTGTCGAAAGAGAAGTCTTGGGAAAATGTGATCGTTCCCTTGTGTCTCGCGGAGCCATCGATGGGACGTTCGTCGATGATTACCCTACCTTTGCGCGAACTTTTCTTTGCGTCGTAGATACGGCTCCAAGTGTCGGTGAATACGTAGCCGAGGCTGAGGGTCGAGCCGCGCCAAGGCTTGTAGGAGAGGGTTGCTTCGATTTCGTTGATCTTGGCGGATTCACCGTTGGTGTACTGCATCGCGGCATCGAAAGAGGAGCCTTCGTCGCCGTTGAACTTGTCCGGCATTTTCACGGGGATAAGCTGGATCATATTACGGACGTCGTTGAAGGCGTAGCTGAGGTCGAAGGTGAGGTCTTTTATGGGGCGATAGGTTACCGCAGCCGAGTAGTAGTACGACGTCTGGGGTCGGAGGTCACGGTTGCCGAGGTAGAGTCTCAGCTTCCCCATCATCGGACGCTCATACTCGTAGAAGAGCTCCTTATTCGTCGGCGCTTTGAAACCGGTGGCAAAGGCGAGATTGATGCTGAGGGACTTCCAAGGCTCGTATCTCAGGGATATTTTGGGCGTGAGATGGCTGCCGAAGTTACCGTGGAAGACGTACCGCAAGCCCGTCGTGACTTGGAGCCCATCCAATGCCATCCACTCGTCTTGGACGTAGGTGGCGAGGGTGTAACTGAGTGCGGAAGGCCTATTCATACGGGTCGGCGCCACGAGGTAGTCCGCTATGGCTTCGATGCCGGAAGAGAGGAGATGTTTGTCCGAGAGACGATTGACGGCTTTGGCGTGAAAGATGTACTGCTGCTGGTCGCTCTCTAAGGAAGAGGTGCCGGGGTCGTGGTAAAAGTAATCCGGCACATAGTGGATTCGTCCGTCGTCAAGGAGCTCTTCGCGCATCACTTCATCGAGATAGCGGAGATAATAGTCGTAGAAATACGCGTGCCTGCTCCAAGAGAAGTCGATGCTGTAGGTCTGTGACGAAGAGGGTGTGAAGACGGCTCCGAGAGCGGCATCTGCGTCGTTGTAGCGGATGTGGTACATATTCAGGCGCGGCTCTCCCGGCTCGTGAAAGATGCGTTTGAGGTACCAAGATCCCGAAGCGATTACTTTCCACATTCGGTTAGGCGTCCACTCGAGTTCCTCACTGATGCGGTGGTTAAAGTAGGCGCTGCTGGTCATCGTGGTGGAGTTTTCGTAGAGTCGGTCGCGGTAGAGTTCGAGGGTGGTATTCTGCCACCCGTCGCTCTTCTGGTAGGTGTAGCGCGTGGTGCTTTTGAAGTCTCCGAGGCGGAAGGCGAGCGTGTTGCTCTGCTTGAGTTCGCCGTAGGAGCCTACCCTTGTGGTGTTGAAAAAAGAGAGGCTTTTCGTGTCGTAGTCCTTGGTGATGACGTTGATGACGCCGGCTATGGCATCGGAGCCGTAGAGTGTGGAGGCGGCACCTTTGACGATCTCTATCTTACGGATCTGGGCGGGGTCGATCTTGGAGAGGTCGTTTTGCCCGCCGACGCCGCCGGTGAGTCTTTTGCCGTTGACAAGGATGAGTATGTAGCTGTTGCTGAGTCCGCCGAGAGAGAGGCCTGCGCCCATGGCGCTCTGAGAAGAGTCAAAGGAGGGGGAGAGACGGGTCAGCATCTCAGTGAGACTTGGTGCCGCGATGCTCTCTATCCGCTTTTGGGTCAGGAGTTCGGTCCGGACGGGTGCCGTACTGCTGTGGTGAACGGTGCCGCTTCCGGTGACGACGAACTCTTCCAACATCGTCTCTCCCTTGATGCTGTCGCGTGCCGCTTCCGGCTTCTGTGCAAGCAACGGCGCTGCACAGCCGATCGCCACCATTAACGCCAAAAGGCGGTAAATGTGTGTCATAATTACTCCAAAAGACCTCCTTATGGAGGGGACTACGACGCCGGCTCGGTCCCGCGCGAAAAGCGTCAGTAAACGTTTGCATAAGGCAGGTCTCCCGGCTTAGCTCTTCTCTCTTTCGCAACTGCCTTCCCAAAAGTCCCCTTCGGGTCTCTCAGTGGCACAATAGAAGTGTGCGAAAGCGGCGCACCCAAGGGCGCCAAAGCATCACGGTAGCGGGCACTGCCCCGGATTTGCACCGGGTTCCCTCTTCGCTCTCTTAGACTCAGACAGGGTAAGGGTAGCACCTTATGTTTCGAGGGCAAAAGTACCTATTTTTTTCTACAAACCAAATATAAGCTCCCCTTAAGAGACCGAAAAAGAGATGCGCACACCCGGCGCATCATACTGCACTGCACCCGTACTTATCTTTTGCGGTGCTTTTTTCTCTGTAGGCGAGAGACAATTAAACAAAAAGACCTTCACCTTGTTCTTTTTTTACAGCATCAGTGAGATGGCTGTGAGACATTCCCCGAATTATCCCATTAATGAACATCAGACAGATGAACACAAAGACCCTCTACCTTTCCCTCGTCGCCACCACGCTGCTCCTCGCTTCCTGTGGCGGAAAAGAGAACCAAAAGAGCGAAACGTCCACTTCGGCTGCACAAGAAGTCGCCACCGTTACCGATGCGGATGCCGTCACCCTTGCCATCGATCCCGCACAGAGCCTCGTAAACTGGGAGGGTGCCAAAGTCGTAGTAGACACGAAGCACGTCGGATCCCTCGGATTCCTCTCCGGCGAAGTCACAGGCAACGCCGCCACGGGGCAAATCCTTGGCGGCAGCTTCAAAGTGGATATGAATTCCCTCGTCAATTTCGACCAAAAGGGAGATATGAAGACGATGCTTGAGACCCATCTCAAGAGCGCCGACTTCTTCGATGTCGAAAAGTTTCCCACTTCCACTTTTGTAATCACCTCGACCGAGCAACAAGCCGAAGAAGGGCGGTACAAAATTTCCGGAAACCTTACCATAAAGGATAAGACGAATAACATCGAGTTCTTTGCCACCCTCAGAGATGACGGTGCCAAGTACACCGCCGTAACCGACACCATCACCATAGACCGCACGAAGTGGGACATCGTCTACGGATCCGGTCAGGGTCTGAAAGAGCTTACCGACAAGGTCATCGCCGACCCAATCAGCTTCGTGGCCACCGTCGTGGCGCCCAAGTGAGCGGAGCACAAAAAATCGGTCTGACCGATGAAATGAAAAGACACGTACCGAGACTGAGTCGCGGGCACGTGTCTTTTCATTTTTGAGACCCTCTTGCAAAGGTCTCTTCTGATCTCTTCTCCGCGTTTCTTCCGCAAGGGGGCGCATAACTTCCTCCAAACTAATCGCTACCTTTGTAGGTGTAAAATCCGACATCCCTTTCTCCCCTATGCCCGCAGCTCCCGACACCGCACCCAATCCCCATATAGACATCTCCGGCAGACACTTCCTGGCGCTCTCCGCGCCGGTCATGATCTCGTTTCTTGCCCAAAACCTCATCGGTATCGTCGACACCGCTTTCCTCAGCCGTCTGGGTGAAGTGGCACTGGGCGGCACGGCGATGGCCTCCTTGGTCTACTTCTGCATTTATACCATAGGCTTCGGTCTGGCGAGCGGGTCGCAGATCATCATCGGACACCGCTATGGTGCAGAGCGAAAAGGCGAGATCGGTCACATCCTGGGACAGAGCACGGTGCTGCTTGTGCTGATAGGTCTCGCGATCTCCGTCTTGTCCTGGCCTTTCGGCAAGTGGCTCTTCGGGGCATTGCTCTCCAGCAGCGAAGTGGCAGGCGCAGCCATAGCGTATTGGAACTGGCGTACGATAGGGTTTGTCTTCGCCTTTGCGGCCTCGTCGGTGCGCTCTTTCTTCGTCGGCACGGCGGACACCAAGGTACTTACTTACTCTTCCGTCGTGATGAGCGTCGTCAATATCCTCTTGGACTACGGGCTCATCTTCGGTAACCTCGGTCTCCCTGAGCTCGGGGTCAAAGGAGCCGCCATAGCGAGTGTCTTTGCCGAAGCGGCGGGGATGCTCTTTTATGTCCTGTACTTCCGACTGAGAGTGGACTTCCGGACTTACGGCATCACTACACGCGAGTTCCTAAGGTGGGATATCCCCTTGGTGAAGAACCTCTTCGACCTCTCCGTCTATCTGATGATGCAGGCTTTTTTGAGCCAATCGGTCTGGACGGTCTTCTTTTTCTTCATCGAGAGCCTGGGCGAAAGGGAGCTTGCCATCGCGGCGATTATACGCTCCATCTATGTCCTTCTCTTCATACCCATCAATTCATACGGCACCGCAGTCCGCACCACCGTGAGCCATATCTTTGGGGCGGAGCGGATGGACCTGCTCCGTGCGTATCTGTGGAGGGGCGTGCGCCTCTCTCTGGGGACGGTACTCCTCATCGTCCTTGCCGTGAACCTCTTTCCGACCCCCATCCTGAGTATCTTCAGTGACGACACGGGGCTCATCATGGATGCCGTGCCTTCTCTAAGGGTCGTTACGGTGGCGCTGACGGTGTGCAGCATCGGATCCGTCTTCTTCGCCTCCGTAGGCTCCACCGGTGCCACCAAGACAGTCTTCCTCATCGAGCTCGCGAGCATTATTTTTTACCTCTCCTATGCCGCCGTGATGGTCTACCTCTTCAGGGCTCCCGTATGGCTCTGCTTCACGGTGGAGATTTTTTACTACCTCTTGGTCGCCCTCCTCAGCATCCGCTACATCTACCGTGTCGCTCTGAGGCGATAGTTTTGCACGAACCGGGAAGAAATTTCCGGCCTGTACCTTTAGGGGAAAAGGTATAGACCGAAATGAATTTTTTGGCCTGTACCTCGTCCCGAAGGATGAGGGAGTCTGTTCTCGTCACGAGATCATTCCGCAAATTGCGGATATTTTGGTACTTTTGGAAGGGAGCTTTTAAGAAACTGCTCATACGCAACAGGAAAACCATAAAAATAAAAGAACCATCATATATAAAGACTTAAACCTGTGGGTATCAAGAAAAGTAAAGTATGGGGCGATGAGTCACGGGCTGTGGATCTCGCACTTTCGTGGGCCAAAGAACACACCGTCAGCGGTGGCGACCCGAAAACCACATTCCGCCCTGCCGAAGAACTCTACCAGGAGGTCGGGGAGACTATTACGCCTGAGGGATTGGGAGCTGACGAGGCCATCCGTATCTACAACGACATCCTCAAGCCTGCCACACGCTCAAGCGATGACCCGATGATGCTCTCCTTCATTCCCGGCGCGCCGACGCGTTCGGCGGTCGCTTTCGATACAGCCGTCTCCGCAGCCAACGTCTTCGGGGGTATGTGGGAAATGGGTGCAGGAGCTATCTTTGCTGAAAATCAGGTCATAGACTGGATCAAGTCCCTCTTGAAGTGGCCCGCTTCGGCCAAGGGAACTTTTGTCTCCGGGGGAACCCTCGGTAACCTCGCGGCCCTCGCGACGGCGAGGCACACTGCGCAGGAGGAATGGAATGCCCTCGGACGCTTCCAAAACGGTCGTCCCCTCACCGGCTTCAAGCTGGCCTGCGCTTCCACGGCACACTCCTCCGTGCGTGCCGTCGCCACGGTTCTGGACGTGGAGGTGGTCACGGTGCCTGTGGACGAAAGGGGACACCTCACAGGTGATGCAGTCGCCCATGCACTGGACGAAAACCCCGGTGTCTTCGCTGTCGTCTGCTCCACGGGTACCACGAACTCCGGTATCATCGACGATGTGGCGGACATCGTCAAGGCCGCGCACGAAAGGGGCGTCTGGGTACACGCCGATGGTGCCTACGGGGGTGCCGGCCTTGCGGCTCCGAGTGTACGCGGGAAGTACAGAGGCATTGAAGAGGTCGACTCCTTCATCGTCGACCCGCACAAGTGGCTCTTTGCCCCCTACGACTGTTGTGCCGTACTCTATAGAAAGCCGGAGTATGCAAGGCGCACTTTCTCCCAACACGCCGAGTACCTCGACCTCACCCAGTCCTCCGTCGACCCCTCTGATTTCGCCCTCCATCTCTCAAGGCGGACGCGGGGGTTGCCTCTGTGGTACTCTCTCGTCACCCATGGGACGAAGAAGTACACCGAGGCCATAGAGCTTGCACTCGGTTATGCGCGTAAGACCGCCGGTTACATCAAGAAGAGCGACCATCTCGAATTGATTATGGAACCCGAGCTCTCCGTCGTCGTCTTCCGCCGGAAAGGATGGACAGACCGGCAATACAAGGAGTGGAGCAACCGCCTTGCCAAAGCAGGTGACCTCCTTTGCATCCCCACCAAACACGATGGAGAGACCGTCCTAAGGCTCGCTTTCGTCAATCCGGACACTGATGTCGATCAGGTCATCCACCTTTTGGACACTACGATGAAATAAAAAAGAGACACGGATCGAAATTATTTTTTCGGTTCGTGTCTCGTCTGATGCTTGGTCTGTGACGGGAAAACTTTTCGGTCTGTACCTCCGGAAGGGGAGCCGGTGTAAGGTGTATTCGGAAAAAACGGTATCTTTACGCCGGTTAAACGGCACTATTTTTTAATTCACACTTTAGATTAGAGTCAGAAAATCCATGAAGAAAATCCTTCTCGCGTTGGCAACCGTTTTCGTCGGTCTTGCCTCTTACAGTGCATCGGCTCAGAATGTGGTCGAGCGTGGTACTAACGTGGTCAACCTCGGTGTTGGTCTAAACTCCGCCCACTCGGATAACCTCTTTACCGTCGTCGGCAGCTGGGACTACGGCGTAGTGGGCAACCTATGGGATGCAAACAGCGCCCTTACGCTTGGAGCCCAAGGCGCCTTCTCTACCAGCAGCCATATGAACGCATTTTCCATCGGTCCCACGGTCGGCCTCCACTACCATTTCATCCCTCAGCTTGACACGTACCTCCGCTTGATGCTCGGTTACTCCAACTGGATGTACAAAGATCGCGACCTCAATGACGCTGCCAAGGCTGTCGGTGTGCGTAACAGCGATGGCGGTTTCGGTTGGAACCTCGCCCTCGGTACACGCTATATGTTCACGCAGAACATCGGCGCTTTTGTCGAAGTGGGCTACGGTATATCGGTGGCTAACGTCGGCGTCTCCTTCAAGTTCTGACCCCTTTTGCCGGTTTCGGCAGGGTCTCCTTTTCCTAAGGGAACAAGGGGAGACTAAGATACTTCATCAGGCCACGGGCAAACCTTGCCCGTGGCTTTGTAATATGGGCGCTGGGCATCTCTGGCACGGAGTATCCGAGAGAGTTCCTTCGAGAGCTCCTGCACAAGCTTCGGGTGCCTGGAAGCTTCGTCCTTTTTCTCCCCTATATCTTCGCGGATATTGAATAGCTCCTTTTTTCCTGTCTCGTAGTAGTAGACGAGCTTCCAATCTCCCTTCCGAATGGCGCAGTTGAGATTGATGCCGGGACCGCTGGCGCCCCAAATGTTCGGGACGTTCCAGACGAGCGGGCGGCGGGTGGCGGTAGATCCTTTTTCTTTCAGCATAGGCACGAAGCTGATGCCGTCGACTGTTTGTGGAGCTTTGTAGTCCCTTACCCCAGCCATTTCGAGAATCGTAGGGTAAAAGTCCTCTATGATCAGGTAATCGTCGTTTTTGCTTCCGGGTCGGACGACACCGGGCCACGATACGATCATCGGCTCCCTTATGCCCCCTTCGTATAGCGATCCCTTACCGCTATTGAGCGGGTAGTTTTGGGTGAAAGGCTCGCCGTCCCTCCAGTAAGGTGCAGTCGCCAATCCACCATTGTCACTCATAAATATAATGATCGTGCGGTCGCTTTCCCCGTTCTTGTCTACCCAGTCCATCAGATCCCCGAGGCTTTTGTCCATACCCTCTATGAGGGAGGCATACGCTGCTTCTTTCTCGCTAAGTCCTTTCGCGATATACTTAGGGTAAAATCGCATGTCCTTGTCTATCGGGATGTGTACGGCGTAATGAGCCATATACAGGAAAAAGGGCTGATTGTACCGCTTAGCCTTGTCGAGCGCTTTGAGTGCTTCCCTCGTGAGGGCTTCTGTGGCAAAAATTCCCGTGCCCCAGTACTTTTCCAGCCCGGGAATGGCGAAGAGGGAGATGGGATTACCGTCTTTGTCATACCCGTAGTTTTTCTCGCTTAGATACGTGGCAAGACCGCCCGCCGCATGCCCGGCGATATTCACTTCAAACCCCCAGTGCGCCGGATTCTCGCCCGGGGTGTCGATCGCTCCGAAGTGTGCTTTCCCGCAATGTATGGTATGGTAACCGCTTCGTCTGAGGTATTCGACGAAAGAGGTGCCGACGAAGGTATTTGGGATGCCCTCTACACTGCTGATGCCGTTCCAGTTCCATGAGGGCAAAAGGACGGTTTCACTCTTCTCATCCGTCTGTTTGTCCCGCTCCAGCGTCCAATTCGTGACTCTGTGGCGGGCGTTATTGGCTCCGGTGAGCAGACTGCACCTCGTAGCGGAACTGATGGGGCAGGCGTAGGCCTGCGTGAACATCATCCCACGAGCAGCGAGACGCTCCATATTCGGGGTTTCAAAGGTGCGGTTATACTTCGTCTTTTGGGTCCAAAACGGAAGCGACGTATCCTGCCAGCCCATATCGTCGACGAGGAAGAGGATGATATTTGGAGGTGTGGTGGCTTCGTCTTGCTTACCCGTGGGGAGTGCCCTCTCTGCCGCCGAGACAGGAACGGAGACGAGGGAAGAGACAAAGACTGACAAATAGAGCGGTTTGTGCATAATCGGGAGTTCGGAGTCTTATACGTCCGGAGAAACGTCCTGACGGTCGATCCCCAAAGAACGTGACTGCTTGCAAAGGTAGCCAAAACGGGGCAATTATTTCGGATTGCAGCCGAATGGACTTCCTTCCGGCACCTCTTGACGGAGGGGACTTGTGCTTTGCCTCTCCAGGTAGAAAACGCTCTCTTCCGCGCTTCTAACTCAGCGCCCTGGACGAGACCCGTACCGAGAAGAGTGTCCCGGTCTGTGTCTCGCTTCTTTGTCGCACGTACCGCGGATAGAACTTCGGTACGTACCGGATTGTCGGCAGAGTGGCGGCGCGCTCCCCGGCTCGGCGGGGCGCACCGCTTTTTACGGCTTATTACTGCGATTCTCCTCCCCGGAGAGGGACGAAGTCCCTAAGATGCGGACGATCTCGTGTGCCATCTCGTGGAGGTCTCCTGTCTGTGACGTCACGTGTCCCAGCACTCTGCCTTTGTAGAGTGTTTCGCATGATCGGGCATAGGCCTTGTCGTAGTAGTCGAGGGCAATCTCCGTTGCGGCCGTGAGATCACCTTTTTGCAGTGCATCTTCGGCAAGGCTTAGGTTCAGTCCGCCGATGCGCTTGGATATTTTGGCAAAAGACTGAGAGAGGAAGTCCCGATCCAGGGTACCATAGAGACTGACGATGCGGCGGGTACGTACTTCGCGCGGCGTGTCTACCACGATAACGTCGCTCTCGCCAAGCGTGCGGAACAACTCCTCAGGGAGCGAGACGCGCCCGATCTTCAGGCTCTCGCTTTCGGTAAATACGGGGAGGGAGAGGTCAAACTTCTCAAGCTCAGAGATGAGGAGGCACCGCAACATCTCTCCCGACGGCTGGACCGCGCCGGGCAGATAGCCGAAGGCCGAGCCCCGATGTCGGGCAAGTCCTTCGAGGTCGAGGGTCTGATGCCCCATTTCGCGCAGGAGGAGCAGGAGATCCGTCTTACCCGCGCCCGTCGGGCCGGCGAGGACGACGAAAGGGATACCCCGGGAGAGGTATTCACCCAGCCGGTGCTTATAGGCCTTGAAGCCGCCGTCCAGAGTCCGGACGCGCCACCCGTAGAGCGAGAGGAGCCACGCGACGGACCGGCTCCGCATCCCGCCACGGGCGCAGTAGAGCACGAGACTCGGTGCTTCGGACGGACTTCCTAAGAGCCGCTCCGCCTCGCGCACCAGGGTGCCGAGCCCGGAGCCCACGAGGTCGAGACCGAGTTTGATGGCTTCTTCGCGAGACTTTTGGACGTAGGTCGTACCCACGAGAGCCCGTTCGTCGTCAGAGAAGAGCGGGAGGTTCACTGCTCCCGGGACGTGTGCCTCCGCATACTCGGACGGTGTCCGTACATCCACCCATAGGGTGTCCGCCTTTTCTTCCATCCTAAGAGGTTAGGTGAATTGCCCCCTATCCGCGCGGGAGAGTACCGGGCTGTGGGCGAGGTAATCGGTGTCGTCCGCGTAAATGAAGAGTACCGAGCCGCCTTTGATGGTGTCTATGATCTTACGGCTTTTGTCCATCGGTACGGCGGGACACCCCCAGCTCCGTCCGAGCCGCTGTCCGGTCTTCGTGACACTCTCGGAGCAGTAATCGGCTCCGTGCATCACGATGGCACGGGAGAGGGCGTTGTCGTTGTACCCTTTTTCCAGTCCGACGAGACGGAGCGAGTAGCCGTTGCCGCCTTGGTAGGTGCCTGCGGTGAGGTAAAAGCCGAGCGAACTCTGGTGGCTCTTGTCCCGATTGGAGAACTTGCGGGCGTACAGCTCTCCGCTTCCCTGTCCGTGACTGACGACACTGGTGTCGATGAGCCTGCCGTGCTTCATATCGATGATGGCGAGGCGACGGACGTTCGAGGGCTTCGAGAAGTCGATCAGGGTGAGGATGTCGCTCTCTTTCTCGTCTATGGCGATGTAGCCTTTGAGCGCCTCCTCAAACGCGTCGTAAGAAATGACGGGTTCGAGTCCCAGGTTGTCGTAAAACATCCGTGTCGTATTCACCGTGCTTACTTCGCCCATCGTGGCGACGTCCGGCACTTCTATCCGAACCCCGTCCCGTGCCCCGTTCGAGAAAAGGGAGCCGGTGGCAAGGAGTAGGAAGAGGAGCGTTTTTCGGAGCATAAGGAGGAAGAAAAAAATGGGGTACGTACCGAGTTCCTTTTTTCGGTCAGACCGGGGAGCGCGCGAGACACGTACCGGGGAAAGAATCCCGGTCTGTACCTCTTTCCCGTCCCGACCGTATGGAGACAGACGTGCGGGTTACTGCACTTTCGCGCTGTCTTTGAGAATCACGTCGTGGGCTCCGCCTTCGACGATGGATGTCTGGGAGATAAGGGTGATGCGGGCGTGATCCCGGAGGTGACTGAGCGTGGTGGAGCCACACGAACACATCGTGGACTTGATCTTGGCGAGGGTGGAGACGAGTGAGTCTTTCATCTTGCCTGCGTAGGGGACATAGGAATCCACCCCTTCCTCGAACTTCATTCCCTTGGTGTCGCTGCCGGAGTCGTAACGCTGCCAGTTTTTGGCGCGGTTGGAGCCTTCTCCCCAGTATTCTTTGACGTAGTTGCCGTTGACTCTGAGAAGTTTCGTGGGGGATTCGTCGAATCGGGCGAAGTAACGTCCCATCATCAGGAAGTCGGCACCCATAGCCATTGCGAGTACCATATGGTAGTCGTAGACGATGCCGCCGTCCGAGCAGATGGGGACGTAGATGCCCGTTTCCTTGTAGTATTCGTCTCGTGCTTCGGCTACTTCGATGACGGCGGAAGCTTGTCCCCGGCCGATGCCCTTTTGTTCGCGCGTGATGCAGATGGAGCCACCGCCGATACCTACTTTGATGAAGTCGGCACCCGCATCCACGAGATAGCGGAAGCCCTCCCTCTCTACGACGTTACCTGCACCGATGGGAATGTCGGGGTAGTGGGCTTTGCACCATTCGAGGGTCTCTTTCTGCCACTCGGAGTACCCGTCGGAGGAGTCGATGCAGAGGACATCGGCGCCGGCTTCCACGAGGGCGGGGATGCGCTCCTTGTAGTCGCGCGTATTGACACCGGCGCCTACGAGGAGGGTTTTATTTTTCTTGTCGGAGAGTTCGTAGGGGTTCTGTCTGTGGGAGTCGTAGTCCTTGCGGAAGACGAAGTACTGGAGTCTCTGATTGTCGTCGATGACGGGGAGGGTGTTCAGCTTATGCTCCCAGATGAGGTCGTTGGCTTCGGAGAGAGTGATGCCCACTTTGGCCACATGGAGCTTGTCAAACGGGGTCATAAAGTCCCGTATCGGCGTCTCGCGCGGTGTGGTGCTGAGCCTGTAGTCGCGACTGGTGACGAGACCGAGAAGGCGACCGTCAGGCGTGCCGTCTTCGGTGATGGCGATGGTGGAGTGCCCTGTCTCGGCGACGAGGTCGAGGACATCTTTGAGGGTCTGGTCGGGTGTGAGGTTGGAGTCGCTGGTGACGAAGCCTGCTTTGAACTTCTTTACTTTCCGTACCATCTCCGCCTGATCTTCGATGGGCTGAGAGACGAAGATGAAAGAGAGGCCGCCGTTGCGCGCCAGTTCGATGGCGAGTTTATTGTCCGATACGGACTGCATAACGGCGCTGACGAAAGGGATATTGAGGCGTATCTTTGGTTCCTCACCTTTCCGGAACTTGGTCAAAGGTGTCCTCAGGTCTATGTTTTCCGGCGTGCATTCGCGCGTGGTGAGACCGGGAATCAAGAGGTATTCCCCGAAAGTGTGAGAGGTGTCGCTTGTAAAGATGGCCATAGTGCGCGTATTCCTTTCTTAAGTATGGATGCAAAATGAATTATTGTATATTTTGCACACAAAGGTACCAAAAACTCATGGAAGACGACAGTACCCCGGGGACATAAGCTTTAAGCTCGAAAGCGGGAAAGCGAGAGGAGTGACGGGCTTCGATGTTTAGATATTGTAGCAATTCCGGTACGTACCGGGAAGATCTCCGCGGCCCGTAGGTCAGAAAGGCGAGATACGGACCCGGGGCATCTCCCCGGCCCGTACCTCGTCCCGTCCGATGTCCACCGTTTTGTGTAGAGGTCTCCGGAGGTTGCAATCGGATCCGATGGGGCGTAACGGTTTCGTAACACCGTTGGGCTATCTTTGCGGCAGAAGATAGGGCGCCAATGAGCGCTGTACAGTTAAGTTGATTTTCCGCATAATGTCACAAAATGGTTAGACTGCCGAAATTTTTCCTGTGGGGCTTGTGTCCGGGCTTGTGCCTTGCCGTGCTCTCCTCTTGCTCCGGCTCCATAGTGAGCGGTGCGGGTGCCTCTTTCCCGGCTCCTTTTTATATAGAGGCTGCCAAGCAGTACGCAGGGGACTTGGTGCATAACCCCCAAGGAGTTCAGATCAGCTATGGTGCCGTGGGGTCCGGTGCCGGGATTCGTAACCTCCGGGATCACACTGTGGACTTCGGTGCCAGCGACGTCTTCCTCTCCGACGAAGAGATGAGCGAAATGGGCGCCGAAGTGATACAGGTCTCCACCTGTATCGGGGGCGTGGTGATGGCGTATAACCTACCCGAAGTCGATACCCTCCGGCTCAATTCCGAAGTAATTGCGAAAATGTACCTTGGCGAGATCACCAACTGGCGTGATCCCGCCATTTCTGCCTTAAACCCCGGCGTGACCTTCCCCGACAAACCGGTTACGCCCATCTATCGCTCCGACGGATCGGGGACGACCTCCGTTTTCTCGAGCTATATGAGCGGGACGAACGCCGAGTGGAGAGAGAACATAGGCAAAGGTAAGACCATAGACCTCGGCAGCGTGGGTATGGCCGCCAAAGGGAACCCCGGTGTGGCCGGCAACATCAGCGAGATAGACGGCTCGATAGGTTATATCGGCTCCGAGTATTCGTTGGCACTCGGCATCCCGTCGGCACTTTTGCAAAATGCTTCCGGTCGCTTTGTGGAAGCGACGATGGAGCATATTTCCATCGCGGGGGAGAGGGACGATTTCCCGGACGATACGAGGGCGATTCTCTCCAATTCCCCCAACCCCGACGCTTACCCGATAGCCACGATGACTTGGGTGCTTGCCTATAAGGAACAAAATTATCTCGGTCGTACGAGGGAAGAGGCTCGTGAGCTTCAGGACTGGTTGCTCTACCTCGTCAGTGATGCCGCCCGTACCAGCGCCGAAAGGACACACTACGCACCGCTTCCGGTCACTGCGATGGAGAAAGCCCGCCGGGTAATCCTCTCGATGACCTACGACGGTAAGCCCCTCTCTACCGAAGACCAAACCCCGAAACCTGCTCCCTCTGATGAAAGATAAAGCATTTGACCTCCTCCTCGTCCTTGCCGGCGTGTGCATCGTCCTTCTTGCGGGCGGTATCGTCTACGCTCTTGTCTCGGAGAGTCTGCCCGCGCTCGACCGTTTCGGCTTCTTCGGTTTTATGACCGGGACGGAGTGGAGTGACCACGGGCACGCTTACGGCGCTCTGCCTTTCATCACCGGCACCCTCCTCACAAGTGTCCTCGCGCTCCTGATCTGCGTGCCTTTCTCGATGGCCGTCGCGCTCTTCAATGGTGAGTACTATCGCGGTACGAAGGTCGCCCGGGCGCTGAGCCTCATCGTGGATCTCCTTGCCGGCGTGCCCAGTATCGTGTATGGTCTTTGGGGGTTCTACACCCTCGCCCCGATCCTCAAAGTCTTGGGCGTGAATGGTACCGGCTTCGGTGTCTTGCTCGCATCTTTCGTCCTCGCCATTATGATCATACCGTATGCGTCGAGTCTGAGTGCGGAGTTCATCTCCATGGTGCCCAATGACCTCAAAGAGTCCGCTTACAGCCTCGGGACTACGAAGAGCGAGACCATCCTCTCCGTCAGTCTTCCCGTGGCCGGGTCGGGTATCTTTGCCTCCTATATCCTTGCATTCGGACGCGCACTCGGAGAAACGATGGCGGTGACGATGCTCATAGGCAACACGAACGTCATCCCCACTTCACTCGCTTCCACCGGCAATACCATGGCATCCGTGATTGCCAACCAATTCGGCGAAGCCATAGGACTCAAGCTCAGCAGCCTTTTCGCCGTCGGCTTGCTCCTCTTCTTGATCACGGCGGTCATCAACTTCGTGGCCAAGTTCATCATCAAACGGCTCAGCGGCAAATAAACACACAGGCGTATGCAAAAAACTGTAGACATAGACCAAATCTCCCGCCGACCCTCCCACGCCGATCGTCGGATCAGGCGGAGTCTGCTATTCAAGTGGACGGTAGTGGGGCTGAGCGTCCTGACGACACTGCCGCTTCTGGCGATCCTCATCGAGCTTATCCTCAAGGGCGCGCCACAGATCAACTTCGACTTTTTTACGAAAGTGGTTCCCTCTTCCATCGAGGCGATGATTGCCACGGAGGCGGGTGAAGTCATCCCCGGTGGTATTGCCAACGGGATTATAGGTACGCTCCTTATTGTCCTTTTTGCGGCACTGATATCGGTCCCGGTCGGTATTCTGACTGGGATCTATCTGTCCGAAAAGAAGGAGGCCCGATTTGCTTCCCTTGTCCGCGATCTCGTGGACATCCTGCAAGGCGTGCCCTCCATCGTCTGCGGGGTCGTCGCGTATATGTGGGTGGTGCAGGCCATGCACGGGTATAGCGGCATCGCGGGGTCTGTGGCACTTGCCATAATGATGATTCCGATGATTGCGCGCAGCACGGAGGAGTCGCTGAGGATGCTTCCACCGTCGCTCAAAGAGGCGGGGCTTGCACTGGGTAGCTCGCGCACTTCGGTGATGCTCCGCGTCATCCTCCCGAGTGCTTTCGGGGGCATCTTCACGGGGATCCTTTTGGCGATCTCGCGTGTGATGGGCGAGACGGCACCTCTGATGGTTACGGTTCTTGGAGCCAATTTCGTGCAGGCGGACATCACGGAGCCTATGAGTGCGGTGAGTCTCCTCATCTGGGAGTTTTACAACGACCCCAACCTTGCTCCCCTTATCTGGTCCACTTCGCTGATGCTCCTCCTCATCATCCTCGGTCTTAACCTCCTTGCCAAGTCCATCGCTGCCAAATGGCGCATCCAATGACCCCCCGGTTTTGACGAGGTACGTACCGGGACGAAAAGTTTGGTCCGTGTCTCGCGACAAAAAGGTACAGACCGAGACAAAAGGCTCGGTACGTGCAAAACTTCCTCCTTCGACTTACAGAAATAATAGTTACATTTGATATGCAAGACAGTTCCGGCACCACTACAGCAATCGCAGAAATAGACGCTATGGACAGTACTCAACCACACACGGCTACCCCTCCGGACTCCGACTCCCGACTCAACGGTGTCTCTGATGCCATCCTCTCCGGCAAAGCCCGGGTGACGGAGCTTAAACCCATCATCGAGGTACGAAATCTCTCTGTCTCGTACACGCCGGAGAAGAAAGCGATCCGCGATATCGACATCACTTTTTACGAACACCTTGCCACGTCCGTGATGGGACCGAGCGGGTGCGGCAAAAGTACGCTCCTGAGAGCCATCAACAGGATGCACGACCTCTACCCCGAGATCAAGACCGAGGGAGAGATCTTCATCGGTGGGGAAAACGTCATGGCCATGGCACCTATGAAGGCTCGCAGGAGAGCCGGTATGGTGTTTCAGAGACCCAACCCCTTCCCGATGATGAGCATTGAGGAAAACGTCATAGCCGGTTACTCGCTCAACGGCATCCCCGTCTCCAAGAGCGAGCGGGAAGAGATCGTGCAGACTTCGCTCGAGAGCGTGGGGCTGTGGAACGAGGTGAAAGACGCTCTGAAGAAAAAAGGCTCTTTCCTCTCCGGCGGTCAGCAGCAGCGCCTCTGCATCGCGCGTGCCCTCGCCCTGAGACCGGAAGTCCTTCTGATGGACGAACCCACCTCTGCTCTCGATCCCATCTCGACGACCAAGATAGAGGAACTGATTATGGCGCTCAAAGAGAAGTACTCCATTATCATCGTCACCCACAATATGAGCCAGGCTGCGCGCATCTCCGACAAGAGTGCCTTTATGCTCAGCGGGGATCTCATCGAGTACGGGGACACGGATCAAGTTTTCACGAATCCCGTCCGCAAGGAGACGCAGGATTACCTCACCGGTGTCTTCAGCTGAAATGCCTATCCCTTCCTTTCCGACAAAAGTATGAGCATCATCAAAGACCAACAACTTCAGATTCTTTTGAACCAATTTGAACTGATCTCCAAGAATACCCTCCTTCAGCTCGCCATCCTCAAGCAGCTCGTCGACGACCCCTCTTCCGAAGAACTCTTCGAGGAGGCGCTCACCAATGAGACGCTCATCGACAGGCTCGAAGTGAAGATACGGGAGGAGGTCGCTTTCACGGTCTTCAAGTTCTCGCCCATGGCAGAGGACTTGCGGCGGATCGTGGCGTACCAAGATCTCACCACGAACCTCGAACGGATCGGCGATATGGTCCTCAACTGCGTCTATATGGTGCGGGAGATCGACCTTACCCGCCCCGAGTTTTACCAAATAAAGGCCATGGTCTCGGAGATGCTCGAGAGCGTCACCCAGATGGTCCGTAACGCCGTCCTCTCTTTTACGAATATGGAGCTTACCACCGCCTTCAATGTCCTCGACGCAGATGACGGAGTGGACGATAGTTTTAGGGAGATACGCCGCTACCTCGCCGAAGCGAATGCGTTCCGGGAGCTATCCAAAGAACAGCTGATGGAGCTTTTCAGCCTCGACTCCCTCGCCCATAACCTTGAGCGATGCGGCGACTCGGCTACCAATATCGCCGAGTCCACCATCTACCTCATCAAGGGACGGGACGTGCGCCACGCCCATATCGATGTGACCGATAAGACAGAGACCAAATGACACCACAGGAAAAGATACTCGTCGTCGATGACGAAGCCGATATACGGGAGATCATAGCCCTGTGCCTCAAGAGGGACGGGTACGAGATCGCCGAAGCCGGATCTGCGGAGGAGGCACTCGAAGTGCTCGACCCTTCCTTCTCGCTTATCCTCCTCGACATCATGATGGACGGTATGAACGGCTACGACCTGGCGACCCGTCTCCGGGCAGAGGGCAACACGATCCCCATCATCTTCCTGACCGCAAAGACGACCGAGGGCGATATGCTCCGCGGCTTCGGCTCCGGTGCGGACGACTACATCAAAAAACCCTTCTCCACGAAGGAGCTCTCTGCGAGAGTGAAGAGCATCATAACCCGATCCACGCTCCCCGTCAATACCGCCGCCGAGGTCATCCAAGCCGGACCCCTCACCATCGAGACTAAGGCCAAGACGGTCACCGTAAGCGGCACATCCCTCTCTCTGACCCGTACCGAGTACGACATCCTGATGCTCCTCATCAGGCACGAAGGCCATACTCTGACAAGGACCGATATCCTCAGCGCCATCTGGACAGACGATAAGACGGTGATGGAGCGAACCGTAGACGTCCACATCGCGCGACTGAGGCGCAAACTCGGCAACTACGCACACATCATCGCCAATAGGGTCGGCTTCGGGTACACGTTCCGTCCAAGCGGAAAAAGCCCCGGACGCAAGCCTTCCCATCCACAGGTGTCCTAAGCCCGTCCCCTCTTTCTTCCCTACAAATTTCCCTCCCCACACGTGTCCATCCTCAAGTTTCTCAATAGGCGGTTTCTCATCGCATTCCTCATCCTCGTAGGTGTCTACACCGTAGCAGTCTGGGTGCTTAACTTCCACTCTGAGCGCAAGACGGCTTCGGAGCTCAACGTCGCCCAGCTCAAAAGTTTCGTCTACGTCGCTGAGAATGCGCGCCGGAAGGGAACCCTCCGGGACGTGGTCGGATACTTCCCCGGAGACATTCGTGTCACGGTCATCGACAGTGGAGGCAGAGTGATCTTCGACACCGATTCGGCGCTTGTGGGCACTTTTGAGAACCACAATAACCGCCCCGAGCTCAAGGGCGCACACTTCCATGGCTCCGGGATCGGTTCGAGGGTCTCAGCCAGTACGGGTGAGAATACATTCTACTACGCGGAATTTTTCGGAGACCATTACCTCCGTGTCGGTGTCCCCAATTTTCTCACGCCCGAGCACTCGTTCAATCTCACCCGCCTCCTTCTCCTTGTGGGCATCCTCCTTCTTTTCGTCCTGGCTTGGCGGATGTACCTCGCTGCCAAGGCGCATGCGGAGCATTTGAGGCGTCTGGCCGGTCTGTCCAAAAAAATTGCCTCCGGTGCGGAGGTTATGCCGGACGACATCGATGCCGATGCCGGTGACGACATCACGGGAGGGCTCCTCGAGATTCTCCACCAAAAGGAGCAGATCCGCAAAGACCTCGAAGCCGGTCGGGAACGTCTCGAGCTGCACTTCGAGGTGTCCGATATAGGCATCGGTATTTTCGATCCCGACGGGCATACCCTCTTTGCCAACTCCCACTTCATCCAGTACGCCAATATGCTCTCCTCTTCGCCAATGACCGAGGTGGGGCAGATTATGGACGACCCCGTGCTCTCCGAGATTAAGGCGTTTGCGGGAAGTCCGTATGACCCGGATCGCAGGATGAAAAGCATCAAGATCGACCGAAATGCCCGCACGTATGAAGTGACCTGCCTGAGGGACGAAAAGGGCGGTCACGAGATCACGATCACCGACATCACGGAGACGGAGAAAAATCGGATCCTCAAGCAGGAGCTCACGAGCAACATCACCCACGAGCTGCGCACTCCGCTCACGGCCATCAAAGGTTACCTCGAGATGCTCTCCTATCAGGATCTCTCAGAGGACGAAAGGACGGCTTTCACCGACAAAGCCCTTGCTCAGAGCGCCCGTCTCTCTTCCCTCTTGGACGACATCTCCCTCCTCTCCAAGCTCGAAGAGCCGACGAATAGCTACACCTTCGAGACGCTCGACCTCCGACTGCTCGTGGAGGAGGCCCGCATCGCTTTCACCGACCGGCTTACGGATACGGGGGATACTTTCCACAATAATCTTCCCTCCGAACTCCTCATCGACGGCAACTACAGCCTCCTCTTTTCCGTATTCCAGAACCTCCTCGAGAATGCCATCCGGTACGCCGGATCCGGGGTGACCATCGAAGTCAATCTCTATCACAAGGATAATAGGTACCTTTACCTGTCCTTTCACGACACCGGCATAGGCGTGGACGACAGCAGTCTCGGACGCATCTTCGAGCGCTTCTACCGGATAGATGAAGGTCGCTCGAGAGCCAAAGGCGGTACCGGTCTCGGTCTCTCCATTGTCCGAAATGCCATCCTATTCCACGGCGGACAGGTGCAGGCACGCAGGCACCCCTCGGGCGGGCTCGAGATTTTGTTTACTTTGCCCCTGAAACACGCCTCGAATTGACGTACGCAGGTCTTATGTGTCGGCTCCGAAGAGGGGTACGTACCGAGACGATCTCGAGACACGTACCGGCGTCCGAAAAAGGTACGGGGCAAAGTCCGATCGAGATACAGACCAAAACTTTTTGCATCATACGGTAACTTATTTGCTATGAAACTTTACCCTCTTTTTGCCCTTGCCTTAGTCCCTTTCCTTGCGACGGGGCAAGAGGCGGACTTCTCTCACATCAAGCCCGCCAAAAATATCATCCTGATGATTTCGGACGGCACTTCGCCGGCAGCCGTGTCCCTCGGTCGGTGGTACAACCGTCTCAAGAACCCTGCGAGTAAGTCGCTTGCTGTGGATCCTTTCCTCTCCGGCACCGTCCTCACTTTTTGCTCCGACTCGCCGATAGGGGACTCCGCGCCCACCTCTTCCTCCTACGTAAACGGGATGCCGAGCCGGGCCGGCTTCGTCAATTCCTACCCGGCTCCCACGGTGCACGACCTCGTCCCCGTGGACTCTGCCAAAGCATACCGCCCCCTCGTCACCGCTTTTGAACTGGCACGTATCATCGGGGGCAAAAAGACAGGCATCGTCGTCACGTGCGATTTCCCCCAAGCCACCCCCGCGGATATGGCGGCGCACTATTACGACCGCGGCAGCTATGCACACCTTATCCCTCAGATGGCGCAAAACGGCATTGACGTCCTCTTTGGCAGTGGCGTCAAGCTCGTCACCCCGGGGTTGCGTAACCTTTTGGAAAAAGAGGGCACCAAGCTCTACACCGACGACAAAGCCGCCCTCACCACCGATGCGGACAAGGTCTGGGGACTCTTCTCCCCGATGGATATACCCTATGATCTTGACAGGGATCCCGCCCTCTCTCCTTCTCTCGCGGAGATGACCAAGGCCGCCCTCGCCAAGCTCCAAGGTGACCCCGACGGCTTTTTCCTGATGGTCGAAGGCTCCAAAGTCGACTGGGTGGCGCACGCCAATGACCCCGTCGGCATAGCCAGCGAGTTTGTGGCGTTTGACCGGGCCGTGGCCGAAGCACTCGACTTTGCGAAAAAAGACGGCAACACTGTCGTCATCGTCACCGCCGACCACGGCAATAGCGGTCTCTCGATCGGCAGACGGGATCTCGGAGGCAAGTATGCCGAAACCGGTGCGGACAAGCTCTTCGGCGTCCTGCCCAAGGCCAAAAGAACTGCGGTCGGTCTCGCATCCCTCCTCCTTAAAGCCGAGACGGAGGATGACCTGTCCCATATCTTTGAGGAGTATGCCGGTTTTACCCCCTCACCCTCTGAACTCAAAGTCGTGACCGCGCTTCGCTCCATGGAGAAAAATAAGTCTGGCCGCCTCTCCGATGAACGCGAAAAGACCCTCGAAGAGCTCCTCGGTGACGATGTCGATGCCCTCAGCCACCTCAAGAGCATCCAGTACTCCTCTAACTCCCTCGACGGCTATATCGCGGCGCTATACACTGCCCACAGTTATCTTACTTTTACCACAAACGGACACACCGGAGAGGAAGTCTTGCTCGCCTGCTATGCTCCTTCTTTGGATCAAAGAATACGCGGGATGAATACCAATATCGACCTCAATAACTACATCCGTGCGCTTGTGGGGCTTACGGAGAAGACGATGCCGGAGTACACGGACGATTATTTCAGCCCGGCCTCGGAAGTCTTTAAGGGTCTGGAGGTGGCGGTCTCGGGGGATCAACCTTTGGAGAAAACCCTTACCGTCAAGAAAGGCAAGAAGACCCTCGTCGTCAAGGCTTTCTCCGATACGGTGACGGTGAATGGCAAGCCCGTGGAGCTGCCACTTGCCGTCGTCTATGTCGACAAGACGGGCGACTTCTACCTCCCCGCCTCCCTCCGCGACTTCTGACCGACCCGATCGGAAGCTCCGGTTTCTGTCCTGATTAGAGACCTTTGCACGAAGGCTTTTGCCCCGTGCGAAGGTCTTTTTCATAGTGTTGACACAGCAAACCCTGTCGCACATATCGGCGGTATTGGATATATTTGCACACTGTTATGATCTTGATGATACCAAGCCACGGTAGTCCCGTAATAGTGTCGCTTGTCTTGTCTCTGCATTAAAGCCTTTTGGCTTGATATCGGGTTACGGATTTTTAGGTTAGACTTTTTAGTAAAAATCAATTGATAGAGATGCGAATGCACGTACATTAAAATTTGCTCTGTAAAAAAACTATGATCCATTCATCTTTCATTTCTCTAAAGTCTGTCCGGACGGCATTGGCAGTCTGGATAATGACGTTACTTTTGTACCCCGCCACCGGGCTTTCCGCCCAGACACTGAAGAAAGTCACCGGCACGGTCTACGATGCGACGGGCGAGACCCTTCCCGGCGTTACCGTGGTGGTCGTCGGGAAGACCAATAAAGGTGCGATGACCGGCATCGACGGGACTTTTACACTCGAAAATGTGGCTTCTGACGCCGTCCTCCGTTTCTCTTACGTGGGAATGAAGACGCAGGAGCTGCCTTTGAACGGCAAGAGCGAACTCAAAGTCACCATGCAGGAGGACTCCGAAGTCTTGGACGAAGTGGTCGTGACGGCCTTGGGCATCAAACGCGAAAAGAAATCACTGGGGTACGCCATACAAGAAGTACAGGGCGAAGAGCTGACCTCTACCCGTCAGACCAACATCACGAACGCACTCTCCGGGAAAGTCGCCGGTCTGCAAGTGGTAAAAGGCGGTAACGGGATCGCAGGCTCGTCTAAAATCGTCCTTCGCGGTAATAATTCACTCACCGGCGACAACCAACCTCTGATCGTGGTCGACGGGGTGCCTATGGATAACTTCACCGGAGCGACAAATAACGACTTCTGGAACCCTTCCACCGACCTCGGTAACGGTCTCGGAGACTTGAACCCCAACGATATCGCCTCCATGAGCGTCCTCAAAGGCGCCTCTGCTGCCGCCCTTTACGGTTCCCGCGCAGGTAACGGCGTGATCCTCATCACGACGAAGAACGGTGCAGGTCAGCAGGGTCTCGGGATCAATCTGACCTCTACAACGGGTTTTGAGACCCCGTTTATGATACCTTCCCTGCAGACCTCTTTCGGACAAGGCGACAACGGCGCTTATAACTCCGAGTCCGGCAACAGCTGGGGCCCCGCAATAGACGGATCCGAAGTGGAAAAGTGGGACGGCACGAAGGCTCCGCTCACTTACTACGACAATATCGGCAACTTCCTCAAGACCGGCATCAATACCCAAAACTCCATCTCCATCTCCAGAAGATTGGGCGACGGCAGCTCCGTATACGCTGCACTCACACATGCCTATAACTCCGACCTCGCGCCCGAGTCCAAACTGAACCGCTTTAATGCCATTACCCGGTTTGTGACCAACTTCGGATCCGGAAAGGAATGGACAGCAGATGCAAAGGTACAGTACATCAAGACTTCCGTGCACAACCGCCCCATCTCCGGTAACCGAGGACAGAACTTCTGGAGTACCGTCCTCCTGATGCCGGGAAGTATCGACATTCGGGACTTCTCTGCAGGCATTAACGATGCGGGGAAGCACTTTTGGTACAACCCCAAGTCCGGTGTCAACCCCTACTGGGCGATCAAATACAGCACCAACGACGATAACCGCGACCGCTTCCTCCTCAACGGCTCCCTGAAGTACAAGCCCTTGGAGTGGCTCTCCATGGAAGTCAACGGAGGTGCGGACATCTACACCACGAATACCAATAGCAAACTCTACGCGGGTCCGGTCAAGACCAACGGCAGCTACGAAGAAGGCAAGAACGTCTTCAGTGAGACAAACCTCAGTTTCCTCGTGTCCGCCCAAAAGGATGAGCTTTGGGGCAAGTTCGGCCTCGGTGGCTCTTTCGGCGGGAACTTGATGAGTCGTAAGTGGTCCGGACTTTCCTTCGTCATCGGAGAGCTCGAAGTACCCAACCTCTTCAGCGTAAATAACTACAAAGGAACCATTACGCCCGGGCAGACGTTCGGAGAGCATAAGATCAACTCCCTCTACGGAACCCTGCAGCTGAACTGGGATAGGTACCTCTTCCTCGACCTCACCGGCCGTAACGACTGGACTTCGACGCTCAGTCCCGCCAATCGCTCTTTCTTCTACCCGTCGGCAAGCTTCGCCTTCGTATTCAGCGAACTCTTTAATCGGGTACTGGACAAGAAGGCAGACTGGTTCACGTACGGAAAGCTGAGAGCCTCCGTCGCAGAGGTGGGTAATGATATGGGACCGTATCAGCTCTACAACACCTACACCATCGGCAAGGCTCCCAACGGCACCACCACCGCGGGCAAAAAAGGTACCCTCTACAATGAGAATGTCGTCAACGAACTGATCCGCTCCATCGAAATTGGTCTGGAG
>SFHG01000006.1 GCA_004555765.1 Bacteroidales bacterium
GACGGCATCGTACTGCTCACAGTCTCTTCCTTAAACCCAAAATGCGACGAACCTACGCAAAGTTACGATTTTATTTCGGAGTTCATTACCCTCCGATAGCGTCCGTACAGCAAGGCGCCGAGGGTGGTCAGCCCTACCGGGAACCCAAGCCATACGCCCATCACGCCCCACCCCAAAACGAAGCCGAAGACATACCCCACACCCACCGTCATCACGGAGTACGAAAAGAGTGCCGCCAAGGCGGTGAACTTCACGTCGTGGAGTCCACGGAGTGCGTTGCTGTACAGGATCTGGAAGATGTCCCCGGGCTGATAGACACAGAGGACAAAGACAAGCTCTGCCACAAGTACGAGAACCGCCTCGTCACTTGTGAAGATGCGTCCGATCTGCGTGCGAAAGAGGAGCAATACGAGAACAAGGACAAGGGCAAGGGCGAAGTGGAGCGCAAGACCGCTTTTCACGGTGTTCTCGATCGCTTTCTTTTTCCCGAGCTCATAGAAGTATCCCACACGTATGGACACCGCACTCGAAAGGCCGTAATAGACCATAAAACCGAGCGTGGAGAGGGTATTGACCACTTGGTGCGCCGCCAGCGGCACCGCCCCGAGCCATCCGATCATCACCACCGCGATGGAAAAAGAGCCGCTCTCGAGCCCCATCTGCATACCTGAGGGAACCCCGAGACGGGTAAGGTCTGAGAGCGCAGCCTGCTCTACACGGCCGTCTACACTGCCTGTCTCCTCGAAAATTTTCTGAAAGCACTTCGTGCGGTGCACGGCATGCACCAGAAGGAAGAGCATCACGATGCGCGACAAAAGCGTGGAGAGACCCGCACCCACAAGCCCCAGCTCCGGAAATCCGAATACACCGTATATCAGGAGGTAATTGAAGATGATGTTGACCACGTTGGAGATCAGTATGGCGCGCATACTCACCATCGTCTGCTCCACGCCGTCGGAGAACTGCTTGTAGGCGTTGAAGACCATCAGCGGGATGATGCTCACGAGGTGGATGAGGAAATAGGGGCGTATCAGGGGCAACAGCTCCACGGGCTGTTTCAACCACTCAATCTGCCAGAAAAAGAGTCCCATCACCAGGGTTAGAATGATGCCCACAAGGACATTGGCAAAAATGGAACTCTTCAGCAACGTCTTCAGCCGGCCGTTCTTCGTGGCATAGCCGCCCGCCACGAGAGGTGTCAGCCCGTAGCTGAACCCGATGCCGAGGATAAAGGCGAGGTTGATGAAGTTATTGACAAACGAGGCGGCGGCGAGCTCGGAAGTGCCGTAGTGTCCCACCATAATATTGTCCACGAAGCCCACGAGTATCACCCCCAGCTGTCCCAGCATAATCGGCGTGCCTAGCTTGAGGATGGACTTCGCATGGTCATTGGTTAAGTATGTCGTCATTAGTGCTGCAAAGAATGGTTTACGACCGAGTTTGCACAATAATCCCCGACAATAGAGCCCTATTGTCGGGGACAAATGTCGATTCAAAAGTGACTCCTATAGGATTCAAACCTATAACCTTCTGATCCGTAGTCAGATGCTCTATTCAGTTGAGCTAAGGAGCCGGATGCCTTTTTTGTTTCGTGTTGCAAAGGTACCATCATTTTTCCACACTGCCAAACATTTTTCTCACACAGGTCAAAAAAATCTTTTTGGTCCGAGTCTTCTTTCCTTCCCGGTCTGACCGACGAAATGTTTTTGGTCTGTACCTCCCCGCGTCTCCTCTCCTTCTGTTCATTTTGTGCTTTTGGGGCATTATGAAACGCCTCGCATAAGCTTCTCCTGTTAAAAGATATAATGAGGGGGAAATTTGGGGTATTATTTAGTACATTTGCCGGGGAGCGGGTTGTGAGTCGGGTTGGGATCAAACCGCACAGTGAGCGCGCCCCGCATAGCCAAATTGCACGACACCAGAAGATGAAGCATAATTTTTCCCGCCGGTTCCGACACCCAGATGCCATTATATTTTTCCTGTTTGTACTGTTCTGCTCTTTCGGAATATCCCTATCGGCTCAGACAGAGGATCGTGAATACGACATCCCCGCTCTCCCCATCGACCCATCGGTGCGGATGGGCGTTTTGGACAACGGGATGACCTACATACTGAGGAGAAACGAGACGACGGAGAAAGGCAAAGCCAATTTCTACCTTGTCTGCAAAGCGGGTTCGCTTCGAGAAAACGACAAGGAGAAGGGCATGGCCCATTTCATTGAGAAAATGGCTTACGGCGGCACGCTGCATTTTTCCGGAGACAAACTGGTCGATTTCTTTAGGAAGAACGGTCTCGTCGGCACGGGCAAACTCGGCTCAGAGACTTTTTACGACCGGACGATCTACCGCATAGAGGACGCACCCACAGCGAGGCAGACGTTTGCGGACTCGCTAATCCTGGTGCTCAGAGATTGGGCGGGCGGGATGCTCCTCACCCCCCAAGCCGTGTCCGAAGCAAAAGCAAATTTGATCGGGAGCTGGACCTCATTCGTGACCCCGCAGGTGGCACTCGGAGAGAAGACCATCACCGCCCTCCTACCCGAAGGTCATCTTTATTCGCGACATCCTCCATTCGGCACCAAAGCTTCCGTAGAGGCTTTCACGCCCGAGATGGCCACAGCTTTCTACAAGAAATGGTACCGACCCTCCAATCAGGCGGTCATCGTCGTAGGAGACATTGATTTGGACAAGACGGAAGAAGCCATCGAGTGGGTGATGAAATACCCCGACAACCGGGATAACTCCGCAGTCCCGGAGACTGTCTTTATCCCCGAACTTGACTCGCCTAAGGGAGTGGTTATCACTTCGCCGGTGATTCACCGATCCGAGCTCACGATCTCGTGGATCAGCAAGTCGCTTCCGCCCGCCATCGCGTCATCGGCCGCCAGCTTGCTCAAAACCTACTACATCCGTCTCATCACCCTGATGCTCAACGATCGCCTCAAAGACCTCGCCTTCCTGCCCGAACCGCCTTTCGAGAGCGCAGAGATCGGCTACGGCCCCTATCTGGGATTGGCGACCAACGAGGATGCGCTCCGCCTCAAGGCCTTGCTAATTACAGGCTCGGACTACGGCGACGCGCTCAAAGCACTGATTGCGGAAGTGAAGCGTGCCGTGGAGCACGGCTTTACCCACGCTGAATTTGACTTTGCAAAAAGGAGGATCATCGAAGAGTATGACCTGAGGTTCGCCAAGCTCAAAGAGACCTCGAATAAGTACTTTGCCGACAAGTACGCCACTTACTTTGTCTCCGGCGGCTACATCCCGGGCATAGAACTGGAGCAGAAACTCATCTCGCGCATCTCCGGGCAGGTCACCCTCAAAGATGTCAACGACAACCTCCAATCGATTATCTCCGGACCGAATACCTCCATCCTGCTGACCCTGCCGGAGGGCGGAACCGGGATCCTGACTCCATCGGGAAACCGCTTGGCAAGTATATACAGGCACACCTACGACAAGGCTACCGAGCCGTACACGCCCATCGTCATTCCCGATACGCTCTACGTCAAAGTCCCGGAGCCCCGGGGTTATCTTCTCTCGGAGGATCGGAATCTCGAGTACGGAGCCACGCGCTGGCGGCTCTCCAATGGCGCCACAGTGTATCTCCTACCCACAAAGCATTCTCTCGGGGAGGTAGTGATCAAAAGTGTTGCGGAGGGCGGCTTCATTTTGACCGATGCCCAAAGAACACCGATCGCAGTCCAGGCGATCAATAACGGTCTACTCCGGGAACTCGGACTCGGGGTCTATCCGCCTCTCGTACTCAAGAAGTTTGTGGACAACAGCACCATCCGTTTCGAGAGCTCAATGAGCCTCACCGAAGACCTTGTCCAAGGTCGGGCACTGAAAAAAGACCTCCCGGATCTTTTCAAGCTTCTCTACCTCCGGCTCTCCCGCCCCCGTTTCAAAGAAGAGGACTTCTCGAGGGCAAAGAATATCGAGTTGCGGTATCTCCGCTCGTCGGAATACCGACCGGCTCCGGATGCCGTACTCAAAGACAGTCTCCGGCGGGCTATGTACCCGGATCAAAAGGTGTACGGTACTTTCGTCGAAAAAGACCTCGCCAAGTTCAAACTCAAAGACCTGGAGCAAGTGTATCACAATCACTATGGGGACGCAAGCCGGAGGACCTTCTTCATCGTCGGCGACTTCGAACCCGCCGAGATTCAGCCCCTTGTGGAAAGATACCTTGCCTCTCTGCCCTCCGATTTCGGCGCGGATGACGAAAAAGGATACGACCCTCAGGGATTCCCGACACGGAGTACGTATGTGCGTATCTCTTCGGAGAGCAGCTCCAGGTATGCCGGAGTTGCGAATGTGTTTGTCGGCACGGCCAAGCGTACGCTCAAAAACGCGATTATCTACGAGCTCATCTCCGACGTTATCCTCCGACGCTACTCCCGCATGGTTGCTACGGAAGAGGTTCTCTCTCGTGACTTCGGCGTACGTTCGCGCGTGACAGACCGGTCGCCCGGTGGATCCTCGTACCTCTCTTTCTCGCTTCACTCCGATCCGTCCCATATCGACTCCGTGACCGACAATATCATCGGTCGCATCAAGAGTCTCGCGACGAACGGCATTGATGAGGACGATTTCCGCGGTGCCGTGCAGCATCTGGAGGAGACACACGCCAAAGATTTGCGCGACAACGGCTTTATGACTGAAGCCCTCCGGGCTTTTTTCCTCAAAAATGAGGATTGCACAAAAGATTACCTCTCCATCCTCAAGGGCATCACACGCGATGAGACGAATGAAGCACTTAGGGATCTGGTCAATCATAATGTCCTTGTCCAAGTCAAGGTCGTCTCCCAAGGGTTGCCCGAAGAAGTACGCCAATAGTAGGTTTTTTGAACCTTCTCTATGTCCCAAACGAACGAATCCCAATCACACTCTTCTCTCGCCCGCGGCAACCGCTCCGTCTGGTACGACCGCTACGGTAATCCCGTAACGCCGGAAAAACCGCGGGAGAGGACTTTCACCGGCGTGTCTCCTCATTCGAGGAGGAGACGCCGCACCGAAATAAGTCAGAAGCCGACCGAGACCGAAGCTCCCAATGAGCTCCGTGAGACGCCGGAAGCGGAGACCGTGCCGGAAACTGCCACCCCTTCCGTGCCGAACGAAGAGGAGGCCGTAGCAGAGCCGGTCGCCCAATGCAGCCCCGAAGATGTCTCCGAACCGGCTCCGGAAGTCTTGCCGGAAGAAGTCCGGAAGGAAAAGGATCCCGAAGTCAAAGCGACTCCCCGACCCAAGAAAAAGAGAAGCGGTCTCGCCTCTTTTGCCAAGCTTTACCTTATGCCGCTCTGCGTCCTTGCGGCAGGTGGCGTGATGCTCTTCGGAAGGGAAAGAGTACCCGATCTCCCCGTCTACGATATGGATGCCATGGAGTCGCACCGTCCCTACACCTATATCGGCAGTTTCAATAGGGACTTCGCCGATCTCAATGACCTCCAGCTCGAGGCCGCCAAGCGCATAGGCATCCGCCCTGCCGCGACACGGGCAGAGCTGAGGACGCGGGATGGTCTCGTCCCGGTTTCGGAGTCCACGTCACTAACCATCGACAGGCTGACCCATTCGGAGGCGCTCTTGGTTCCGCAGGCGGCCGTCCTTCTCAATGAAATAGGGGCAAAGTTCACATCCGTACTCTCCGACGCCCACCTCCCGCTCTACTCGATCATCGTCACAAGCATCACCCGCGCCGACGAAGATGTCCAAAAGCTTAGGCGGGGTAACGGCAATGCGTCCGACAACTCGACACACGCCTACGGTACCACGTTCGACATCTCGTGGAGACGGTTCCAAAAGGTCGACCCGAACGACCCGAGGAATCTCTCCGAAGAGGAACTCAAGCACCTCCTTGCCATCGTGTTGGCCGACTTTCACGACGCGGGGCGGTGCTACATCAAGCACGAACGGTACCAAGCCTGCTTCCACATCACCACCATCAAGTAAGTCAGTCGGCAGCAGCCGGCGGTGTAAAGTGCGGGACGTGTGGCGTGCGGTTCCCTAATTTGGTACAGACCGAAAGACTTTTCCCGGTACGAGTGACGTGAGAGGCGCACCCGTACCGGGAAAAGTCTTTCGGTCTGTACCGGGGGAAAAGAGGAGAACCCACTTTTCCCCTTTGAGACCTTTAGGAGTTATTCAATATAAAGGGAGTAGTCTTCGACCTCTCCGTAGTTGAAATTGCGGTCAGCCGACGGATAACCGTCATTCATACACATGGAGACGCGTACTCTGTAAAAGCCTTTGTTCAAATTGAAAGGCAGCGAGAACCAACCACTTACGTACTGAGATCCGTATTTGCTGACTTTCATCTCGGAAGACTCGAAAATGCCGTTTTTATTAAAGTCAATCCACACTCTCCAATAACACCAGTACATTTGAGAACTTCCGAAGCCGGGAGTCAACTTGTACGTCAAGCTTCTTCCACTTGATGCGTGAATGTATCTTTCGGATGAACGAGAGTAATCGGCATAATTATCACCCTTGGCCGATCGGTTTTCCATTGAGCCGATCTGCACCGTATGTATGAAGCCCCAATAAGAGTCAACAGCAGACGACGAGGGATAATCAATATCTTCCGGGGTCGGGACAACCGGGTCGGGATCAGGAACAACGGGATCAGGATCGGGCGTCGGATCGGGCGTCGGATCGGAGGTTCCGAAAAGCACGGCATAATCTTCCACTTCCCCGTGATCGAAAGTTTCGCACGCGGAAGGATAGCTTCCCCACTTCATGGAGACACGCATACGGGTTTCCCGGGATGTCGTATTCAAGGGTATCCTAATAGACTTGGATACAGCTCTATTGGCTACGGTTGTGGTAAACTCGGTCGCAAGCTCGTCCGATGAAAACTGTTTGTCCCCATTCACATCAATCCAAACCCTCCAGTATTCGGGATAGTTGCCGGCTGTAGACCCGGGAACTACGGTAAGCGTGTACGTCTTGCCTTTGGTCAGCTTGATGGCCGGACTGCCGTAATAGTTGTAACCACCTTCTCCCGTGCCTGATCTTTGATCCACATTGGAGATAGTCACCCTACTTATGAATGTGCTATTGGCATACCTGCCCGAGGAAACACAGTAATCCGAACCCGACGGATCACCGGGATCAGGGGTGGGATCAGGATCCGGCACCGGATTAGGCTGCGTAGCCGGCTGGATCCCGACGACGATGTCCTGACCGTAATTGAACCCGCCACTGCCACCTCCGGTACCGAGACTGTTGGGGTCAAGCGCGTGAAGCAGGAAGTATCCATTACTCATGCCGCCCCAGCCCCAATTGATGTGGAAATAACCGTTCCGGTAGCCGTCACAGACAAAAGAGTGACCGCCACCGCTCCCTGCACCGGCATACTGAACGGGGCGACCGTTGGCAAGTTCATTGTAAACAATGTTTTCCCACTGTGCCGTGGTGTAGCGTTCCCGGAACAAATCTTGTGCCGTGTTCTTGTAGTAATAGTGGTCTACCAGTAGATCCGGCACGTAGGACTGCCATGTACCGCTTCCCGATCGTCCAAACATCATATTAAGACCCACAGCCACATCATAGCAGAATTGCGCCACGTCATTATTCCAAGTACGCAACGTGGCAGCAGGCATATTACGCCAGTTCAACGCATGCTCATAGTTGGCCACTTGACCGTCGTAAGAAGATCTGTGCGATCCTCTTCCGTAATCCGGGTACTCCCAATACTTCATAATTTGACAGGTAGCCGTAGCCACACAGCCGACAGGAGTTCCGGTAGGGCAGTAAGCATTATAGTAGGGAGATTGGTTCCACTCGATATTACCCAACAGAGGTGCAATGCTGTTATATGCCCTGGTCTGCCTCGTACTGACTGCTCCGCGCAGAGCCGCCTCCCTGGTGCGAACCAACTCCTCATCAATGGTGGCTGTCCTGCGAAGTGACTCTATACTCCCCGAGTAGGCTCCAAAGAAACTCAGCACATTAGACGCTTCAGCCGGGTAAGCGACTCTGTCCTCCTCTGTCATAAAAGGACCTTCGTCCGAATATCCGAGGATCGGGAGGGTGTTATCCCAAGCCGAAACAACAACGAAACCTTTGTCTCCTATGTTAAACACATAGTAAGCGGGAAGTCCGGATTCCTCATCGTCCGTGGAGGCTCTGAGCCCGGTACGAGGATCCTGAAAAGCCAGTGTAAGAGGTTCGTCCTCGGCAGAAGCGCGCAAGAGGGAAGACCCGGAGCCATCTCCTTGCAGGAAAGTCATAGCCAAAGATTCCGCCTCCGAAATGCTCAAATGTTGCGGTTGGGCAGAGTCGAATCCCGAATGCCCCGGATCTTGCACGTCCGACTTGGCACACCCCGTCATGCCGGTGATGAACACCCCGGCAAGGAGGATCAAAAGGAGCCAGAAATTAGGAAAATGCTTCATAGATCGTCAACGAAATAGAATTAGAATCAATACCCGTACTTGTCTTCAATCTTGGTAATTCCATCGGTGGTAATTGAGGGGACAAACACTATGTTAGCCTCGTATTCTCCGGGAAGATTAGCTGTGGTATAGACATTAAACAGTCCCTTCAGCCCACTAAATATGAGATCTTTGACCGTAATCTGAGCTTCTTTCTTTCCAAGATCCTTAACCTTTACCGTACCTGCCGCCTGTGTGTGTCCGAACTCTGCATACACATCCAGTTTCATCGCCAGGAAATCCGTCATACTCATACCGGACGGACGGCGGATAACGAGTTCAACCTCATCATCGGTCGAAATGTCTGCATCGGTTTCTCCGTTTTCAAGCTTGACATACTTGGACATAGGTCGGTCAAAGAGAGTAACCCAAGCGTTTGAATTGGACGGCTTCATTTTGACAGAACCATAGAGGAATACCGGGCTGAACGTTCCCGCTTTGGCGCGTGCAGTGGACGGACGGAACCTCACTTTAAGTTCTGTCACATCGGGTATGAAGTAGCTTTCATTCAGGACGTAGTCGCTCATCAGTACGACACGGGCTACCGAGTTGTCGTTCACATACCGGAGCGTGTAAGCCACGGGTTTTGCAGAGTAAGGAACGAGCGGAGCCCCGATCGCCTTTTTGAATCCTTCCCAACCGTTGGAAAGCCCATATCCGTGTTCCTGACTGGATCCACCGATAATATAGGTCTTACTTACCGAAGAATCCAAAATCTCCTTGTATTTGGAGGAGAGATTGATGTCTATCTTCTCCGTTTCCGTAGGGAGGTTTAGGTTAAGGGCAGCCACGACTTCATGGTATTCATGGTTGGAAGAGATCACGGCATAAGCGAGGCGACCGTAGAAGACTTCGCTCACGTATACAGGCATTACCCCGTCCATATCCGCCACATCCGCCGTCTTGAGAATGCTGGTTTTGGCATCCGGCACATCCAATGCGACACTGAATGCCTTTTGCACAGCTTTGACAAGGACATGGGTCTTCATTTTTTCTTCCTTGACGGAGAGATCGAGCTTGGCTTTGAGGTCATCTGAGTCGTAGCCGATGCCGATTTGCACCCCGAGTTCTTTGGAGTTGGAGACTTCGTTGACTTCAAACGTAGTGGTCGCGGACAAAGGCATTGCCGGGGTACTCAACCAACCCTGGATTGTAGAATTATAGTCGCTGGCTTTGGGATCGAGCACCGACTGAGAATAGTTGTCTTTGGCGTTTTCGGGGACAAGCCCGTTTGCAGACCATCTGACATTACCGATAGTACTCTTGAGGTTGAGAAACTTCCCGTTCGTGATGGAACTACCGACGAAGACGCTACCGGGATATACCTGATTGGAAGACGGGTTAAAAATACTCATCTCATCAAATGCGAATCCGGCGTTGTAGACTTTCTTCTGATTGATGATGATCCCATGGATGTTGTTGTAAATGGCTTCTATGACCGCTTCGCCATCCACCGGGGGATCAAGGGGAGAAAGAGGGGGGATTACAGGAGGCTGAGTACCTGGCTCGGCTCTCGTCATACCATCCGCATAGGGAAGATTGAGCTTGGAGAAATCAACGGAAGTGGTACCGTTTTTCGTATTGCTATCCGGAGAAACAGGGTCATCGACGGACTTGGAGCAGGATGAGAAAATCATCCCGGACAACAACATCCCCGCCAAGGCAGTGGAGATAATTGATCGTGAATCCTTCATACGCTTTTACTGCTTTGATACTGGTTTATTATATGGTTTATTATTTACATCTTATTTCCTGTGGGCAGCGCTGATTGTATAGCCCGAGAAAAGGCTCTCGCCATCCGTTGCCGGAAGCGCCCCCTTAAGCCCGGCATTAGACCTCTCTCCCCGAATGTCGCCGGGCATCTCTTGGAGGACATTAACATCGTGCATCAGTTCAAACCCGACAGTGACATCGTAGTCGAGTCGGGAATTTCTGCGCGTACTGATCTCGTAACTTCCGTGTATGGCGCTAAAGAGAAGATCCTGAATCTTGACAGACACGGTACGTGACCCAAGGTCGTCACCGGTAATGGTGCCGGCAGAGTTGGTGTTGTGGAAACGAGCCTCTATTTCTACGCGACTCTCAAGGAATTCACTCATAGACATTCCGGCAGGGCGAACCACTTTGACCGTAACATCTTCCGCATTGTAGAAAGGCTCCTGAGTTTCTGCTTTGAGCTTCATATACTTGCTCATCGGTATCCAAACCGGTCTGTACTCGACCGTCTCTCCGGTACCAGACAAGTTCCCGGGAACCCGGATCACCGTATGTCCCCAGAGATAGATATCACTTTTTCTTGCCGCTTTGGCAGTAACCGTGGAGGGGTGGAAAGTGAACGTAATCTCGTCGCAATCCTTCACGAAATAACTCTCTGTAACGGGGTATTCTCCGGAGAAAAGGACACGTGCCACGGAGTTGTCGTCAGCGTATCGAAGAGTCATCGCCACAGGCACCGCATCATAGGAGTGCAAAGGAGCAGATACGGCTTTCTTAAAGCCGTCCCAGCCTTCGGACACGAAATGGCCATGGTCTTCGGATGCCCCGCCAATCACCACGTAACGGGTAAGGGAGGTGTCCAAAATCTCCTTGTACTTGCTGCTGATCTCAAACGAAAATCCGGGAACAACAAGTTGCAGGGCAGCCATAATTTCCCAATAATCGTGATCGGTAGAGATCAATGCATACGCGATTCTGCCATAAAAGATATCGGAGATATATACCGGCAAAACCTTGTCCATCGTAGACACATCGGCCGCCAAAAGCAACGGTCTGTCGGTGGGGAGGTCCATGGATACGGAATAGGCTTTCTGGATAAACTTCACCAAGATATGCGTCTTCAAGTCACCGACTTTTCCTTCGATGGTCAATCCCGCCTTTATGGCTTCGGCTTCCATGCCTATGCCGAACTTCGTGCTGAACTCCTTCAGGCTGTTTACCTCGGAGACCTCAAACGTGGAAGTAACCGCCGTAGGCTTTTTGTCAATGGAGTTCCACTCCTGCATCGTACCCGTAAAATCGCTAAACTTGGGGTTGGTCACCGTTTTTACGAACTTGAAGCCCGGCACCTGCGGGGTAAAGTCCGGTGTCGACCATGTAACGTCGCCCACCTGCTGTCCGCCCACGGGCAGATAGCGTCCGCTGTAAATCGAACTTCCCACCAGGACATTGCCCGGGTAAATAAGATTGCTCATGGGATTAAAGAGCAGATACTCGTTATACGTGACACCGGCACGATACATCGAGCTCCTGCTGATCAGAACGCCGTTCATGTTGTTAAAGACGACGGGCGTAACCGGATCTCCCGGCTTCGGTTCCTCTATCCGTTCGGGGGGCGACACCTCCTCATCCGCCCGGATCATTCCCTTGCCGGGATTCAGCCCGCTAAGGTCGACAGTCGTCAACGCCGCACCGCCTGACCCACCCGAATCGTCGGGAGTGCCGGCATCCGAGCTTTTTTTCGAACAGCCGATTACTTCCACACATAGGCAATTAATTAAAAGGACATTTAATCCGCTTTTATTAGTTTACTTTTTGCACATTTATGACAAATCCACGTCTAAACGTACCCATATTTTTGAAAACATCAAAATTCACGAACCTTCAAGAACCGGACGACACCGACCCGGATCGGGCAGGGCGGGACAAATCGGGAGAAGGTCAAAATAGGGGAACAATTTGGTACGTACCGGGAAACCTTTCCGGATCCGTATGCCGTTCCGATGCCGGACGTACCGAAAAAAGTTTCTCGGTACGTACCCCGCCGGGATATTCAACCGTGGTCTCAAAAAAAGGCAATTCGAGCGGCTTGTTTTTGGGAAATAGTAGGGTTTGGTGTAAATTTGTAAGGGGGAAAGGGAACTTAACACCATTTTTCTGCAGAAGAGCATAGAATATGACCAAACTTCCGAGGCTGCTCGCCGAGTGGAAAAGACAGGATGCCGTCTTGATGTCCTGGCCGACCAAGAATATGGATTGGAGCGCCTATTTGTCCGAGATCCACGCCACTTATGAGGAGATCATTTTGACCCTCCTCCGTTTTGTGGACGTGGTACTTGTCACGCCACCGGACTCGGAACTGAAGGAGACATTTCTCTCGGAAGCCCGCTCTTCGCGCTTCACGCTCTACCGCGCCGGCGGCATCGAACTCAACGACACCTGGATCCGCGACTACGGTCCCCTCTGCGTTTCCGACGGCAGGGGAAAGAAAGAGGTCGTGGATTTTACGTTTAACGGCTGGGGGGGCAAGTTTGCCGCGGACAAAGACAACGCATTCACCAAACAGTTTTACGACGCGGGCTATTTTCGGGAAAACGTCCTTTACCGGGATGCCCGGGATTTTGTCTTTGAAGGGGGTGCCATCGATGTATCCTGTGAGCGTGAAGGGCTGACTACCCGCTCCGTCCTGACCTATCCGAACCGTAACAAAGGCGACCTCAAGTCGCAAAAAGAACGCATTCAGGCTGAGTTGGGGCTGGAAGTCCTCAATATCCTCTCCCCGCCCCCCCTCGAAGGCGACGACACGGACGGTCATGTGGACACGATGACGCGGTTTGTGGGAGATCTTGACCTCGTGACTTGTGTCGACATAGATCCCGAAGAAGTGACGGCAAGGTATGCGGATATTTACATTCACAAGCTTCCGGTACCGGATCCCGTCATTTGGGAAGGAGAAAAAAAGCCCGCCACATATGCCAATTTTCTCTTCACCAACGGAGCCATCATCGTCCCCACTTACGGCGACCCGGTTCACGACAAAGAGGCGCTTAAAATACTGCGGGAGATGACGACTACCCGAAGAGTGGTCGGCGTGGACTGCCGCACCTTGGTGCGCCAGAACGGCTCCCTCCACTGCGCCACGATGCAGATACCGAAGGACTTTTTGGACAAAACAAAACTCGAAAAGGCATGAAAGTCGGGCTAATCCAACAGCACAATACGACCGACCCCGCGGACAACGTCCGCCGTCTCGCGACCAAGATAGAGCGTCTCGCGAGAGAGGGAGCCCGGCTCATCGTGCTCCAAGAGCTGCACAACAGTCTCTATTTCTGCCAAACGGAGGACGTGAGGGCTTTCGACCTCGCCGAGCCCATCCCCGGACCTTCCACCGACTTTTACTCGGCTCTCGCCCGGAAATGTGGCGTAGTCCTCGTCACGTCCCTCTTCGAGAAACGGGCACCGGGACTTTACCACAACACTGCCGTGGTCTTCGAGAAAGACGGCTCCGTGGCCGGCAAATACCGCAAGATGCACATACCCGACGACCCGGCGTATTACGAGAAGTTTTACTTCACGCCGGGCGATCTCGGTTTCCGCCCGATAGAGACAAGTGTGGGGCGCTTGGGCGTACTCGTGTGCTGGGATCAGTGGTACCCCGAAGCGGCGCGTCTGATGACACTCGCAGGTGCCGACCTGCTGATTTACCCCACCGCCATCGGCACGGAGCATACGGACACAGAGGACGAGCAAAACAGGCAGCGCGAAGCCTGGCAGATCGTCCAACGGGGTCACGCAGTCGCCAACGGCCTCCCGGTCATCGCCGTAAACCGTGTGGGCTACGAACCCGACCCGAGTGGAGTGACGGGGGGGATAACGTTCTGGGGCAGCTCTTTTGTCTCGGGACCGCAGGGCGAGATCCTGACCGAGCTCTCCCGCACAGACGAAGAAGAAACCATTTTGGACATCGACCTCCGCCACAGCGAAATCGTGAGACGGTGGTGGCCTTTCCTCAGAGACAGACGAATAGACAGCTTCGGAGACCTCGTAAAGCGGTTCCGGGACTAAAAATATTTTTAACCCATCTACAGAGATACAGTATGTTGAAGCTCATAGAAGACGACGGTTGGCTGAAAGCCTACGAACCGGCCATACAGGGACGTTACGATTACTTCATCCGCAAAATGGATGAGCTCAAGGGCGGCAAAGTCGACAAGATCTCGGACTTCGCTCTCGGACACCTTTACTTCGGGCTGCACAAGACAGAGGACGAATGGGTCATCCGGGAGTGGGCGCCAAACGCGACTTCCATCTACTTTCTCTGCGACAGCAACGGGTGGAAAAGGCACGAAGCGTACTCTATGGAGCGCCTCGATAACGGGGTATGGGAACTCTATATGCCCATCCACGCCCTCAAGCACGGCGACCACTACAAGCTCGAAGTAGAGTGGGACGGCGGAGCGGGACAGAGGGTCCCCGCATGGGCAAGGTACGTGACACAGGATCCCGACACCCATATTTTCTCGGCCCGGGTATTCGACCCCGAAAAGCCCTTCCGGTTTAGTCACGCCCGTCCCACCCTCGGGACCGAACCGCTACTCATATACGAGAGCCACGTCGGTATGGCGACCGAAGAGGAAAAGGTAGGTACATACAACGAATTTCGGGAAAACATACTGCCTATGGTGAAAGCCAAGGGCTATAACGCGATCCAGCTGATGGCCGTCATGGAGCATCCCTACTACGGATCTTTCGGCTACCAGGTCTCGAACTTCTTTGCTCCCTCCTCACGCTTCGGCACGCCCGACGAACTCAAGGCGCTCGTCGACGAAGCGCACCGTCTCGGGCTCCTCGTCATTATGGACCTCGTCCACTCCCATGCCGCACGTAACGAAGAAGAGGGTATCGCCCGGTTTGACGGCACCTATACGCAGTATTTCCACGGCGGGGATCGTATGATTCATCCCGAGTGGAACAGTATGGTCTTCAATTACGGCAAGAACGAAGTCCTCCATTTCCTCCTATCCAACTGCCGCTACTGGCTCGAAGAATTCAATCTCGACGGTTATCGCTTCGACGGTGTCACTTCGATGCTCTACCTCGGTCACGCTTTGGGGCAAACTTTTGCCACCTACGGTGACTACTTCAACGGTGCCCAAGACACCGATGCCATCGTCTACCTACAGCTCGCCAACCGCGTGATCCACGAGACCTACCCCGGTGCTCTCACCATCGCCGAAGAGGTGAGCGGAATGCCCGGCATAGCCCGTCCCATAGACGAAGGCGGCTACGGCTTCGACTACCGCCTGCAGATGAATATCCCCGACTTCTGGATCAAGCAGCTCAAGGAGAAGAGCGACGAGGACCTCAAGCCGGGATCCATCTGGTGGGAGACGACGAACCGCCGCTACAACGAGAAAAATGTCTCCTATGCCGAAAGCCACGACCAAGCTCTGGTGGGCGACAAAACCATCATCTTCTGGCTTATGGACAAAGAGATGTACTGGCACATGGATCGTGCGGACGACAACGCGGTCGTCGCCCGGGGTATGGCGTACCACAAGATGATACGCCTCGTCACCTCCACGACGATGAATGGCGCGTACCTCAACTTTATGGGCAACGAGTTCGGACACCCCGAGTGGATCGACTTCCCGAGGGAGGGAAACGGTTGGAGCTACAAGTATGCACGCCGCCAGTGGTCGCTGGCCTCAAACGGATTTCTCAAATACGCACAGCTTCAGGACTTCGACCGCGATATGCTCGCCCACATCTGCTCCGTGCCCGACTTCGAGCAGCAGGAGCTCGTCAAGCTCTGGGAGCAAAATGACGACCAAGTCCTCGCCTACGAGCGTGGCGACTATGTCTACGTCTTCAACTTTCACCCCACCAAGTCCTACACCGACTACGGCATCCTTGCCCGCAACGGCAAATACCGCATCGCGCTTGACACGGATGCGCCGAAGTACGGCGGCTTCGGGCTGCAGGATCCGGAAGTGGAGCACTTCACGAAGTACGATCCCGAATTCAGTTTCGATGGGAAAGGACGCCTGATGCTCTACCTCCCGGCACGCACTGCCCTCGTCCTCCGAAGAGTGGACGGACACCATTACAACAAAAAATAAATACCTATCCTCCGGACAATGAAAACACCCCTCACCGCACCTCTCCACTTCACTCCCGCCTACAAACAGCCGCTCTGGGGCGGCAATAAAATCTACGACTACAAGGGTCTCCCCGCCCCCGCCCAAGGCATCGGCGAGACGTGGGAGATCTCGGGTATGCCCGGCGGTCCCTCCGTCGTCGATCGCGGACAGCTACGGGGGAAGACGTTGGCGGAAGTGACTGCAGAGTACGGAGCCGGGCTCTTGGGACAAAAAGTATTCAACCGCTTCGGCACCCACTTCCCCCTCCTCGTCAAGCTCATCGACGCAGGTGACGACCTCTCCATCCAAGTGCACCCGGATGACGACTATGCCCGCAAGCACCACGACGGCTCACTCGGGAAGACCGAGATGTGGTACCTCCTCGACTGCACCCCGGAGGCCACTATTCGCGCGGGGTGGGAGAAAGAAACGAACCCCACCGAGCTCCGCAAAATCGTCCAAACGGACGAAGTACTCTCTTTCCTCAAGCTCCACAAACCCCGCCACGGCGACCTCTTCTATCTCCCCGCAGGCAAAGTCCACAGCATCGGTGCCGGATGCCTCATTCTTGAAATACAGGAAGCCAGCGACATCACCTACCGCCTTTTCGACTTCAACCGCACCGATGCCCGCGGGATGAAGCGCGAGCTCCACATAGACCCCGCGTCCGAAGTCATCAATTACGCCGTGGACACCGAGGGGGCGAAGAATTTCGCCACCCCCGAGCCGAATAAGCTCGTGACTATGGTCGTGAGTCCCTATTTCCGCACCTCCGTCCTCAGTCTGACGGACGAGAGTTTTCACCTCGACCTCGGCAGTCGCGACTCCTTCACTTTCTATTTTGTAGAAGAGGGTGAAGTAGCTTTCGAGGGGCAAGGAGGTTGGTCCGAAAAAGTCCGTAAGGGTGATTTTCTCCTCCTCCCCGCACCGATAAAAGAGGCGGACATCAAGCTCCACTCCTCTTCCGCCAAGCTCATCGAGTGCTTCGTCCCCTGACCCGGGGAAGCGCGTAGGCAGGCCTACCGCCTGACCTTGCGGGAGCCGACCGGAGATACGTCCCGGGCATAAAAGGAGGAAAAAATTTCGGTCGTACCGGGGAAGAGGCGGGACACGTACCGAGAAAGAAGCGAGACACGTACCGCGCCTTTCTTCCCGGTCTGTACCGGATTTTTCCGCGCCCGACATCCTCCGACCCGGCTCGACCCGGTTCGACATCGACCAACGCCTAACTGCCAACTACCAACTACCGACTAATGAGATCACTCCCTTTTTTACTCTCTCTCCTGCTCCTTTCGGGATGCGGGACTTCGTCCGGGCTGAAAAAGCAGGCTCCGCCCCGCCCCGTAGAAGCGACCATCCTTGCAGTCAATGATATGCACGCCACCCTCGACCACCTCCCGAGACTGGCGTTTGTGGCAGACAGTCTCAGGGGCATATACCCGGATCTCCTTTTGGTCTCTGCGGGCGACAACCAGACCGGCAACCCCGCAAACGACAACTATGAACCGAAAGGGTTCCCGATGATCGACCTTATGAACGACTTGGGTTTTGCCGTCTCCGCCGTCGGCAACCACGAATTCGATTCGGACGTGAAGGGCTTCGAGTTTCTTTCCCGGAAAGCGGACTTCCCTTTTATTTCCGCCAATGTCCACAAGCCGGAGGGGAGCAGGCTCAAGCTCAAACCCTACGTCATCCTGACACTGAAGACGGGGACGAAGGTCGGCTTTGTCTCACTCCTCGACGTGAGCAAAGAGACCGGGTTGCCGGCTTCGCACCCGGATAAGATGAAAGGATTCACCTTTTTACCCCCTCTCGAACACGCACTTGACTACGATGCAGTGGCGGACTCCGCGGACATCGTGCTTTTCCTCAACCACCTCGGATTTGAGGCGGACAAAGAGCTTGCTGACCGACTTAACGCCCGCAGGTACCCCCTCATCATCGGCGGACACTCCCACACCCTCGTCCCGGAAGGCACGGTAAGGAACGGCATCCGCATCACCCAAGCCAAGTCGAACCTCAAATACGCCACCCTCATCCGAATCTCCAAGAGAGCAGGAGGGACATACGACATCCGGACGAAAAACCTCCCCATCGATCCCAAAGAATCTGTGGACAAAAATGTGGCCCAAAAAGTGCAGCGTTACCTCGATAACCCTGCCCTCCTCCGGGTCATTGGCAAGCTTGACGCCCCTTTGAAGAATAAAGAGCAAATAGGCTACCTCTTTACCGATGCCCTCCGCGATGTGTCGGGTGCCGATTTCGCCCTCGCCAATGGCGGCGGCGTGCGTATCCCGAGCCTCCCCGAGGGCGATATCCGGGTCCGCGACATCTATGCCGCCGACCCTTTCGGTAACGAAGGCGTGGTCTACGACCTCACCGGGCGCCAAATCGCAGACCTGCTTCTGAGGCACTGGAAAGGGGACGGGTATAAGATCTGTTTCCCCTCCGGCTTCAAGATCCGCTACGTAACAGACGGACCTGCTGCAGAAGACGACTCGCCCCGCATAGAACTCTCCGACCTCCAAGGTAAGCCCCTCGACCCGGACAGAACCTACTCCGTGGCGATGAATAACTACCTCTCCACCACGTTCCTGTCCGCGGACTTGCCCTATAAAAGTCTATTTATGCCCACCGCCGAGATCACCATCGGGTACGTCTCGCGACTTAAAGAGATACCCTCCTACGACAGCCGGAAACTCGTGGAAGTCACAGCGGTCGAATAAGACCCAATTTTCCCCTCCGGCAGTCTCCTCTGACCATATTTTTCACCATAATCTATAACAAACTCAGCAGCAATGAACAAACTCCATGAATTAGCAACCCTGGGAACCATACTCGTAGGAGCTCTCTTCGGACTCTCTTCAGAAGCCTCTGCGCAAAAGGTTCTTTACCCGGAAAACGCACCCAAGCCCTTCCTCATCAAGACCGAAGTACCGGCTCGTCCCGCAGGGCAGCAGGATATGCTCCTCTTCCGGGCTCCCAAGCTCGAAACCGTCCGCATCGGGTTCATCGGACTCGGGATGCGCGGACCCGGCGCAGTCGACCGTATGAGCCAAATAGAGGGTACCGACATCGTCGCCCTCTGCGACCTCCACGAAGAACGCGTCAAGAAGAGCAACGAGATTCTCGCCAAAAGAGGTCGGCACGCCGCGGCCGAATACTCCGGTAGCGAAGATGCGTGGAAAAAACTCGTCGAACGTCCCGACATCGACCTTGTCTATATCGCCACCGACTGGCAGACGCACGTGGAAATGGCACTCTACGCCATGGAGCACGGCAAACACGTCGCCGTCGAAGTCCCCGCCGCCTTCTCCCTCGAAGACATTTGGGCACTCATCAATACCAGCGAGCGCACCCGCAAGCACTGTATGATGCTCGAGAACTGTGTCTACGACTTTTTTGAGATGACCACGCTTAATATGGCCGAGAAAGGGCTCTTTGGCGAAGTCCTCTACGCCGAGGGTGGCTACCTCCACAACCTCGAACCCTTCTGGGACTACTACGAAGGCAACTGGCGTATGGACTACAACCAAAAGCACCGCGGTGACATCTATCCCACGCACGGGATGGGACCTGCGGCACAGGTGCTGAACATCCACCGCGGCGATAAGATGAACGTCCTCGTCTCTATGGACTCCAAGCCTGTCTCCATACCCGCTTTCCTCGAAAAAGAAGGGCGAGACTCAAGCAATTTCCAAAACGGAGAACACACGATGACCTTCATACGCACGGAAAAAGGCAAGACCATCTACATCCACCACGATGTCGCCACCCCCCACCCCTACGACCGTATGTACCTCGTACAGGGCACCAAGGGCAAAGCTCAGAAGTACCCCCACCAGCACTACTCTTTCGTCTCAGACGAGATGCTCGCGGATGGCTCCATGCCTGACCACGAGAACCTCAATATGGAGGATTGGCTCAGCCCGGATCAGCAAAAAGCCCTCGTCGAGAAATACAAACACCCCATCACCCGTGAGCTCGAAGAAGTAGCCAAGAAAGTCGGTGGACACGGCGGTATGGACTTCATTATGGACTACCGTCTCATCTACTGTCTCCGCAACGGTCTGCCTCTCGACCAAGACGTGTACGACCTTGCCGAGTGGTGCGCACTCGTACCCCTCTCCAAGATCTCCATAGAGGCCGGCTTCGCCCCTGTGGAAGTTCCCGACTTCACCCGTGGAGGGTGGAATAAGACCCAAGGCTACCGCCACTATATGATCGGCGACTAAATGCCGCTCCTCAAAAATCCCCTACGGAGGGTGTGTCGAAAGTAAGATTTCGGCACACCCTCTTTCTGATGGCGTACCGCCTTAAGTCCGGGATGTCATTGCTTAAAAAGCTAATGACTTAAATCTTTTTGTGTGATTGAAATTTTGACTATATTGCATTTGAAATAGTCAAGTACCCCATAATCGGTACGCTTCACTTAAATAAATCAATTTCACAGTTGGTAAATGAAGAGATTTAGACCACTTATTTTAACGCTGTTTGCACTTCTACTGCAGACAGGGCTTTCCTCCGCCCAAAGCGATCTGATACACGGTGTAGTGATCGACGAAACGGAGACGGAAGTCATTGGAGCCACAGTAAGGCTGAAACGCGATCCGAAAGTCGGCCTCCAAACAGATATGGATGGTAAGTTTGCCATAAAGGCCAAGCCGGGCGAGGTGCTTATCATCTCTTTCGTAGGCTATGTAACCCAAGAAGTCAAGGCGAAAGAAGGTATGCGCGTCAAGCTCGTACCGGACTCCGAGACCCTCGGCGAAGTCGTCGTCACGGGTATGGTCGCTCAGGACAAACGGCTTTTCACAGGTGCCACCGACAAGTTGGATGCCAAAGATGTGAAGCTCGACGGTATGGCCGATCTCAGCCGCGGCCTCGAGGGTAGATCCGCCGGAGTGACGGTCCAAAACGTCTCAGGGACATTTGGTACGGCTCCAAAGATCAGAGTACGCGGTGCCACTTCAATCTACGGGGACTCCAAACCTCTATGGGTAGTGGATGGTGTCATTCAAGAAAATGTCGTGGAAGTCAGCGCCGACGCACTCAGCTCCGGAGATGCCACGACCTTGATAAGCTCGGCAATAGCCGGACTTAACCCGGACGACATCGAAAGTTTCCAAATACTGAAAGATGGTAGTGCCACGTCCATCTACGGTGCAAAGGCAATGGCCGGAGTGATTGTCATCACGACAAAGAAAGGGCGTGCAGGAACCAGCAGTTTCAGCTATACGGGAGAATTCACCACCCGTCTGATTCCTTCATACAGCGAATTCAATATTATGAACTCCCAGGATCAAATGGGATTTTATGAGGAACTTCGCCAGAAAGGGTGGCTCAACTTCGCAGAGACATTCCGCGCAAGTGCTTCAGGAGAATACGGAAGAATGTACCAACTGACACACAGCTACAACCCAAAGACAGGACAGTGGGGACTTGCCAATACCCCTGAGGCTCGTGCCGATTTTCTCCGCGCCGCGGAAATGAGAAACACCGACTGGTTCAGAGAACTCTTTTCTCCTGCAGTTATGATGAACCACTCTGTCAGCATGAGTTCGGGATCCGAGAAAAACCAAACCTATGTGTCGCTGTCCGTAATGACCGATCCGGGATGGATGGAAGCGAGCAACGTGAATCGCTATACTGCGAACCTCAATAACACATACCACTTCAGTAAGCAGGTAGACTTTAATGCGATCGCCAATGTATCTTACCGCAAGCAGAAAGCTCCCGGATCTCTGAGCCAAGGCACCGATGCCGTCAATGGCACCGTTTCGCGTGACTTCGACATCAACCCTTACTCATACGCACTCAATACCAGCAGGACGCTTGACCCTAACGTGGCTTACACACGGAATTATGCCCCTTTCAACATCCATAAGGAACTCGAGAACAACTTTATGGATCTTGATGTCTTCGATGCAAAGTTTCAGGGCGAGCTAACCTATAAGCCGATCAGAAACCTCACGTTTAAGGCTCTCGGTGCATTCAAATACTCCGGTACCAAGCAAGAGCACAGGATCAAAGACGAATCCAACCAGGCACTTGCTTATCGTGCGATGGGCGACGCGACCATAGTAGATGCCAATCCCTGGCTCTATAAAGATCCGGATCTTCCCAATTCGCTTCCTTTCAGCATCCTGCCCAACGGAGGTTTCTACAACACCAATGGCTACAAGATGTACAGCTATGACTTCCGCCTGACCGGTCAGTACAACACCGTGTTCGGCAATGACAACATCTTCAACGCCTACGCCGGTACGGAACTCAATGCCCAAGACAGATCAAGCGACAGTTTCGACGGCTGGGGTATGCAGTATTCCAATGGGGAGGTTCCTTTCTGGGATTATAATGCCTTTAAGCACATGAAAGAGGGCAATTCGCATTACTACTCCCTATACAATACACGCGTCCGTACTTTGGCATTCTTTGCCACGGCCACCTATTCTTATCAAGGTAAGTACACTCTGACTGCAACCGGACGGTACGAGGGATCCAACCGCCTGGGGAAGACCCGCAAGGCACGCTGGCTGCCGACATGGAACGTCGCCGGGGCTTGGAATGTACACGAGGAAGACTTTTTCAAAGCGCACCTCTCAAATGTACTCTCCAACCTTACCCTGAAGGCATCATACTCCCTGACGGCGGATGCGGGGCCAAGTTGGGTCACCAACTCCCGCGTCGTCATCGGCAGCTACAACCCCTGGAGACCGTCTGCCGGGGTAACCGAGACCGGTCTCAAAGTGCAGAACCTTGAGAATAGTGACCTCACCTACGAAAAAAAGCACGAGTTGAACATCGGTGCGGACATCGGCTTCTTGAACAACCGGATCAACCTAACGGTCGACTGGTACAAGCGCAACAACTTTGACCTCATTGGCTACACGAATACCCAGGGCGTAGGCGGGGAGGTCAACAGGATAGGAAACGTGGCCTCAATGCGAAGTCATGGTGTGGAAGTGTCTCTCTCCACCCAAAACATCAAGTCCAAAGATTTCAGCTGGACGACCAGCTTCATCTTCGGCTACAATGCCAATGTAGTGACCCAGCTTGACAACCGGAGTCGGATCATCGACTTTATTACAGGTACGGGTTTCGCCCGCGAAGGCTATCCGGTAAGAGGTCTCTTCTCCATCCCGTTCAAAGGGTTGGATAACGAAGGTTTCCCGATTTTTGAGATCAATGGAGAGAAAGTGGATCGGTCGGGCTATGGAAACATCAATTTCCAAGAACGGGAAAACATTGATTTCTTGAAATACGAAGGTCCGATTGACCCCACATATAACGGCAGCTTTGGGAATATCTTTACTTACAAAGGTATTCGACTCAACGTCTTCCTCACCTATTCCGGTGGCAATAAGCTAAGATTGAACCCCGTATTCCGCAGTTCCTACAGTGACCTTGATGCCACCCCGAAGGACTTCCAAGACCGATGGATGGTACCGGGAAACGAAAAGATTACAGATATCCCCAAAGTACTCTCCAGACTTGACGTATACTACAACGGGAATAGCAACAGAGGATACAACGCCTACAATTACTCGACTGCACGAGTAGCGAACGGTGACTTCATACGCCTCAAAGAGCTGTCCATCTCGTATGACTTACCGTCCGGTTTTTTGAACAAACACCTTGGGTTCCTTTCTGCTGCATCCATTAAGTTGCAGGCTACAAACCTATTTCTTCTCTACTCCGATCCTGCTCTGAGAGGTCAGGATCCCGAGTTCTTCCAATCAGGAGGGGTATCTGCGCCTATTCCGAAGCAGATTACCGCTACTCTTCGTTTAGGTTTCTAATCCATTGAAAAAGTTTATCTATGAACATTACAATAAGAAGAATGATCGCAGCTTCGCTGCTTTCAGTTTCCGCCGTATCTTTTTCGGGGTGTGACAAGTTCCTCGAGACTATGCCGGATATGCGGACGGAGTTGGATACGGAGGAGAAAGTAACCAATATCTTGGTAGCCGCTTATCCTACACTTCTCCCAATGGGCATATTGGAGCACAGGACAGATAACGTAAGCGATAACGGCGATATATACCCCCTCCCGGATGAGATTTTTATCCAAGAAAACTATCGTTGGAAGGGTAATACAGACCCCGATTGGGACACCACACAAGGTCTTTGGGAGAAGTGTTATATGGCCATTTCCAATGCCAATCAAGCATTGGAGGCCATCGAAAACTTAGGCGGGCCCAATTCTCCGAGATTGAAGGCTGCCAAGGCAGAGGCTTTGATGTGTCGTGCCTACGGTCACTTTATCCTCGTAAATGTATTCTCCCAGGCCTATAACGGACAGACATCGTCCACCGACCTCGGCGTACCCTACGCCATTAAGCCGGAGACGAGCATCGGCCTGGAGTACAAGCGTCCGAGCGTGAAAGAGAATTATGAGCAGATTGAAAAGGACATCCTTGAGGCTATGCCCGATATAGCGGAGGACTTCTACTCCGTCCCGATGTATCACTTCAATAAACGTGCAGCACAAGCTTTCGCTGCTCAGTTCTTCCTCTATTACGAGAAATGGGAATTGGCAGAAAAGTACGCCACGACTGTATTGGGCGACAATATCGCGCCTACGCTTCGGGACATTTCTACCTACGCGAAAAAATTCACGAACCCCAAGGAATGGACATACGGATATCATAATGCCAAAGATCCGGCCAATCTGATGATAGTCGCCACAAGATCATTATGGGGACGTAATTATACCAATCGCCGCTACGCACACACCGGGGCAATCGCAGCCCGACAAACGCTTCGCAGTCCGGGGCCGTGGGGATCGAAGTTGTCTGATTATGACGTGCTGTATTACAGGGGTAATGCTGCCCATATGGTATGGTTACCCAAGTATGAGGAAATCTTTGAGTACACTGATGCCGTAGCCGGCATCGGTCAGCCTCACGTGGTTGCGTTTCCTTTTACGACGGATAAGACCCTACTCATCCGAGCAGAGGCGGAAGTGATGCTCGATAAGTTTGATGCCGCGGCGTCAGACCTGTCGCTCTGGTACCAATCCAAAGGTGGACGTGCTGCAGGACAAAAAGAGATCAAAAACTACTACAAATCCCTGATAGAATCCGAGGAAGGCAGTCCCGTCACTAAGCCCCTTCACCCCAAATTTTCACTGGCAGAAGGAGATCAAACTTACATGATGCAGGCTGTATTGCATGCCAAAAGGATTCTCTCGGTACACAGCGGAGAAAGATGGGATGACATCAAGCGTTATGGCATTGAGGTGACCCACAATCTCTTTCATGAAGATCCGATTGTCCTCAAATCCGATGACCCGCGAAAAGCTCTGCCTATCCCTGATCCCGTCGTGAAATCCGGCTTAGAGCCCAATCCGAGCAACAACCTCTAATAATACGATGTCAGCAGACAAGAAATAATGATGAATAGATTCTTTTACAACAGATATACACTGAGTACCCTCTTTGCGGTGGCTTTAAGTGCCGTTGTCGCAGGGTGCAGTATGGATCAACCGGATGGGGATACCTCAGTAATCAAGAAGCCCACCACGGAGAAAAATGCCTTCGATAAGTGGCTCCAAAAAAATTACGTGGATGCCTACAATGTCGACTTCAAGTATAGGATGGAGGATAATGAGCGCGATAGAAGCAAACAGCTTGTACCGGCGACTATCCAAAACTCTATGAAGCTGGCGAGTATATTCCGTCACTCCTGGTTTGGAGTATATGACGAAGTGGCCGGTGCGCATTTTATGCGCCGACTCGCACCGCGAGTCATACACATCATCGGCTCTGCGTCGTGGAATAATGATGGAACCATTGTTTTGGCGACAGCAGAGGGCGGACTAAAGGTAACCATATATCGTGCAAACTGGGTGGACGAATCAAATCCGGAAGACCTTAATGAGATGTTCTTCAAGACAATGCACCATGAATTCACCCACATCTTACACCAAAATGTAAAGTGGCCGCAGGAGTACAATGTAATCAGTGCCGGCAGCTATTCTCCATCTTCTTGGCATAACCGCAGAGATATGTCCGAATATGCCAGTCTCGGCTTCGTGACCGCTTATGCAGGACACTCACCCAGTGAAGACATTACCGAGCTAACCGCATGCTATATCACTTATAGCCAGGCTCAATGGGATGCGGTTTTCAAGGCTGCGGGCGAGGAAGGGTCTGCGAAATTGCGCCAAAAGTTGGAAATCATGAAAGGATATATGAAGGATAACTGGAATATCGATATGGATGTGCTCCGTGACGTTAATAACCGTCGCCTCCATGAGATTCCCCAGCTCAATCTCATCGAACCGGACTGGCGTCCGCTTTTTGAGCAGGTTCAACCGCCTTTGGCAGCCCCGTCCGTCGCCGCCAGAGCTGCATTCTATGAAGCAGGCAATAAGGCGATGGAAATCCAGATGAGAAAAGAGAATGGCAGCAAGACTGCTTCTCACGACCTATGCTATATTGCCACTCAGCTTGGAGACCACCTCGGTCACGCAGACGAAAAAGGTGGTGTACACGTCAACTAATGGAAAAAGGTTCAACCATGAAAAAAGATACTTTTTACCGTATTCTGGTGCTATCCCTAATCATTGGGGCAAGTGCCTGCACGCCTCAAAACAAGCCGATCTTTGAGAAATCCGCCAGTGAACGCACCGCTGAAGCGATGGATGCGCTGCAGGAAAAACTCCTCAGCTCGCCCAACGGCTGGATCGGGGAGTACTACCCGGGAACTACTCAGTATGGCGGTTATGTGCTCAGTTTCGTATTCACGAAAGAAGGAGAAGCCTTTATTTCCTCTGAAGTGCTCGAAGATATGCAGAAGCCCGAGCGAAGCCAGTATATTGTGGGCTCCGATGCAGGTGTCTCGCTTAATTTCGTGACTTACAATAAAGCGCTGCATTTCTTTGCGGATCCCGACTACAGAGTCGGAGGCGGTGTGAGCAAAGGGTTTGAAGGAGATTATGAGTTTCTTCTGATGGAGGACACGCACCCCGATACCATTTTCTTGAAAGGGAAAACCAAGGGTCAGATCCTCAAGCTCTTCAAGCCCAAGACCGCAGCAAGTGACTATCTCAAAAAGAGTATGGACACCTACGGCATTGCTTTTAATCAAGACTTCATCAGGGAAAATGTCAAGGATTCTTATGCCGGAACCTTAGGAGGTAAGGAAACCGTACTTTTCTTTGGCAAATACAATACTCTGTATTACTTGGACGAAAAGGGCAATAAAATCGATGTCCCGTTTGTTCCCACCCCGGAGGGCATTAGGTTGCACACGCCCTTGAACGGAATCGAGTATTTGGTTTTCAATGTCAAGGACAAGACGCTGACCGCACAGGGAACATCTTTGTCAATGAGAGAAGATCCCAATTACAAGTATTACACCGAGTTCTTGGGAGACTATACAGTGGATGCCAACGGTGCAGTATATGACGTCAAGTTCGAGAAAGCAGGCAACACACGGTATAAAATCACCTCTCCCCAATGGAACTACCACATCTATGCCTCTTTTGATGCTCCTAACCGCCGTTTTACGATCAATGTACAGGAGATCGAAACCAAGCCCGGCACAAAGCTGGTAATGTGGGACACCAACGAAGGTTACCTCGCTTGGGGCGAAGAGATCGGTGTGTACTCCGAGAAAATCGACACAGGAGACGGATCTGTCGCTTACAAATTAGTCGACAATAAGGTATGGGGTAGCTCTAAGGCAGACTCATTCTATATGAGAGACATGAATGGCAAAAAAGAAGACAAGTCTCTTAAACCCAGCATAATTGTTCGTCCTATATTCAAGAAGAAACAACTATCATGAAACACCTATCCGGTATCTACACAGGACTCCTTCTGGCTGTCGTCACGGGGTTTGTACTCGTTGGTTGCTCCAAAAAGGACGACAGTCAAATAAATCCTTTTAACCCTGCAGAGATTAACTTGCAGGTAGTTTCCGCCGATGTCGTATATGGAGCCGGCGGGGGCTCGGGAGCCATACAAATGAATAGCTCAGACTTTACCTTCACGCTCGAGGACGATTGGCTGACGGCAGAGAAGGCAGGCAATAAAATCAACCTCACCGTACGGCAAAACGGCACACCTAATCTGCGTACTGCCATGATTAAGATCAAGGATGCCACGACGGAAGGAGTGGGTAACGTCCAGATGGTCTCCGTAAGTCAGTACGGAGTCGCCAATATTATGGATATCAGCCCGATTTATGCCTCTCTGAAAGGACAAACGATTACTTTTGATCTCTCAAAGGTCGTCGACCCGGTCAAGATTACGTTCCCGAACGGGGAAAACGAATGGATCAAGTATTCCATCGATGGCAAGACTCTGAAAATTGAGGTGTTACCTACCTCAAAAGACAGATCCGGTGAGATCGTGATAACTGCCGGCGTTATGAAGAAAGTCGTCCCGGTCACGCAGCAGGTTCAGTACGCCGATTTAATCGGCTCGTATAACGCCAATTTTTTGTTGGAATTCAATTGGAAAAAAAGTGAGCAAAACCAGACTTGGACACTTAGTCCGCTCGAGGAAGGCAAGAGCTTCGTCCTCTCCGGTTTCGGAATGGATCTTATCGTCAATTATGATGCCGCCAATCGCACCTTGATCCTACCGGTCGGAATTCACGACCTTAAGGGCAATCCCCAAGGCGTTGCTCTGGCCGCATGGGTTGCCGGGGAATTCGGCTCGGGAAGTCTGTGGCCACATACGGACTTCTATTTCGAGGCTCCGATGAATACGGAGACACCCACGCCCGAGTTCAAGTTCGCCTTCAAGACCAAGGGAACCAAATACACCATCGAGATTGACGGCAAGGACACCGAAGTCTTTCCGAAGGGTATGATTCTATGGGGAAATTCCGGTCAATATAAGCCTGCTGAGGGCAAGTTCTCCCAATTGTGCGATCTTACCCTGACGAAGATTTAATCTTTCCTATTTTCCCAAAAAGGGGGTGTGTCGATACTAAGAGCTTTCGGCACACCCTCTTTCTTTGTAGGGAGGCGCGGGCAAAAGGGGAAAAAGTGAACTTTTTTGGTGCGGGGGTGTTATACAAGAGGAAACAGAGAAGCTTAGCGAAGCAGCCCCGTCCGAGGACGGGAAATGGTTCGGTTCTCTGCGACCGGCGTGGAGGCACTCCTTTTCAAAAAGAGAGTCTCACCCTATCAAACGAACACATCCTGATTTCAGTATGAACAGAGTCTATTTTTCGGGTCTTGTACTCGCAAGCGCCCTGTCTCTCGCCTCTTGCACGCAGACGGCCACTAAGGATGCCGGGGCGGCATCCGGGGATACCCTACCCGCGACTGCAGAGGCAGTGACACAAGAAACAGATAATTTTGTAACCCCCCAGTATTTACAAGGTATGAAAGTCGAACTCATCAAACTCCCCTACGCCGCTAACGCGCTCGAACCCGTCATCAGCGAAGAAACCATCAATCTTCACCACGGCAAGCACCTCAACGCTTACGTCACGACGCTCAATTCCCTCATCGAAGGCACAGACTTCGCGCATAAAGACCTCGTGGAAATCGTACGCACCAGTGAAGGCAAGATGTTCAACCAAGCAGGTCAGACCCTGAACCATAACCTCTACTTCCTGCAGTTTGCCCCCAAGGCTGATGCAAAGAAAAAGCCCGAAGGCGACCTCCTCGCCGCTATCGAAAAGAAGTGGGGCTCTTTTGATAAGTTCAAAGAAGAGATGACCTCCACGGCCGCCGGCATCTTCGGATCCGGATGGGCATTTCTTGCGACAAACAAGGCGGGTGACCTCTCCATCGAAGTAGGCAAAAATGCCGAAAACCCCGTCACGAACGGGCTCGAACCACTCGTAGCCATCGACGTGTGGGAACACGCTTACTACGTGGACTACAAAAATGTCCGCGCCGATCACCTCAAAGCCCTTTGGGACATCATCGACTGGAAAGTGGTCGAAGATCGCTACGCCAAGAGATAAGATAATCCGCTTCATAGCGGGAAGGCTCAATCGCAAAGCTGTTGCGGTTGAGCCTTTCTTTTTCGGTCTGTATCCCGCGATGACGAGACACAGAGCGAAGTTTCTGCCTCGGTACGGTCAAAAAATATTTTTTGACCCGTAGGTCTTACTCTTGGGCTTTCAAAGCCAGGCTCTCGAAGCCTTCACTTCGTCCAAAAAAGAGGAGTGATGTCTTCCATTCGGGAACCGGAGATGCGGTACAGGCGCTGGTTCGTGGTGGTAGCAGTCAGAGGTCCGAGGTGAGCGAGGTAGGGACCGAGCTTGATGTAGTCGAAGAGACTTATGTCGAGCCCTTTGGGAAGGACAGACCTGCCACTGTACCACCCGACGCGGAGAGCAGGGTACTCCTTGCGGAGATAGCCGGCAAGCGTCCGGATGCCGTCCGTGTCACCATCTCCGCCCAAAAAGCAGAGACAGGTGATTTCGCCCCGATTACGGGCAATCATTTCGTCCAAAAGCTTCTCCGTCAGTACTTCTCCCACATCTGCCCAGAGGTATTTGCTGTGGCACCCCGGACACCGACACGGGCAGCCGCTCAGACTCAGCGCCAAAGTCGTCTCACCGGGTATCTCCGAAAAAACGACGGTCGTTTCCGCTACCTTCAGCATTGGAGAGCCGGCTGTTCTTTCGGGGCATAGTACCTGTCAGCGGCTTCCTTTTGGCGGGCTTCGGAGAAGTTGCTGACGCGCTTGAGGTAGCCGATGATACGGGTAAGGTAGTCCACGTTTTGGGAGTGACAGACCGGACACTCCTTGAGGTGCCGTTTGTCGATGTGTCCGCAGTCGTTGCAGACGGTATTGGGGATGTTGAAGGTGAAGTAATTGCAACCCTCTTTTGCCGCCACGCCGAGGAGGCTGAGGTACTGGGCTTTGGAGAGGTGTTCGTCGAGATTGAGGTGGAGCGCCGATCCGCCTGTCAGGTGCGCCACATAGGGGGCTCCGTGGAGGCGGAATTTTTCCAAAACATCCGTTCCCTCGTCCTCCACGATGTAGAAATAGCTGTTGTAGCAGTCTCTGGGGACGAAATAGCCGTCCTCCCTATCCCACTTGGCGTGCTTTACGCCGACATTTTCGGCAGGAATCATTTCGCAGTTGAACATCACCTCCCTTGTGCGGTACTTTTTATTGTACGCTTCGACCAGTCCCAGGACATCGCGGACAAACTCCCGGTAGCGGGGATTGTCGGTGATGGGGATACCGAGGAACTCCGCGGCCTCCACGAGACCATTCACACCGATGGTGAGGTACTGCCGGGAGAGATTGATGTAGCCGGCGTCGAAGAGGGGAAGCATCCCGGCTTTTTGGAAGTCCTTGAGGTTTTCGTTGTACGCAAGCTGCACCCTGTGACAGAGGTCTATGATCTCCGAGAGATCCGCTTTGTAATCCCGACCGGCGTTGACCGCGTGCTGGATGCACCTATTGAGGTTGATGGTGAGGACACTCTTGGAGCCTGTGGAGACGCCACCCGCGCCGAGGGTGTAGCTGAAGGAGTTGTCATTTATTTCGTTACGGAGCCGGCAGCAACTCGAGAGCGAGTCGGCGTTGTCGCTCATATAGGTAAAGAAAGAGTGCCCTTCCGAGTACATCTCCGCCGTGAAGTCGCCCCACTCCTCGTCTTTCGGCTTGCCATTTTCGCTCAGCAGCGCCATAGTCTCGACGGGGAATGTGAGCATCGTCTTGAGTCGCTCGGCATTGAACCATTTCATAAAGCGCTTCTGCAGCCAAGAGAGTCCGGGCCAGTCCGGTTTGCTCTCGTCGGGGAACCGGAACTCCCCGAAGATACTGTCGAAATAGTATCTGTCGTAGTAGGAGATGTTCCAAAAGACAGCCTGATAGTTGCGCGCCCCGGTAGGCTGATTGATGGAGTAGACCACCTGCTCGAAGCAGTCGGTGATCACTTTGTCGATGGAGCGTCTTTTGAGGGAAAGATCAACGACCTTGTCGGGGTCTTTGTAGTAATCGGTGCCGTACTCTTTGCCGAGGAAGTAATTCATATACATCAAAAACTCCGGTGTGGCACACGCCCCGCTGAGCATACTCGAGACCATAAAGACCATATTGATGAACCCGCCGCAGAAGGACTTCAAGTTGGTCGGCGCAGTACTATTCCCGCCTATGGAGACGGTGCCGCCGATGAGCCAGGGGTACATCGTGATGGAAGCGCAGTAGGGGGCGAGGGAGGTCTCGTCATTCTTGTAGATAAAATGGTGCTCCAGTCGGTCAATGTACTCGTCAGCGACAGACTTACCGTACATTTTCTTGAGGCGGTCGGTGATGAGCCTGCGATTGAGACGGATGAAGCTCGCTTTGGGAAGCTCACCGATGAGGGTGGCGATGTTTTTGTGCTCCACGTTGGCGTTGGCGTCAAACTTGGAGCCGGAAGCCGCGTTGGATGCGTGACAGTAGTCGTTGATGAACTTGATCCGGCTCAGCGTCTCCCTATCCTCGGTGTGCTTCTGACGGTAGAGCATAAAGGACTTGGCTACGCTGAAGTGTCCCTCGCTCATCAGCGCGACTTCGACTTGGTTTTGGATCTCTTCGACCGTGATGCCGTCGTGGATGGTGAGTTTGGAGAGGAGTCCGTTGATCGTAGAGAGGGTGACGGGCTCAGAGACGGAGTCGAATGCCTTGATGATGGCGTTCATAATCTTGTCGAGCGAAAACTGCTCCACAAGTCCGTCGCGCTTTTGGATGGTAAAGTTGGGCATAGTAGATTGGCTTGTATTGGTGTGCTGTATTCCGAAGGACAAAAGTCTCTCGGTCGGTCATTAGGTTTTCAGAGATTGAGAAGTATGAATCGTCTCCTATTTTGGGAAACTTTTCTTCCGCAAAGGTAGAAAATGTTCCCCAAAATAGAAAACTTTTCCTTCCGAAAATCCGCAACCGGCATCTGTCGTCATTCGACTAAATTTCGACCCGTATCTCGCGGTGATGAGACACAGACCAAAAATATCAACTGGGTACGGGCAAAAAAATCTTCCCGGTACGGCCGAAATTTTCCCGACTATTTACACCAAAGGAAAGACGCGGCGGGTGGTGGCGAGTATTTGGGACGCCGCATCTTCCTCACTGAGACCGTACACTTCCGCCACGGCAGAAAGTACGAGAGGAAGACGGAAGGGGGCGTTGCGTTTGCCGCGAAACGGGGTCGGAGAGAGATAGGGAGCATCGGTCTCAAGGACGAGACGGTCAATGGGGAGGAGACGGCGGAAGAGCTCGGGGAGGGGGCTTTTTTTGAAGGTAAAGACACCGTTCACCCCGATGACGAAGCCGGGCAGGTCAAGCACGGCACGCAGCTCCTCTTCGCCGTCCGTAAAAGAGTGAAAGACACCCGTGAGGGAACCGGAACCCACCTCTCTCACCGCCCGGACTGCGTCAAGTGTGGCGCTGCGGGCGTGGATGCTGACGGGGAGAGAGCGGGCTTTCGCCCACTCGAGTTGCCGGCGGAAAGCGGCGTTCATCTCCGCCTTTCGCTCCGTGGACCAATAGTAATCGAGTCCGATTTCGCCCACTGCGACGTACTTTTCGGGATGACCAAAGAGTTCCTTTTCGAGCAGATCCAAGTCGGCTTCGTAGTCTACGGGCATCTCGGTGGGGTGCTGACCGATCATTCGGAGGAAGAAGTCGGGCGCGAGGGCGCAGGCCTCGTCCATCCCGGCAAGGGAGCCGGCATTGACGGCAGGGATGAGCGCCCGGGAGACTCCCGCTTCACGAGAGAGGCGGATTGCTTCGGAGAAGTCGGGCGCGAACTCCGCGCCGTAGAAATGGGTATGGGTGTCTATGATTTCGGGCATCGTCAGAGGAGGGAAGCGTCCGCATCCTCACGGACACGGACAAAACGGGTAATGGTGCGGGAATCAATCGTCGTGCGGGAAAGGAGACGGGCGGCTGTCGGAAGGCAGGGGGCATGCAGCCCGTAATGCAAAAGGAAAGGAGCCGTCTCCACGCGTATTTCGTCCCAGAGGTCGCGGTCGATGAAGCTCTGAAGCGTCTCCCGCCCCCCTTCGACCAAAAGGGAAGTAATCCCCTCATCCTCATACAATCGTCGGAGGGCATCCATTGAGACCGCACCGAGTCCGGACCATCCCCCGGGGACGTCTCCGTGCGTGAGGAGAATCCGCTTAGGGGAGAAAGAGCTTGGGCGCCAAAGGCGGTTATCGAGCCGTGGGCGGTCTTTCTCCAGCGTGTGCCGGCCCACCAAGATGCCCGAGTACCCGCTCCGCAACCGGTGCACCAAAAGCGACGTAAAGGGCGAAGAGAGCCGGATCGCAGGCTCGGAGTCCGGCCGCTCTCCGTCTATGAATCCGTCGAGCGACTCGGCCCACTTGAGGAGGACGAAAGGTCTGTGCTTTTCCTGCCCCGTGAGGAATACTTTGGCGAGCCGGCGGCACTCCTCCTCCATAAAACCGACCGTCACGGGTATGCCCGCCTCCCGTAGTATCGCCACGCCTTTGCCCGAGACGAGGGGATTGGGGTCAAGGGTTCCCGTGACGACGCGCCCCACACCCTCACGGGCGAGCATCCCCGCGCAAGAGGGGGTTCGCCCTTCGTGTGCGCACGGCTCGAGGGTGACATAGAGCGTACTCTCGGGTATGAGTGGACGGTCTTCCGGCTTGATGCTCCGGAAGCAATTCACTTCGGCGTGTCCCTCGCCCGCCTTTTGGTGGTACCCCTCGCCGATCACCCGATCGCCATACACAAGGACGGCACCCACGCGGGGGTTTGGGGTAATGCGTGCAGCCTCGGCTCTCAGGGCGAGGTCGATGGCCCGGTGCATATACAGGGGCAAAAAGGGCGTGTCGGGGCGTACCATTTTTGATTAACTTTGTATGAGATGAAAAGTATACAGTGCATCAAACGTGAGACGGCAGAGCGCCTCACTGCCTACTACCCGCCGGACGAAGCGGAGGCGCTTTCCCGCATCCTCGTAGAGGAGATCGGCGGGAAGCCCTACCCTTCGTTGGTTTTAGAGGCGTACAAACTTACCGAAAAAGAGCTTGCGACGCTTAGTGACGAGACCGACCGGCTTCTTCGGCACGAGCCACTCGGGCAAGTCATCGGTCACGCGTGGTTTGGAGACCTCCCGCTTAAAGTAACACGCCGGACGCTCATTCCGAGACCGGAAACGGAGGAGCTCTGTGAAAGAATCGTGTCCAAGGGGTGGCTCGCTTCCGCCCGCACCGCACTCGATGTCGGCACCGGCACAGGTGCCATCGCCCTTTTCCTCAAAAGCCGCGCCCCACAGGTCGAAGTACACGCTTTGGAAATCGACCCCGAGACCCTTGCCGTGGCAGAAGGCAACGCGCGTAACCTCGCTCTTCCTGTCCGCTTCCACTTGGGGAGCATCTTGGACGGTGAGCCTTTGGGAGCTTTCGACCTCGTCGTGAGCAATCCCCCCTACATCCTTCCCTCGGAGCGGGAAGAGATGATGCCCCACGTCCTTGAGTACGAACCGCACGGGGCGCTCTTCGTCCCGAAGGAAGATCCGATACTTTTTTACCGAGCCATTCTTGAGCGACTCGGCTCCGATATGTCTCCCGGGAGCCGCATCGCTCTCGAACTGAATCCACTCACGGCAGAGGACGTGGAAGCACTGTACCGGGAAGCGGGATTTCGCACGGAGCTCTCCCGCGACCTCTACGGGAAAGTGCGCTTCCTTTTTGCCGAAAAAACGGACTAAATTTTGGTCTGTATCTCGCAAACACCTTGACCTGTACCCGGAGAAAACTTTGGTACGTGTCCCGCAAAAACTTTGGTACGTGCAAAAAATATATGACCGACGACGAACTCTATCACAAACTCCTCCTCAAAGCCGGCGCCTACACCGCCCGAGCCGAGCATTCGCCCAAAGAAGTGGAAGCCAAGCTCTACACTTGGGGTGGCGAAGACCTCTCCCCCGCCCTTGCCACCCGCATCCTCGCTGAGCTCGAAAGGGAAGGCTACGTCGACGCACGGCGCTACGCCGAGAAGTACACCCGCGACAAAGCACTCTTTCTGCACAAAGGACCCAAGCTCATTCGTCGGGAACTCTTTATGAAAGGCATCACGGACAAAAGCATGATCAGTGACGCACTCTCCACCATCGACGACGAAGAGTGGAGCGAGGCGCTCAAGACCTACCTCAGTCCAAAGGTGAGCCGGTACCGCTCCAAAGCCAAAGACACACGCGACCTCTCCTCACGTCTCTACCGCGCCGCCTATGCCCGCGGGTACGAAGACAGGCAGATACGCGCCTACCTGAGGGAGGCGGATTTGGGCGAAGCGGAAGACTTCGGTGACGGCGATGATTGGGACTGAAGGGACATCGGGGCGTTTTCTCAAGCCGATCAAAAGGGGACTATTGTCCGTGACGGATGCCCTCTTTCCCGCCTACTGTCTCTCCTGTGGCAGACGGACGGAGGAGGGACGGAGATTTCTGTGCAAGTCCTGCTTCGACCTCCTTCCGAGAGATCTGCCCGAGAGTGACTATTATGGTGCCGTCGCCCGCCTCGCGGGACTATCCCCCTTCGCCGAATACCGGTCCGACCTCCTTTTCTCTCGCTTTAATGCCTCCCGCCTTCTGCTCCACCAAATCAAGTACCGGGACTGCCCCGAGATCGCTTACCGTCTCGCGAAAGCGTTTACATCCGGGCACAGAGCCAAGGGACACTTCTCCGACGTCTCGATCATACTTCCCATCCCACTCGCCCCGGGACGGATGAGACAAAGAGGCTACAACCAGTCCGACTACATCGCCCGAGGTCTCTCCGAAGGTCTCGGAGTACCCGTGCGGAGCGACCTCTTGGCACGCCGGGAATCCACAGGTTCCCAGACGGGGCGCGGCAAGAGCAGCCGCTGGGAAGAGTTGGAAGGCCTCTTTTACCTTCCCAAGCCCTCCGAAGTCCGAGACCGACGCCTCCTCATCTGCGACGACCTGCTCACATCGGGCTCCACACTCCTGCACGCCGCCGGAGCGCTCCTATCCTCAGAGACCCCGCCGGAGTCTCTCTCCTACTATACCCTTTTTCTGAACTTCGTTCCCTAAGGTATGCCTACCCGTCTCCCCGCCGCCTCCCATCCGGACGAGATACTGGGCGATTACCGTCAGTACCTCATCCTTGAGCGCGGCCTCTCCGAAAATACCCTCCTCAGCTACACCCGCGACCTGAACCACCTCTTCGAGTTTGCGGACTCGTATCGGGGCGGCACGAGTGTCTTTGACCTCAAGTACGAAGACCTCGAGACCTTTCTCTCTTTCCTTGCGGATCTGGGTTTGGGACAAAACAGTATGGCGCGCGTCGTGAGCGGGATCAAAAGTTTCTACCGCTTCCTTGAGCTCGAGGAGATTGTCCCCGACAACCCCACCCTTCTCCTCGAAACACCGGCACACGGGCGGCACCTGCCGGAAGTTCTCTCCGTGGAGGAGGTGGACACGATACTGGATGCAATCGACACGGAGACGGACAAAGGGGTACGCGACCGGGCTCTCTTGGAACTGCTTTACAGCTGCGGTCTGAGGGTTTCGGAGGCCTGTAACCTCACTTTCGGACAAATCTTCCTTGATGAGAAATTCGTCCGCGTCATCGGGAAGGGGAATAAAGAGCGTCTCGTACCGATGAGTTCCGAAGCCTGTGACCGCATCAGAGCCTACCTACCCATACGCCACGAAATCGTCCCTAAAGCGGGTCAAGGCGACTACATTTTCCTCTCCCGCGAGCGGAGCGCCATCACGCGTCAGATGGTCTTCACGTTGCTGAAAAAATTGACCTGTGAGGCGGGCATCACGAAGAAGATCTCACCCCATACCTTTCGTCACAGTTTCGCCACCCATCTGCTGGAAGGCGGGGCGAACCTCCAGGCGATTCGCGATATGCTCGGACACGCGGACATCGGCACGACGGAGATCTACACGCACATCGAACGCTCCCGCCTCCGGGACGAGATCCTCAGTCACCACCCCCGCAATAAATGACCGCAACCGGTCGTTTTGGCATCACTGGTATAATCTATAACTTTCGTCCCGCCTCCACTCCGGATAGCCCCCTTATTCGCAAACTTTTTTGGTCTGTGTCTCAGGTCGGGGAGACACAGACCAAAGTTTTCTTTCCGCCCGGACCGAGCAGGCTCTTTTGGTACGTACCCCGCAAAAAAGACATTCACACAGGACCTCGTCTGCCGCGCCCAACTCACTCGGACATTGGACACACCTCCCCAAAAAGCACTACCTTTGTACCACACAAGATTCTCCCAAAATGTAAATAGCTCCGGCTTATGAAACAAATACTCGTCGCAGACAGCGGATCCACAAAGACCGAGTGGTGGACGAACGGGCAAATCTACCGCACCCGTGGACTGAACCCTTTCTTCGTCTCCCCCGAGGAAATCAGACATGTAATAGAGACGGAACTACCCCGGGGGATCCGTCCCGAAGCGGTCTACTTCTACGGCGCCGGCGCGACCCCCGAGAAAGCGCTCGACCTCTCGGACACGCTCTCTGCCGTCTACAAGGGAGCGGAAATACACGTTTGGAGCGATATGCTCGGTGCCGCACGGGCACTCTGCGGAGACACGCCGGGGATCGCCTGCATCCTCGGCACGGGGGCAAATTCCTGCCTCTACGACGGTAAGGACATGACCGCCAACGTCTCGCCCCTCGGCTACATCATCGGGGACGAAGGCAGCGGTGCCGTCCTCGGCAAACTTTTCGTCGGTGCACTCCTCAAAAACCAATTTCCCAAGGGACTGAAGGAAGAGTTCCTCTACCGGTACGGAACCACCCCTGCCGAAATTATGGACTGCATCTACCGCCGTCCGCTCCCCAATCGCTACCTGGCCTCCTTTTCGCCCTTCATCGCGTCGCATCTGGGAGTAAGAGAGATTCGGGAAATGGTTCGGGAGGCCTTTCGGCTTTTCATCGTCCGCAACGTGAAGCAGTACCCGGAGCACGTCTCTTTGCCCGTACATTTCGCGGGGTCTGTCTCGAAGCACTACGAAGAGGTTCTTTCGGAGGCCTGCGAGGCGGAGCACATCACCCTCGGACGAATCCTGGCCACACCCATCGAAAGTCTCGTGGCATACCACGACAAATAAGTTGCACCCGAAAGAAATGGACACATTCGACCGCATCACGGAGCACCCTTCGCTCTACGACCGACTGGAAGAGAAATCGGTACACGAAATCCTCACGGACATCAATACGGAAGACCAAAAGGTCGCCCTTGCCGTGCGAAAAGCCCTTCCCGTCATCGAGCGACTCGTCGAAGCCATCCTCCCCAATATGGAGCGTGGCGGTCGGGTCTTTTACATAGGAGCGGGGACGAGCGGGCGCCTCGGTGTACTGGATGCATCCGAGATACCGCCTACTTTCGGGATGCCGCCCACGCTTTTCGTCGGACTCATAGCGGGCGGAGACTACGCTCTGAGGCACCCCGTGGAAAATGCCGAAGACTCCCGCGAGCAGGTGCAAAAAGACCTCGCCATACACCACCTTACCCCAAAAGACGCCCTTATCGGCATCGCCGCTTCCGGCACCACACCCTACGTCGTCAGCGGGATACGGTTGGCCCGGGAAGCAGGGCTTGTCACAGGCGGCATCACCTCCAATCCCCACAGTCCGGTTGCCACGGAAGCAGAGTACCCCATCGTCACGGTGGTCGGACCCGAGTACGTCACGGGCAGCTCAAGGATGAAATCCGGCACTGCGCAGAAGATGGTCCTCAATATGATCTCCACCACGCTGATGATCCGTATGGGTCGCGTCAAAGGCAATAAGATGGTCGATATGCAGCTGACAAACGAGAAACTCGTCGACCGCGGCACCCGTATGCTCATGGAGACACTCGGTCTGGAGTACGGAGATGCCCGGGCGCTCCTCCTCCGATACGGATCCGTCCGAGCAGCGATGGACCGAAAAGCATAGGCAGGTGCGAAAAAATGCGTACATTTGTCCCTAGAGGGATCGTTTTTGGGGCAGGTCTGCCCCGGAAATTAAACCAACGGCTTATCCGGAAGTCATAGAGATGAGACGATTAAGTCAGAGACACGACAGAGAAAGAACAAATACACTAAAATGAACACGAATATGAACAAAGCATTGACCCTTATGCTCGCGCTCTTCACCTCGCTTATGGTGTGGAGTACCTTTGGTGCGCAAGCCCAGGATGCCAAGAAGGCGGTCATTTCCATCCCCGTAAAAGAGTACGATTTCGGGAAGATTAAGGAGTCCGAAGGCAAAGTGAGCCACGTCTTTGAGATCAAAAACACAGGCAACGCGCCACTCGTCCTCACCCGCGTGATGAGCTCGTGCGGCTGTACCGTGCCCTCCTACGACAAGGAGCCCATCGCTCCCGGCAAAACCTCCAAAATCACCGTCACCTACGACCCCGCGGGACGCGTGTACCCCTTCGTAAAGACAGTCTCCGTCTACTCCAACGGGAAGGAAGGTCCCGAAGTCATCACGATAAAAGGAGAAGTGGTAAAGTGAGCTTGGATCCTTTTCCGAAGAGACAGGCACACAGACCTCCGACAGCAAAAGACACAGAAGTATGGGAAGAAAAGTTCCGGTCTTAGGACTTCTGAATATAGCCAAGAGCAAGCTTGGAGAGATCAGGATTAAAGACATCAGACGCTACGGGAGACATTTCTCGGAAGCTTCGTTCAGGGACAAGCTCCGCGCCGTGGGCAAACTTTTGGGAGAGAATATACTTTTTCCCATCCTCAAAGGCTACTACGTACTGACCTCTCCCACCACAAAGGCAGGCGAGAAAGCCCTGCTCATTGGCGCACTCGGCTACTTTATCCTGCCTTTCGACTTCGTGCCGGACTTTTTGGCGGGACTGCTCGGCTTCGGGGACGACCTTATGGTGATTACTTTCGCCTTGGCGAAGGTGCAAAACAACATCACCCCCGAAATCGAAGAAAAAGTGGAGAGGATGATGCGGAAAATTTTGGGCGAACGTACGGCAGAAATCGACCTGCTCGCCTGAAAGCGCTACGCCCCGTCGCGCCACAAAAAAGAGAGGGTACAAAAGCCGCGTTTGCTTTTGTACCTTCTCTTTTTGTACCTTTGTAGCAAGATAAAACGGCAGACAAGATATGGCTTCAAAAAGATACGAAGATAAAAAGAGTACACAGGACGAAGTGCGCGTCACACCACCGAGGTACGACGCAGAAGATATGAAGCAGGCTCTCGCCACGCTCCAGGCCGGAGGCTTGATACTCTACCCTACGGACACGATCTGGGGCATCGGCTGTGACGCGACAAACGCGGAAGCAGTCCGGAAAGTTTTTGTGCTCAAAAAGAGAGATGACGCCAAAGCGCTCATCTCCATTTATCATACCCCTACCATCCTCCCCACCCTGATGACCAAAGTACCGGACGTGGCCTATGACCTCATCGATGCCGCACCCCGCCCGCTCACCATCATCTACCCGGATGTGAAAGGACTGGCGGAGAACCTCCTTGCAGAAGACGGCACGGCAGGTATCCGCATCGTGGACGAATACTTTTGCAACGAACTCTGCAAGAGATTCCGCAAGCCCATAGTATCCACGAGCGCCAACATCAGCGGAGAGCCGTCGCCGGCGAACTTCAAGGCTGTCTCCGACGAGATTAAGAATGGCGTGGACTACGTGGTAAAATACCGACAGAAAGAAAGCGCCAAGCATACCGCCTCCAACATCATCAAGCTGGACGCAGACGGCGCTTTTAAGGTGCTGAGGTGATTTCATAAGGAGAAAGAAGTCGGGATCCCCTATGGACGAGAGTACCCAAGCCATCAAAAACAGCCTCACGCTACGGATTCTCAACTGGCGCGAAAAGCATATCCCGGAGCGAATCTTTGTCGGGACACTCGCTTTCCTGACCGGGATCGTCTGCTCCGGAGCAGCCGCACTCCTAAAGGGTGTCATCTCCTTGATCCAGAACCTCGTGATGCACTTCAACGATCTCTGGCAGCTCAACTACTTTTACCTCGTCACCCCCATCATCGGGATTCTTCTCTCGGGTCTTTTCGTCAAGTACATCCTCAAGCAGGACATCGGACACGGCATCACAAAAGTCCTCCAGGCAGTGTCGCTGAGGAAAAGCCGCATCAAGCCACACAACACCTGGAGCTCACTTCTCGCCTCTTCCGTGACCATAGGACTTGGGGGTTCGGTAGGAGCCGAAGCTCCGATTGTGCTCACAGGTTCAGCCATCGGAAGCAATATCGGGAGACTTTTCAGACTTGAGCACGGCAATTTGATGCTGCTCGTCGGGTGCGGTGCCGCGGGTGCGATCGCCGGTATCTTCAAAGCCCCTATCACCGGACTTATTTTCGTCATCGAGGTACTGATGATGGACCTCACGCTGACGAGCGTCCTACCGCTCCTCATCTCCTCCGTGACGGCTGCGACGATGAGCTATCTCTTGTTCGGGATGGACGCGATGTTCGAGTACGGGGCCACTCAAGCTTTCAGTCTGAACCGCATCCCCTACGTCTTCCTTCTCGGCGTGGCAGGGGGATTCATCGCACTTTACTTCGTCCGCATGAGCCTTTTCCTTGAAGCGAACCTGCGACAGATCTCCTATTGGAAGCGGTTCGTGGTCTGTGGAGTGGTGCTCTCCCTGCTGATCTTCATTTTCCCGCCGCTCTATGGGGAAGGGTACTCGGTCATCAGCGCGCTTCTCTCCGGCGAAACGTCGGAGATTATGAGAGACTCGCTCTTTGCACTCATTTCTGGCCGTCCTTATACACTTCCGCTCTTTATAGGGCTCATCATCCTCGTCAAGATCTTTGCCACGGTGGCGACGAACTCCGGTGGCGGGGCGGGCGGTGTCTTTGCTCCCACGCTCTTCGTCGGCGCGTTGCTGGGGTTCCTTTTCTCGTATCTCTCCAATACCGTAAGCATCACCCCCTACCTTCCTGTCGACAACTTCATCCTCATGGGTATGGCGGGGGTTATGGCCGGTGTGATGCATGCGCCGCTCACCGCCACCTTTCTCATCGCGGAGCTCTCCGGCGGTTATAATCTCTTCCTACCGCTCCTCCTCGTCTCTATGACGAGCTACGGCATCTCCCGTCTCTTCATCACCCACAACATCTACGCCCTCCGCCTCGCGCAAACCGGGCAGCTCGTCACTCACTCGAAGGATCAGGCCGTCCTCACGCTTATGGATATGGGGCAGGTCTTGGAGAACGACTTCATTACCCTGAGACCGGATATGACGCTCGGGGAGGCCGTGGGGCAGTTTTCCAAGGGTGAAAGCACGCGTTTTCTGATGCCCGTGATTCAAGAAAAAGACAACCACCTCGTAGGCATCGTCTCCATAGAGCACATCCGCAACATTATGTTCCGTCCCGAGCTCTACGACCGCTTTATGGTCAATAAGATTATGGAGGTACCCCGCAAGCGGCTCACCACGACGATGAGCATGGAAGAGGTGATGCGTGCCTTCGAGGAAACCAAAGCCTGGAACCTGCCCGTGGAGAACCCCGAAGGCGCCTACGTCGGCTTCGTAAGCAAGTCGAAGATCTTCAACATCTACCGCGAAGTCCTCAACGACAACTTCGGCGGAGACTGACCCCATTTCCCTTTCTTATGTCAAAGCTCAAAATCGTCTACTTCGGCACTCCGGAGTTTGCGGCCTATATCTTGGAAAAAATGACTGCCTCCGGTCTCGACATCCGCGGTGTCGTGACGATGCCCGACAAGCCCGCAGGTCGCGGGCACCGCCCCCGGTCCTCTGCCGTCAAAGAGACCGCCCTGAGGCTACTCCCCGGAGTCCCCGTCCTCCAGCCCGAGAAGCTGCGGGACGAGGTGTTCCTTGACGACCTACGCGATCTCTCTGCCGACCTCTTTGTCGTCGTCGCTTTCCGGATGCTGCCGCCCGAAGTGTGGACGATGCCGGAGCGCGGGACCTTCAATCTCCACGCCTCCCTTCTGCCGCGCTACCGCGGAGCCGCGCCCATCCAACGCGTCCTTATGGACGGAGAGGAGAAGACGGGTGTAACTGCCTTTTTCCTCAACGAAGAGATAGACAAGGGGCGCATCATCCTCCGCAAAGAGACCCCCATCTCCCGTACCGAAACGGGCGGCAGCCTCTATGACCGGCTGATGAAGATGGGGGCGGATGCCGTCCTCGAGACGATCTCACTCATCGAGAAAAGTACACCCGGCGCGTTCCTTGGTCGGAAACAAAGCGACTTTTACACGGACGACGAGCTTCCCCTGCCTACGGCTCCCAAAATCTTCAAGCCGGACAGGGCACTTCTTTTTCGCGAAACAGAGGGTGTCGCCCTGGAGCGTCTGGTTCGTGCGATGAACCCCTACCCCGCCGCTTTTATGACCCATGAGGACGGCACAGAGTACAAGGTCTTCCGCGCCGACTTGCTACCCTCGCAGGAAGGAATGGCTGCGGGCGACTTCAAAGTCACGCACGACCGCAGGCTCATCATCCAGTCCCTCCGCGGTGCACTCGAAATCCTTGAGCTGCAAGCGCCCTCCAAAAAACGTACCTCTACCGCCGACTTTCTCCTCGGCAACAGTCTCCCCGGCGGCAGATTTCTCTAACCACATACTGCCTGCTTCAGTACACGCGAGATACGGGTCGAAAAGAATTTTTCGGTCCGTATCTTTTTTTGTCGCCGGTACGGGCAAGAAAAAATTTTGGGTCTGTACCCGATTGGCGCAAAAAATGGGTATATTTGTGTGCCTCGAAGAGAGAGGCATCTTACAGACGTTGCGTAACAGAGGTGTTTTTGAACAAAAACAGGAGCCCGCTTTTTATTAAGGCGAAGCTGCAGAAGAGAACTCAACATCATAATTATATATTTCCCAAAAATCAAAACTGAATAGTTTATGGTAAAAATTGGCATTAACGGCTTCGGCCGTATCGGTCGTTTCGTATTCCGCGTAGCTGCCGCTCGCGAAGACGTGGAAGTAGTAGGTATCAACGACCTCCTCGACGTGGATTATCTCGCATATATGCTCAAGTATGACACGATGCACGGCAAGTTCCAGGGCACCGTGGACTACGATACAGAAAAGAGCCTCCTCATCGTCAACGGCAAGAAGATCCGTTGCACCCAGGAGATGGATCCCAAAAACCTCAAGTGGAACGAAGTAGGCGCAGAGATCGTATGCGAATGCACCGGTCTTTTCCTCACCAAAGAAAAGAGCCAGGCACACATCGAAGCGGGTGCCAAGTACGTGATTATGTCCGCACCCTCCAAGGACGACACCCCGATGTTTGTCTTCGGTGTGAACCACAAATCATACAAGCCCGGCACGCAGATCATCTCCAACGCGTCCTGCACCACGAACTGCCTCGCGCCCATCGCTAAGGTCCTCAACGACAAGTTCGGCATCGAAAGCGGCTTGATGACCACCGTTCACTCCACCACAGCAACCCAGAAGACCGTGGACGGTCCCTCCAAGAAGGACTGGCGCGGCGGTCGTGCGGCAGCGGGCAACATCATCCCCTCCTCCACCGGCGCTGCCAAGGCAGTGGGTAAAGTAATCCCCGCCCTCAATGGCAAACTCACCGGTATGTCTTTCCGCGTACCGACCCTCGACTCCTCCGTCGTAGACCTCACCGTGAACCTTGCCAAGTCCACGACCTACGAAGAGATCTGCAAGGCAATGAAGGAAGCTTCCGAAGGCGAACTCAAAGGCGTACTCGGCTACACGGAAGATGCAGTCGTATCCAGCGACTTCCTCGGCGATGCACATACTTCCATCTTTGACGCTACGGCAGGCATCGGTCTGACGGACAAGTTCTTCAAAGTGGTTTCCTGGTATGACAACGAAATCGGCTTCTCCAACAAGATGGTCGAAATGTGCGCATACCTCCACAACGTAAATAAGTAATCAAAGGTCGGCACGAAGTCCCCTTTCCTCAGACGTAAAGCACAAGGCTCGCGGGACTTCCACCCCTCTGATAACGACAATTTCGGTCATAGACCGAAGGGCATAGGCTCTTCGGTCTATGATTTTTTTAACGGCTCGTTGCGGAAAAGGTTATACTTTCTTGTTTCTTGGCAAATACACACGTTATTCGTTATCTTTGGGAGACAAGAAGAGAAACGGCAAAGCGGGGCAGAGGCACTGATTCCCCGCTTGGTTAGCCGGAAAGAGACAGGTCAATAAATGCAGGACACGAAGCCCCATACCCCGTACTACACCCCTTCCGGACAACACAAAAAGCTGCCCCGGGGTGTCGTCGTACTCCTTCTCGGGATTTTCCTCCTCTCCTGTGCCAAGCAATCTTACTACGACATAGACACCCGCACCGACATCGAGAAGGACGGCAACACGGTGATACGTTGGCAGGTCAATCCCGGCATGGAGGGTAGTGTCAAGATTTTTGCCTCCCACAACGCCTCCTCCTATCCCACAGACCCGGTCGCCGTGGAGCGCATCTCCAAGCAATTTGCCACCATACCCTATCCGGCGGGCAACTTCGAGATGCAGTACTTCCTGATGGTGTTCGACGGACGGGAGACACGCGTAGTCTCCTCCCGCACCCTGCCGACACAATCTTTCACCAACCTCCGGGACATCGGCGGCTATATGACCAAAGAGGGCGAACAGGTACGCTGGGGTCTCATCTACAGGGGAACCACACTCTCTCATCTCACGGAAGCAGACCAAGGTATGGTCGCGGCTCTGGGACTCAAAAACCTGGTCATCCTCCTCGACACCGGCGAGAACGGGTCGGAACCCACCACGGGGTTGAATATCCGCCGCTTTCCCCTCACTCCGGACAAAGAGTACCACGCCGCACAAGTCAGGGAAAAGATTCTGGAAGGCAAAATGGATCGCCCCGCAGTCATCGATACCCGCGAGAAGACCCTCGAAGACTACGCCTTCAATAACCCCAAGCAGCTCTCATCGGCTCTCCACTTCCTCCTCGACAGGAGCAATTACCCGATTCTTCTCTCAGACTCCCTCGGCAACGGACGGGTCGCGATTCTTACGGCACTCATCCAGAGTGCACTCGGCGTACCGCAACGCGAGATCATCAATGACTATATGCTCTCCAATGCCCTCACGCCCGTCTCCAATCTCGAACCCGATGGCTACAAGTATCCGTCCCTTGTGCAAGAGTCGCTCATCGAATACTACCGCAATCGCCCCAATGACCTCCAATACATCTTTTACCGTATCAACCGCAAGTACGGTTCTGTGGAGCGCTACTTGGAGCAGGTATTGGCATTCGACAAAGAGGACATCCGGTCGTTGCAGGAGATTCTGCTCTATTAGGAGCGTTTTTAGACCCGCATCGGCGTAAATTTAGTCGCCGGCTTGCATAATAGCCGTAAAATTGCGAAATTTGCGCGTCGGATTGTGCTAATCCGTCGTGATTTCTCCATAGAAGTGATGTTTTTCCGTCAGACCTCTCCACGCACTATGTGAGACCATAGAGGATTTTTGGTACCAGAAGCCCCGAAAGTCCAGCCCCACAAGAAAAATATCCAGCAATCCTATACAATTATATGACATCATTTAGGACAAAACTCAATCTCGCCGTTCTCTCGACGCAGATGGCGGCAGTGCTTTTTTTGGCTTCCGGGTGCGCCGGAAAAGCAGGTAAAGGTCAGGTCGGAGGTCCCGGCGCAAACAACGGTCAAGTGGGTGAATACCCCGTGATGACGGTCACGACCTCATCCGTCCACGTAGAGGACAGATACCCTGCCACGCTCAAAGGCAAGCTCGACGTAGAGATTCGCCCCCAAGTATCCGGACAGATCGTGCGCCTCGCAGTGGACGAAGGGGCAAGAGTACGCAGAGGGCAGACCCTATTTGTGATCGACCAGGTGCAGTTCCAAGAGCAGGTGAATGCCGCCCGTGCCGCCGTCCGCGTCGCTGAGACGAGCGTAGCCACCGCACAGCTCACAGTGGACAATAACCGCCTCCTTGCAGACAAAAACGTCATCGGAGCCTACGCGATGCAGACCTCCGAAAACGCCCTTGCCACAGCCCAAGCCCAGCTGGCTCAGGCCAAAGCGCAGCTCGTTTCGGCACAAAAGAACCTTTCTTTCACCAACATATCCAGCCCCACCGACGGCATCGTGGGTTCTATTCCCTTCCGCGTCGGCTCTCTCGTCAGTCCCTCGATGGTTCAGCCACTCACGACGGTAAGCGACATCAGCGAAATGTACGCCTATATTTCGCTTACAGAACGGCAGCTCTTGGCATTCAGCCACAACGGTTCCTCCGTAAATGAAGCCATCGGGAAGATGCCACCCGTCTCTCTCGAACTTCTCGACGGCAGTCTCTATCCCGAAAAAGGCACCGTCTCCACCATCAGCGGGGTAATCAACCCCACCACCGGATCCGTCGATGTCCGCGTCCTCTTCCAAAATCCCGCGGGGACGCTGCTGAGCGGAAGCTCGGGTACCGTCATCATCCCCACCGTGATCGAAAACGGCATCCTCATCCCACAGAGCGCCGTCTACCAGATACAGGAGCGGAGCTTCGTCTACACCGTGGATGCCTCAAATGTGGCTCACTCCGTGGAAGTAACGATCACGGATGCCAATGACGGCAAGAATTACGTCGTCTCTTCCGGTCTCAAAGCGGGCGACATCATCGTCACCGACGGTCTCATCACCCTTAGGGACGGAGCGACGATTTCGATTGCCAAAGGGGAAGGAAAAAACGCGACTTCAACCCCCGCGGCCACAGCCGAGTGACCCAAGCCGGAAGGCGCACCCTTTTGGGGGAGAAAAATTTCGGTCGTACCGAGAGACTTTTCCCGGTCTGTATGAGCGGGAAGGGAGGTACGCACCGGGAAGACCTTTTTGGCCCGTACCATTTTCCCTCCGACCGTCGGACGCGCCACGGCTCTATGAGTGATGGCCTTATCAGAATAGAATAAGAGAGAAACAAATGAATCTTTCAGGCTTTATAAACCGCCCGGTCCTTTCGACCGTCATCTCCGTCTTCATCGTCATTTTCGGTCTCATCGGGATCTTTACACTTCCCGTGGAGCGTTACCCGGACATCGCGCCGCCAACCATCTCCGTCAGTGCCAATTACCCCGGCGCCAATGCCGAGACGGTGGTGAACTCCGTCCTCGCCCCCCTCGAAGAATCCATCAACGGTGTGGAGGGGATGACCTATATGACCAGTACCGCTTCAAACGCCGGTATGGGACGCATCACGATCAATTTCCAGACCGGGTTCGACCCCGATATGGCTCAGGTGAATGTCCAAAACCGCGTCTCCGAAGCCCTCTCCCAACTGCCGGCCGAAGTAACCCGCTCCGGTGTCCGCGTCAATAAGCGTCAGACCTCCACACTTTTGATGCTCTTCCTCGTCGCCACGGACGACCGGTACGACGCCACTTTCCTACAGAACTACGCCGACCTCAACATCATTCCCCAGATTCTCCGGGTCTACGGGGTGGGCGAAGCGTCGGTGAACGGTGCCAAGACTTTCACAATGCGCATTTGGCTCAAGCCGGAAGCCATGGCGCGCTACAACCTCACTCCTGCCGATGTCACGGCCGCACTCGCCACTCAGAATGTCGAAGCAGCACCCGGAGCCCTCGGCGAAAATTCGGATGTCTCTTTCCAGTACACTCTCACGACGAAAGGACGGCTCAAGACCCCGGAGGAATTCGGTAATATCGTCCTCCGCTCCGGAAGTAACTCCGACCTCCTCCGGCTCAAAGACGTCGCAAGGGTCGAATTCGGCCCCCTGAGCTATGCCGTGAACGCCAAGACCGACGACCACGCCTCTATGATGATCGAAGTGCTGCAAGCCGCCGGTTCCAACGCCACCTCTGTCATCAATAACGTGATGTCGCTCGTGGACGACATCCGGGGTGACCTTCCCCCAGGAATGGACATACAGGTCGGTATGAACGCCAACGACTTCCTCCACGCCTCTATGTACAACGTCTTCAAGACGCTCATCGAGGCCTTTATCCTCGTGATGCTCGTCGTCTTCATCTTCCTGCAAGACTTCCGAAGTACCCTCATACCGGCCATCGCGATACCGGTCTCCCTTATCGGTACCTTTTTCATCCTTAAGCTTCTCGGCTTCTCGCTGAACCTCCTCGTCCTCGCCGCCCTCGTCCTCGCGATTGCCATCGTAGTGGACGATGCCATCGTAGTGGTCGAAGCCGTACACGCCAAGCTTGATACCGGCTACAAGAGCGCGAAGAAAGCCTCCATCGACGCGATGAGCGAGATAGCGTCCACGCTGATTTCGATCACGCTCGTGATGATGGCCGTCTTTATCCCCGTCAGCTTCTTGGGCGGGACAAGCGGGGTCTTTTACCGGCAATTCGGTCTCACTATGGCCGCCGCAATTTTGCTCTCCGGTGTGAATGCCCTTACCCTGTCGCCCGCCCTCTGCGCCATCTTCCTAAAGGCGCACGACGAAGAGACGGGTCGGGAGCTTTCCTTTCTCGATAAGTTTAAGCGCGGCTTCAACACCTCCTACTCCGCTCTGCTCCGTAAGTACAAAGGTGCTGTGGAGCGTATAAGTCCGAAGCCGGTATTGATCGTGGGAGTGGTTCTTGTCGCACTCGGCATCACTTTCTTCCTGATGAAGATCACTCCCTCCGGCTTCATTCCCAATGAAGACACGGGCGTGATGATGGTGCAGGTGGGCTTGACCCCCGGCACCTCCCAGGGCGACACGGAAAAGGCGCTCTCCGAAGTCGTCGACATCATCAAAGCCCAGCCGGAAGTCCGCTCCGTCACGGCCATGCAGGGCTTCGGGATGATGGGTGCGGGCATCGGCTCGAACTATGGAACCATCTTCGCCATGCTGGACAATTGGTCCGACCGCGCCGGGAAAGACCACACCGTGGATGCCGTCCTGGGGCGTGTACGCGCCGAAGCCTCCCACCTCACGAATGTCCAAGTCATCGCAGGGGCGCCGCCAACCATCCCCGGGTTCTCGATGTCGCAGGGCTTCACTTTCTCTCTTCAGGATCGGACGGGTGGCAGCATCGACGACTTCTACGCCGTCAGCCAGAAGTTCATCGGAGCGCTCAACGGGGAGGAGAGCATCCTCTTTGCGCGTACTTCTTTCAATCCCTCCTTCCCTATGTATGAAGTAAAAATCGATGAGAGTAAGCTCGCCATGGCAGGCCTTACTCCGACGACCATTTACTCCACGCTTCAGGCCTACCTCGGGGGAATGTATGTCTCTAACTTCAATTCCTTCGGACACCTCTACCGTGTCTTCATACAGGGAGAGCCCTCTTCGCGCGCCAATCCCGCCGACCTCTCGCGTATCTTCGTGCGCAACGGTAATGAAATGGCACCCATCACGCAGTTCATCTCTTTGGAGAAGACCTACGGTCCGCTCAACATCACCCGCCTGAATATGTTCAACTCGATCGACATACAGGGTTCCCCGCAGTTCGGATATTCGTCCGGTCAGGCGCTTGCCGCGGTGGAAAAAGTGGCCAAAGAGACCCTGCCCTCCGGATACACTTACGAGTACTCCGGGCTGACACGCGAGGAGCAGAACACGAATTCGAGTATGACCCTCATCATCCTCGGACTCTCGCTCCTCTTCATCTACCTCCTTCTCTCCGCGCAGTACGAGAGTTACCTCTTGCCGTGGTCGGTGATCTTGTCCGTACCCTTCGGACTTCTCGGCACGTTCCTTTTCGCGCTCATTTTCGGCATCGACAATAACATCTACACCCAGATTGCACTCATTATGCTCATCGGTCTTTTGTCGAAAAACGCCATCCTCATCGTCGAGTTTGCCAAGCAACGACGCGAAGCCGGGATGAGCATCCGTTGGAGTGCCGTGGCAGGAGCCGAAGCCCGTCTTCGTCCTATTCTGATGACGAGTGCGGCCCTCATCATCGGACTTATCCCGCTTGCCTTCTCTTCGGGAGCCGGTGCCAACGGCAACATCGCTCTCGGTGTCTCCGCCATCGGCGGTATGCTCATCGGGACACTCCTCCAAGTCCTCTTCGTACCGGGGCTTTTCATCATCTTCCAGACCCTGCAAGAAAAGTTTAAGCCCCTCGAGATCAAGACAAACGACGAAAACGTCCTCCGCCCCGAGCTCGAACAGTACACCGACATTGACGGCGAAAGAGAATGAGGACAGGGATGACAAGAAAAAGAGCCCCCGGGCATCCCTCTCACAAGGTACGTACCAAAAACTTTTTCTCGCTCCGTGCGAAAGTTTTCTCTCGGTACGTATGAGCCTGTCTCCCCGGTACGTACCCCGTTTGCGACCCGGGTTCAAGTCTGAAACATACACCGCTACAATAGAGCAATGAAAAAAATACCTTTTGCACTCTACCTCCTGCCCCTTGCCCTCCTCTTGGGCGGGTGCGGCATCTACGGCAGTTACCGGCGTCCCACACAGCTCGCCCTCTCGGATTCCGTCCGCGGCGCCACTCCCGCGCAGTCCGACACGGTGACGATGGGACGCATCCCTTGGCGCCGGTTCTTCGGCGATCCCCACCTCCGGGCGCTCATCGACACCGCTCTCGTGCGCAACACCGACCTCCGCACGGCAGAGCTCAATGTCGAGAAGGCCAATGCCGGGCTCCTGATGGCAGGGCTCTCTTTTGCCCCGAACCTCGGTTTTGCCCCGAGTATGAACCGCGAACATTCCTCGCTCAGTGGGTGGTCGAAGGAAAACGCCTATACCCTTCCCATCACTTCGTCTTGGGAGATTGACCTCTCGGGGCGGCTCCTCAATGGCTACCGCGGTGCGGAGGCCTCCAAGCGACAGGCGGAAGATTACCTTGAGCTCACCCGCGCCAATATCATCGCCGCTGTCGCCAACACCTACTACTCCCTCCAGATGCTCGATCGTCAGCTCTTCGTGGCGCATGATGCCAAGCGGGTTATGGACGAAACCGCGCAGACCATGGAAGTCCTGATGCAGGCGGGACGGCTTACCGGCGCCGCCGTGGCTCAAGCCCGGGCTCAAGCCAAGCTCACCCAAGTCACCATCAATGACCTCGAAAGCCAAATTGCGGCTGCCGAAAACAGTATGCGCCTGCTCCTGATGCAACCCGGCCTCGTCATAGAGCGTGGCGACGGAGAGTACCCCGTCCCCCTCGAAGACAAGCTCAAAGTGGGCATCCCCATTCAGCTCCTCTCCGCCCGTCCGGATGTCCGTGCCAAAGAGGAGGCGCTGAAAGCTGCCTTTTACGGCACACAGAGTGCACGGGGCAACTTCCTCCCCACCATCACACTCACCGCCTCAGGCACCTGGCTCAATAAACTCGGCCAAGTCGTCGTGAACCCTATGGCGTTTGTCACCGACCTTGCGGCCGGTCTCTTCCAGCCCGTCTTCCAGAAGGGGCGCAACATCGCACAGCTCAAGATTGCCAAAGCCACCCAAGAACAAGCACTCCTCGACTACGAAAAGACGCTTCTCTCCGCCTCACACGAAGTGAGCAATTACCTTGCGGAGTACCTCGCCCTCAGTCACGACAAAGTCCTCCGCCTCGAAGAGATAGAGCTCCGAAAAGAAGCCGAAGCCCAGACCCTCGAACTGATGAAGCTCTCAAGCATCAACTATCTGGAGGTGCTCACCGCACAGTCCCAAAGGCTTAATGCGGAGCTTGGGGGCGTAATCGGCGAATTCAAACGCACCCAGGCACTCATCAATCTCTGGAAGGCTCTCGGCGGAGGTTGGAACGACGAGACTTCCGAAGCCGGTACAGACTGGGATGCCACACCCGTGATGACCTACAAAAAACACTAACCCCCTTTTTCCAAAAAACACCATGAGTCCCAAAATCAGCCCACTGGCATACGTCGACCCCGCGGCCAAAATAGCAGACGATGTAGAGATAGCGCCTTTCGCATACGTGGAGGGTGATGTCGAGATCGGCAAAGGATGCGTCCTCAAGCCCTATGCCTCTGTCCTCGACGGCACGCGTATGGGTGAGAGAAACGTCGTGCACCAGCACGCACTCGTCGGCGTCCGAAGCCAGAGCTTCAGGAAACAGGGGGCGCACCCCCGTCTCGAAATCGGCAACGACAATACGATCCGCGAGTACGCCGTCCTCGTCAAGTCCCTCTCCGACGATACGGCTACGACCATCGGAGACCACAATTTCTTTATGTCGACTTCCCACGTCGGTCACAACACGGTCATCGAAGACCACGTCGTAGTTGGCATCAATGGCGTAGTCTCGGGACGTTGCCGGGTGGACAGCCACGCCGTCCTCAGCACCTCATCCATCCTTTTCCAGGGCGTACACGCGGGAGCTTACACCGTCGTGAGCGGCGGAGCGCGCGTCCGCCGAGACATCCCGCCTTTCATCACCACGACGGCCAACCCCACCTCCTTTTACTCCGTGAACCACCCCCTGCTTGAGCGCCACGGTTTCTCCGAAAAAGACCTCCGACACATCGCGCACGCCTACGAGATCGTCTACCGCACCAAGATGGATCTTGCGGACTACATCTCGCGCATCGAGGCAGAAGTCCCGATGGACGACTATGTCCGTCAGATACTCGATTTCCTTCGAGACACGGAAGCCCGTGGCGGCGCCATCATCTGAAGTAACGAGGTACGTACCCGGAGACTTCCTCCGGTACGTATCTCACGATACTCGGACCCGTACCGGAAATTTCTTCCCGGTACGGGTCTCTTTTTTGGGAAAATATGGGTACGGAGATAATGGTTATTAGAGGGAGTTTTGGTACCTTTGCCGTGCCGGAGATCCGGGTGCGGATCGATACGGCATTTTTTACAGTACGATTTCGTCACGTTTCGAGCCTTCCGGCTATTTTTACGACCGTGACCGTGGAAAGATTTGTGCGGGCTTGCAACCACGATAAAAGAATGCTAAAAGGCAGAACCCGAGACCATCTCCCACTGCGTGGGGGAAGCGGTACCTAATTTTCCCGTTTCGCTTGCAGGAAGGGCGAAGCTTTTTGGGTCACAGGGGACTTTTCTCATTCTCTTTTATCTCATCCGGCACTTACCCTCTTCGCGGTGTTTTTCCCCACAGGGAGAAGCAGTGGCTGTGACCCGTGCCGGTCGCCGGCAGGCGCCCTGTGTCACTCATCCGAAACGCGATACCTCAAACAAAAGACGCCGGCAAAAGACACTGCTGTTATTACAGATATGACAAACAAAACGATAAAAGGCGGGGACACCGTCCTCTTCACCAGCGAATCCGTAAGCGAAGGACACCCCGACAAAGTGGCCGACCAGATCTCGGACGCGCTCCTCGACCACTTCATGGCCCAAGACCCCGACTCCAAGGTCGCCATCGAGACCCTCGTAACGACGGGGCAAGTCATCGTGGCGGGCGAAGTCACAAGCGAAGCCTACGTGGACATCCCAGACGTGGTACGCGAAGTCATCACGGACATTGGCTACACCAAGACGGAGTACGGATTCGACGGCACCTCGAGCGGCATACTCTCCGCCATCCATGAGCAGAGCCCGGATATCCACCGCGGTGTGGTTCGCGAAGACCCCGATGCCCAAGGGGCAGGCGACCAGGGGATGATGTTCGGTTACGCCACGAACGAGAGCGACACCTATATGCCGCTCCCCATAGAGCTCTCGCACAGTCTCTTGCAGATACTCTCGGGGATGCGTAAGTTCGAGCCGGACGTGATGCCGTACCTTCGTCCCGATGCCAAGGCACAGTTCACCCTCGAGTACAACGCCGACCGTACCGCGCGCCGAGTGAATACCATCGTCGTAAGCACCCAGCACGACGACTTCGTCAAGCCCCACGACGGACTGACGCAAGAAGCGGCGGATCGTCTGATGCAGGAAAAAATTTCCGAAGACATCCGGACAATCATTTTGCCCCGACTTATCGAAAAGTATTCGCCCGAAGTGCAGGCACTTTTCGACGAAGACATTGTCTTCCACGTGAATCCGACGGGCAAGTTCGTCCTCGGAGGTCCGGCGGGCGACACGGGACTCACGGGCCGCAAAATCATCGTCGACACCTACGGCGGCCGCGCCAGTCACGGGGGCGGTGCCTTCTCCGGCAAAGACCCCAGCAAGGTCGACCGCTCGGCTGCTTACGCCGCGCGCTACCTCGCCAAAAACCTCGTCGCTGCAGGTGTCGCCGACGAGATGCTCATCCAAGTGGCTTACGCCATAGGCGTCGCCGAACCGGTCTCCATCTTCGTCAACACCCACGGCAGAGCAGGTGTCTCGCTTTCCGATGCCGAGATAGCGGCGCGCATTCCCCTCCTCTTCGACCTCCGTCCGCACCGCATCATCACCGGTCTCGGTCTGGCAAGCCCCATCTACCGGGAGACCGCAGCTTACGGACACATGGGACGCACTCCTAGAGTAGAGACGAAGCTCTTCCAAGACCGCTACATCGGCAGCAAAGAGGTGGAAGTACAGCTCTTCCCGTGGGAAAAACTCGACCTCGTGGATAAGGCAAAAGCGCTCTTCTTCTAATAAGACTTGCAAAGCGGGCAAAGTTTTGGTATCTTTGCCACAGAGCTCATAGTGAATGAGAGCATCCCCAGGGAGGGGGTGTCTCTCATTTTTATATACATTACCCGGACAAACAAAAAGGTGCAATGGACATAACCCCGGACATCAAGAAGGCGACAGAAGAAGCACTCGACTCAAAAGAGGGATTTTTCCTCGTCTCCGCCGAAACAAAAAGCGGGGGCGAGATACTCGTCGAAGTCGATAACGACCTCCGACCCATCTCACTCGAGGAGATCATCACCCTTACCCGCGAAATCAAAGACGCGGTGGGCGAAGAGCGCCTCGGCGACTACGACCTCACCGTCTCCAGCGCCGGACTCACCGCTCCGCTCCGTCTGCCGAGACAGTACCGCAAGTTTTTGGGCAAAGAGCTCTCCGTCCTCCAAAAGAACGGCATCAAAGAGACCGGTCTCCTCAAGAGCACCGACGACGAAGGTATCACCCTCGAAGTAAAGAGGAAAGTCAAGGTCGAAGGCAAAAAGCGGAAAGTGGAAGAGGCTGTCCGGCTCCTCATCCCCTACACGGAGATAAAAACCGCCGTCTACGACCTCAAAGTCTGAAGCCCCCAAAGGGTTCCTCGGGCGGGGTCGGGTGCGAAACGCTATTTTTGCACGTACCGAAATCGGATCGAGACACAGAGCAAAAAAAGAAAAAGACCCGTACCGAAAAAGATTCGAGACACGTACCCCCGGATTTTCGGCAAGGAGAGCAAGCAAGCGAAATAAGAGATTTACACCATACATTTCACCTATGAACAGGAAAGAGAGAACAAGCCTGATGGATGCCCTCAAAGAATATATGGGGCAAAAAAACATCGATGAGGACACCCTGATCAAAGTGCTCGAGGAGTCCCTCCGCAACGCCATCGCAAAGATGTTCGGCACGGACAGCAACTTTGACGTCATCGTCAATCCCGACCACGGGGACGTGGAGATATGGAGAAACCGAACCATCGTACCCGATGGCGAAGTGGAAAATGTGATGACCCAAGTCTCTCTCTCCGAAGCGCACGCCAATGGTGGCGAAGACTTGGAAGTGGACGAAGAATTCACGGACAAAGTCGAGTTCGAGTCCTTCGGTCGCCGCGCCATCCAGAACCTCCGTCAGTCCCTCGTCTCCAAAGTCCTCGAGCTCGAAAAGGACTCCCTCTACGCCGAGTACTCCAAGCGCGTGGGCGAAATCATCCTTGCGGATGTGTATCAGGTGTGGAAGCGTGAAGTCCTCCTTATGGACGCCGAAGGCAACGAACTTATCCTCCCGCGCACAAACGTCATCCCGCGTGACCGTTTCAAGAAAGGCGACCAAGTCAACGCCATCATCGACCACGTGGAGTACAATAACAATAACCCCAAGATCATCCTCAGTCGCACCTCGGACGAATTTCTCAAGCAGCTCTTTGCCCGCGAAGTGCCGGAGATACAGGACGGTCTTGTGACGATTAAGGCCGTGGCTCGCATTCCGGGCGAACGCGCCAAAGTGGCCGTGGAGACCTACGACGACCGCATCGACCCCGTCGGCGCCGTCGTCGGTGTCAGAGGCTCCCGCATCCAAGGTGTCGTCACAGAGCTGCGTAACGAGAGCATCGACATCCTTCAGTGGACGAGCAACCCCGTCCTGCTCATCCAGAGAGCCCTCAGCCCCGCCAAAGACCTCGAAGTAAAAATCGATGAGGAGACAAAGCGTGCCGATGTCTATCTCCCGAGAGAGGAAATCAAGAAGGCCATCGGTAAAATGGGCTACAACATCAAGCTCGCCATGCTCCTCACCGGCTACGAAATCGACATCTACCGCGAGGAGACGCAGGACCTCGAAGAGGAAGACCTCTTCCTCACCGAGTTCGACGACGAGATCGAGAAGTGGGTCATCGACATCCTGCTCGGCATCGGTTGCGACACCGCCAAGAGCGTCCTCCGTCGCTCCAAAGAAGATCTCCTCAGAGCCACAGACTTGGAAGAGAGCACCATCGATCATGTGATCCAGGTGCTTATGGCCGAATTTGAGGACGACGAACTGCCCGCCGACCGCTACCCGAACCTTCCTCCGCGCGATCCGCGATACTACCCTGCCACGACAGAAGGTGCGGCAGACGAAGACCACGGAGACGAAGAAGAGACGGAGACTGCTCCCGAAGAGGCCTAAGACGCCCCTTCCGACTAAGCGAGAAAATTTAGCAAGAGCCTAAACGAGGAAAAAAGAAGACGTATGCCATCTGTAAGACTGAATAAATTAGCGAAAGAACTCCAACTCGGGGTGCAAAGCGTGATCGACTTCCTATCCAAAAAGAAGCCGACCGAAAGCTACAATCCCAATAGCAAACTGACTACCGACGAACTGGATATGGTGGTCAGAGATCTCGGCAACACGCTCTCTGAGACCGACAAGAAAGCTCTTGTGGAAAAGTTTACCTCCAAGCCGGAAGCCCCCAAACCCGCTCCCGAACCCAAAGCGGCACCGGCACCCAAAGCCACTGAAGCCCATAAGGACGGAGCTTCACTCTCCGGCGGAGGCAGAAGCCACGGACCCAAAGTCGTCGGCAAAGTGAACCTGGACAAAAAAGGTAACGTCATCCCGCCCTCCAAGCCCGAAGCACCGAAGATAGAGGAGCCCGTCAGAGCAGAAAAAGAGGTACAGACCGGGGAGAAAAAACCGGTCAGACCGGAAGAGAAAAAAGAACCCGTACCGGAAGAGAAAAAGGTACAGGCCGAAACCCGCCCCGCTCCCGCATCCGCACCCAAGACCGAAACGGTAAAGCCGGAAGCCCCAAAAGCAGAAGAGCCTAAGGCGAAGATCGAGACACCTGCCCCGCCCCATGTCGAAGAGGCTCCCGCCCCAACCCCTAAAGCGGCATCGGAAAAGGCACCATCTTCCGCAAAAGAAAAGCCCGAAGTCAAAGCCGAACCTGTACAGCCCGTCCGGAAAGAGCCCGCCAAGAAGGAAGAAGCTCCGAAATCTGAGACTCAGCCGGCCTCGTCCAAAGATGAAATCTTCCGCATCGGTTCCGTCGAACCCATCGGCGTCAAAGTCATCGGACACGTCGACCTCTCCAAGATGGAAATCGGCAGAGGCAGTCGTCGCAAAGAGAAACGCAAACGCACCGTCGTCAAGGGTTCCGAGAAAATCGACATCGAGAAGCAGGCTCGCGAAGAGAGCGCAGGCGGTAGCGGAGGCAAAAAAGGCGGTAACGGGCAAAAAAGCCAGAATAAAGACGGCAACCGCAAGCAGAATAACCAAGCCTCCAAGGAGGCTGTGGGACGTAAAGCCAAAGCTCAGAAGAAGAAGCAACAGCAGCAGCGCGAACAGCCTCACGAGATCACTCAGGAAGAAATCCAGAAGCAGATCAAGGAGACGATGGCCGCCATCCAAGGTCGCAGAAGCGGCTCCGGCAACTCCGCCAAGTACCGCAGGGACAAGCGAGAGGAGAGACGGAGAGGCGAAGAACTCCAACACCAGGCCGAGATGGAAGCCGGCAAGCAGCTTCAGCTCACCGAGTTCGTCACCCCTAACGACCTCGCCCAGATGATGGACGTCCCCGTCAATAACATCATCGCCCTCGTCTTCAACCTCGGAATGATGGTCTCCATCAACCAGCGTCTGGACAAAGACACCATAGAGCTCATCGCGAGCGAATACGGCTATGAGGCAAACTTTGTCGACCTCCAAGTGGCAGATGCCATCGAAGTAGAGGAGGACAATGAAGAGGATCTCGAACCCCGCGCACCCATCGTGACCGTCATGGGACACGTCGACCACGGTAAGACGTCACTTCTGGATGCCATCCGAGACACAGACGTCATAGCACACGAAGCGGGCGGCATCACCCAGCACGTCGGCGCCTATCGCGTCACCCTCGACGATGACCGATCCATCACTTTCCTCGACACGCCGGGTCACGAAGCTTTCACCGCCATGCGTGCCCGCGGCGCCCAAGTCACCGATGTCGTCATCATCGTCGTGGCCGCCGACGACGGCGTGATGCCCCAGACCAAGGAGGCCATCAGTCACGCATCGCTCGCAGGCGTCCCCATCGTATTTGCGATCAATAAGATTGACAAGCCGGGTGCCAACCCCGACAAGATCAAAGAGGAACTCGCCAATATGAATTACCTCGTCGAGGACTGGGGCGGCAAATATCAGAGTCAGGAGATCTCCGCGAAAAAAGGTATCGGCATCAAAGAGCTTTTGGAGAAAGTACTTCTCGAAGCCGAAGTCTTGGAGCTCAAAGCCAATCCCCACAAGCGCGCCATCGGCTCCGTGCTCGAGAGTACCATGGAGCAAGGACGGGGCTACACGACGAAAGTCCTCGTACAGGACGGCACCCTGCATGTGGGTGACTACATCGTCGCCGGCTCGAATTACGGTCGCGTCAAAGCACTCTTCGACGACAGGGGCAAGAATGTCCAAAGCGTAGGACCTTCCGAGCCCGTCAAGGTTCTCGGTCTGAACGGTGCCACAGCTGCGGGCGAGACGCTCAACGTCATGGAGACGGAGTCCGAAGTACGCGACATCGCCTCCAAGCGCGAACAGCTGCAGCGGGAGCAGAGGGAACGCACCCAGAGGATGCCCTCCCTTATGGACCTCGGTCGCCGCATCGCCGAAGGCAAGGCTCAAGAGCTCAATATCATCGTCAAAGGGGATATGGACGGCTCCGTGGAAGCTCTCTCGGACTCCATCGAAAAACTCTCCACCGACGAGATACACGTCCACGTCATCTACAAAGGTGTCGGTCAGATCACCGAGAGCGACGTCTCCCTCGCATCCGCATCCGGTGCCGTCATCATCGGCTTCCAGGTGCGTCCCGCACAGGGAGCGAAGCGCATCGCCGAAGACAGTGGCGTGGAGATCCGCACCTACTCCGTCATCTACGATGCACTCGATGACGTGAAGACGGCTATGGAAGGGATGCTCTCGCCCGAGACCAAGGAACGTGTCACCTCGAACCTTGAAGTACGCGAGATTTTTAAGATATCCAAAGTGGGTACCATCGCCGGCTGTTTCGTCACGGACGGCAAGATCTCCCGCTCGGACAAGATCCGCGTCATCCGCAACGGTGTCGTGGTACACACCGGAGAGCTTGCCTCCCTCAAACGCTTCAAGGACGATGCCAAAGAAGTGGCATCCGGTCTCGAGTGCGGTATCTCCATCGTCAACTACAACGACATCCAAGCAGGCGACGAAATCGAAGCTTACCAAGAGTACGAAGTCAAGCGTACCCTCGAGTAACCGCGCCTTTTTGGTACAGACCAAGCCTCTCACGAGACACAGACCTCGGAGAGAAAGCAGTACGGGCCGGGAGGATATTCTCGGTCCGTACCTTTTGAGAGGACGAACTTTTGGCCCCATCCGATTGTTTCACGAAAGGACAGGGTGGCACGAGACGTCCCCCTGCGAATTAAACAAACGTAAGTTGCGATTTATCCGATGAACGAACAGCCTTCCTTCGATGAGGTCTTGGACGACCTCACCACACAGGAATACAAATACGGTTTTACCACAGACATCGAGACCGAGTACCTCCCCAAAGGTCTCTCCGAAGAGACCGTCCGCGAAATCTCGCGCCTCAAAGAAGAGCCGGAGTGGCTCCTCGAGTTTCGGCTCGAGGCCTATCGGGGGTGGCAAAAGATGAAAATGCCCGAGTGGGCACACCTTAATATACCCACGATCGACTTCCAGGACATCATCTACTTCGCCCGCCCCAAGAGCCAAAAGAGCGAAGACGAGGAGATGGATCCGGAGCTTGAGCGGACGTTTGAGAAACTCGGCATCCCCATCAATGAACGCAAAGCCCTCGCCGGCTACGCCGTCGACGCGGTGATGGACTCCGTCTCCGTCAGGACGACATTTCGCGAGACGCTGGCGGAGAAAGGGATCATCTTCTGCTCCTTTTCCGAAGCCGTCAAGAACCACCCCGATCTTGTCCGCAAGTACCTCGGCAGCGTGGTGCCGCCGCGGGACAATTTTTTTGCGGCGCTGAACTCCGCGGTCTTCTCGGACGGCTCCTTCGTCTACATCCCCAAAGGCGTCCGTGCGCCGATGGAGCTCTCGACCTATTTCCGCATCAATGCGATGAATACGGGACAGTTCGAGCGTACCCTCATCATAGCGGACAAGGGTGCCTACGTCTCCTACCTCGAGGGTTGCACCGCCCCGATGCGCGACGAAAATCAGCTCCACGCAGCCATCGTCGAGATCATAGCAGAGGAGGACGGCGAAGTCAAGTACTCCACCGTCCAAAACTGGTACCCGGGCGACAAAGACGGCAAGGGCGGCGTTTATAACTTCGTCACAAAGAGAGGTCACTGCAAAGGCGACCGCTCCAAAATCTCTTGGACGCAAGTGGAGACCGGCTCGGCCATTACGTGGAAGTACCCGAGCTGCATCCTCAGAGGCAACGGCAGCGTGGGCGAATTTTATTCCGTGGCCGTCACCAACAACTACCAGCAGGCAGACACCGGCACGAAGATGATCCACCTCGGCAAAAACACCAGAAGCCGCATCGTCTCCAAAGGCATAAGCGCCGGACACAGCGAAAACTCCTACCGCGGTCTCGTCCGCATGGCTCCCGGCGCAGAGGGCGCACGGAACCACTCCCAGTGCGACTCCCTCCTTGTCGGCGACAAGTGCGGGGCGCACACGTTCCCCTACTCCGATGTCCAAAACGACACCGCCATCATCGAGCACGAAGCCACCACCTCAAAGATCAGCGAAGACCAGCTCTTCTACTGCATGCAGAGAGGCATACCTCCCGAGGATGCCGTAGGGCTCATCATCAACGGCTATGCCAAAGAGGTGATGAACCATCTGCCTATGGAGTTTGCCGTCGAAGCCCAGAAACTCCTCTCCATCTCCCTCGAAGGCTCCGTCGGCTGAGCGCCCTTTTCCCCACCTATCTCATTCCAGTCTATAAGTCTAATGTTACAGATAACGAACCTTCACGCCGGCATAGCCGGCAAAGAAATACTCAAAGGGGTGAACCTCACCATCCCCACAGGCGAAGTCCACGCCGTGATGGGACCTAACGGCGCGGGCAAAAGCACCCTCTCCAACGTCATCACCGGACACCCGAAGTATCAAGTCACCGAAGGAACCATCACTTTCGACGGAAAAGACGTACTCGCTATGGCACCCGAAGAAAGAGCGCAGTCAGGGATCCTGATGAGCTTCCAGTACCCGGTGGAGATACCCGGCGTCTCGATGGTCAACTTCCTCCGCACCGCGCTCAACGCCAAACGCGCCGCCCACGGAGAGCCGGCCGTAAGCCCGTCGCAGTTCCTCAAGCTCATCAGGGAAAAGCAACAGCTCGTAGAGATGCCTTCCGAACTCGCATCCCGTCCCGTGAACGTCGGCTTCTCCGGCGGCGAGAAGAAGCGCAACGAGATCTTCCAGATGGCGGTACTCGAACCTAAGTTGGCCGTCCTGGACGAGACCGACTCCGGTCTCGACGTGGACGCGCTCCGCATCGTCTCCCACGGCGTCAACAGTATGAGAGGACCGGAGTTTTCGGCGCTTGTCATCACGCACTACCAGAGGCTATTGGATCTCATTAAGCCGGACTACGTACACGTCCTCCTTGACGGACGTATCGTCAAAAACGGCGGACCGGAGCTCGCCCTCGAGCTTGACCAAAGGGGTTACGACTGGTTGCGCGAAGAGAAAGCGGAGGACTGATCTGTGATGGAAAAGACGATTACCCAAGATTTCCTCGACCTCTACGACGGCTCCGTCAGAAATAGCGGTGGAGATCTCCCCGAGCTCCGAAAGGTGAGAGAAGAGGCCGCCGCTCTGCTTCGGGAGCAGCCCCTACCACATACCAAGTCCGAACACTACCAGAGGTTCGATGTAGACGCTGCCCTCTCGGACATCGCCCGCAATATCGACTACAACTACCACCCGGACGTGAGCCGCTTTTCCGGCAAATCCTGTTTCCTCAGCTTCAAAACCGATGCGATACAGGCTTTTATGTCTGGCGGATTGGTACACGATGTCAGTGATGCCGGTTCCCCGGAGAAGGGCTATTTCATCGGCTCGATACACACTTTTGCGAAGCTTTACCCGGAGGTGCTTAGTAAGCACTTCTCTCAGATGCCGTCTCTCAAGGCTGACCCGCTCTCGCAGCTCAATACGCTCTTTTTTGGCGACGCCCTCGTCATCTACCTCAGACGTGGCACGCATCTCTCGAGACCGATACACCTCCTGCACCGTGTCGCGGTTAGGAGAGAGGGCAGCAGCGTCTCCTTCCCGCGCATTCTTCTGATTGCGGAAGAATACACCGAGGCAAAGCTCCTCTCCTGCGTCCACGGCTTCAACCCCCATATCGAAGCTGTCCAAAACGCGGTGGCAGAGCTGTATGTGGGCGAAAGGAGCCACGTCGAATTTTACCTGCTCGAAGAGACCCTCCCGCTCATCACCCGCATCCATAATGTCCACTCCGTTCAGGAGCGTGACTCGCATCTCCTCATCAATAACCTCACGCTCCAAAACGGCAAGTCGCGCTCCAATTACCGGTGCGACCTCGCGGGCGAAGGCGCAGAACTCAGCCTCGATGGCCTTGCGATACTCGACGGTGAGCAGGTTGCGGACAACCACACCGTAATCCGTCACTCGGCACCGCACTGCAAGTCGGACGAGCTCTTCAAGTACACCATCAACGACGAAGCACGCGGCTCATTCTTCGGGATGATCTACGTCGCCAAAGATGCCCAAAAGACAGTGGCGTACCAAAATAACCGCAACCTCCTTTTGGGGCAAAATGCCAAGATGTACGCCAAGCCCCAGCTCGAGATCTACGCCGACGACGTCGAGTGTTCCCACGGACTGACGACGGGACAGCTCGACGAAAACGGTCTCTTTTACCTCCGCCAGAGAGGCATCCCGTACCCGGAAGCCGTCACGATGATGACAATCGCCTTTATGGGAGATGTCGTAGACCGCATCACGCTACCCGACCTCAAGGAACGCCTCATCGGCCTTGTCGAAGACCGTTACCGTGGCAAGCATTCCCTCTGCTCCGCCGCCAACCTCTAAGCCTTTTTATCTATTTAGTCTACGCTCCACGACTTGGATCACGTTGTATATAGCGAGGATCTGAGACCCGTGGAGCGTAAAATCTTTGTAGTCGGGGTTGTGCGAGTGGAGCGTATAGAGGTCTTTCTCGAGATCTTGGTCGACGACTTCTTTGATGACGATCCCGTCGTCTATCGTAACGAAGACGAAATAGCGCCAGTTGTGCCGATGTAGTCCGTCGCGCCAATAGGTTCTGTCCACGTTGCGCACGAGGACGAGGTCGCCATTGGCGAGATCCATAATGTCGCCACCATCCATAGACTCGCCTTTGACTCTGAAGAGACGGTACTCTCCGGAGTGAAATTTCTCGATGGGGATATTGTAAAGGGTCTTGACTTCGTCCGGAAATGTCTCGACAAAACCGCGAAAAGAGCCCGCGGAAGCGGTGTCGTCCATCACCTCATATCCGGTGCTCTCTCTCGGCATATACGCCCCGGCGGTAGACTCTTTGCTCTGCGAAAGGAGAGCCAGGAGCTTACTCATCATCCTCGGATCCTCGTCTCCGGAGGCGACCCTGTCTTCCTCTTCACGGGGTACGTACCGGGAAGATCGCGCCGGTACGTCCCACTTCGTCACTTTGCCCAGACCGAGGAAAAGCCACCGGTCCGTATAGTCGGGGAAGCGCTTTAGGATGAGCTCGAGTGTCTTGTCCTGCGGCTTGGTGAGTCCCCTCTGAATGCGCATCACGGTGGTCGGGCTTGAGAGACCGAGCTTTTTGGTGAAAGAGGAGGCATCCATCTTTTCCCGCTTCATGATAAAAGCGACGCGCTGCCAACGCCTCGAGAGCTCGGGGTCGGGAAGCTCGGGGTCGGGGACGAGTACAGGCAGCTCTCCCGTAAGCACCCACTCCCTATTAAAGACTTGGGCGAAAGAAGAGGCAAAGGTCTCCAGAAAAGAGACCGTAAGATAGCCCGTATGGGGTGCGAAAGCGTTGCGCACCGTGGCGGGCGAAAGTTTCGTCTCGCGCGCGAGGTCGCTGAGAGTGAGGTCTGGCGAGTATTTGCGCAAGTAGGCAAAAGCCTGACTGAGACGCTCTTTGGCTGCTGCTTTATCCATAAAAATCAGAGAGATGTGATATTCGGCTTCTGACGGAGCCGTGATGTTTGTTTAATGCCCTCTTTTCCCACGACTGCGACCTCTACGAGTTCTTTACCGTGGTCTGTGACACCTTTTTCTTATTCTACCTTCTGCACAGGCCGTGGACTGTGTCTCCTTTTCTTTCGCTGTCGGCGTTTTCACAAGAGCAAAGATAGCGAGAATATTCTATTCTATAAACACACTATGCAAATAATCAGGTAAAAAGTTAGCTCACTTTTAAGACCACTAACCGATTATAACGCAAAATCTTACCCCGAAATAAGCCTGCGTAACCGATTTTAGGGTCAGAGAGCGGGTTGCAAATCGGGCGTCAAGAGTCGTAACTTTGCATTGTCAGTTGAGAGAAAGTCTTTCGACAAGAATAAATTTGCATAGTAAGTTTATACACACATAATATATTCCATAACACCCGATATGATACAAACCATAACCGCCTCATTCCCGACTACGGACAGGCAACCGAAGAGGCAGGGAGCAGAAAAGTCCTATCCGGAAGCGATGCTTGTGACGCATTACTCGGACATCAGGAAGACAAGCAGACCGATCAGGCTTGTCGTGATTCACTGCAGCGCCACCCGTGAAGACAAAAGCTACACGCCGAGGATGCTCATACAAGACCACGTCGACAGAGGGTTCTCGCACGCAGGGTACCATTTCTACATCACGAGGGATGGCGACCTCTACAGCCTCAGACCTCTTGCACTCATCGGAGCACACGTCCGCGGATACAATGAGGGGAGCATAGGCATCTGTTACGAAGGCGGTCTTGACTGCCATGGAAACGCCAAAGACACAAGGACACAGGCTCAGAAGATTATGATGGCGCAACTGCTCCTACGACTGCGCGAGCTCTGGCCGAGAGTGAAAGTCTGCGGACATCGGGACCTCAGCCGGGATCTTAACGGGGACGGTCACATTTCACGTAACGAATGGACAAAAATGTGTCCGTGCTTTGACGCGCGCAAACTATAAATCGGTCTCTAACCGCTCACTCTTTGCACAGGGCATGCCCCTGTGCCTCCTACTAACTACTAACTACTAACTACCAACTGCCAACTATCATGAAGACCTTTACCGGTAAAACTGCTTTTGACCTGACTACCCTCCTGAGGCTCGCTATCGAGTTCGTCATAGGACAACTCACCAGCAAAGAGAGCTTCTTCAACAGGGTACTGCTCGACCGTCTCCGCAAACTCTTTGAGGATGACGATCCCGCCCCTAACAAAACGAAGTAAAAACCTTTTCGCAAACTACCTTCTACCTTATTACCAACTTAACAAACAGACAATAAACACTATGGCCATCCATTACAGAGTAATCGAGAAAAAGAACACCCTCCCTAACGCCAAGCGCACCACTTGCGCCTATGCTGCGCCCAAACAGGTCGGTAAAGTCTCCATAAAGGAACTTGCGGAAGACATCGCCGACCGCACCACGCTCCACCGTGCCGACGTGCGTGCCGTCCTTGACGTCCTCAGCATCTCGACGATGAATTTCCTCGAAAAAGGACTCGGCGTCGAACTCGGAGAAATGGGCAATCTTTCGATCCGCCTGAAGAGCAAATCCACGGAAAAGAAAGAGGACTTTCTGCCTAAGAATGTTCTGAAGACCAAGATTCAATACACGCCAAGCGTGGAAATGAGAAGCAAACTCGCCCGCATCGGCGTGCGGGATATGAATGACCTTCTCTCCGAAGGATCCACCACGGGCAGCACCCCGGGTACTCCGGAACCCAAAGAGCCGTCCAAAGAACCGACTTCCGGCTCCTCCTCTGAGACCGGAGGCATCTAAAGGAGGACGACCTTTGCATCATAGCACCCCGCCTGCTGCATTGCGTCTCGGCATTCGGGCTTAGAGTTACGGTGCAAAGGTCACACTGAAAATAGAGAGGTGCAGGGGGGAAAAATTCCTCTGCACCTCTCCTATTTACATCCGACAAATAAACCGGGAATCAGAAGTGGGTCATAAACTCTATCACCAGCTTGTCTTTTTCGGAAATCCGGGCAAGTTCGGGCTGCGTGTAGAAGTATTTCTCGAAGTTGATCCGGATGTTACTTATCAGCCTGTTGTGCAGGAAAGAGAGGGTAAGCCCCGCAGTCAGACGGGAACGCTCGGCATCACCGGGGAAGAGGGCACCCGTCTCGTCCGGCACGCCGTCGCTGTGATTTCCCATATAATCGTATCTTGCCAGCGCGGAAAGGGTGCGGAAAGGGCCTTTTGGAAGATCGAACGTATAGACGCCGAAAAGGTTATAGCTGTGCACTCCGGGGAAGAGATTGTCTTCGTAGTGCTTATAAAGGTACTCCGCCTCGATATGGAAGGGACCTTGCTCCCAGTAGGTGCCTGCATCATACATCATAACTTTGGCGATACCGGGTGTCGTCTTTTGCGTCGAGAGGGTTAGATTGAAACCCTTCGGGAAGAAGAATTGGACTTTTGCAGAGAAATTGATGTGCTCAGTCCAGAAGTCGTTCTGATTCGTTAAGCCGGAGCCGTTGAAGAGACCGCCTTCAAAAATAATGGGGAAGGAGGAGGGCAAGTCATACCGCACGGTGGCGCCCACATCCCGGACACTACCCACTTGTTTGGCTATGAAAGAACGGTTCGGGAAGTATTGAAGGTGAGGTCCCCGGTGTGCATCTATCGTAAAAGGTACCCTCATCTGCCCGATCGTGAACTTCAAGTCCTTCCAAGGGTTCAAGAAGGTATAGGCGTCCAGC